>CAYYIK010000012.1:0-55146 GCA_964471955.1 uncultured Thermoanaerobaculia bacterium | reverse complement strand
CCCTCCGGCAGGACGTCGGGCCACCAGCCGTCGGGCTGGTCGTGGAGCCAGGGGCAGTCGCGGGTGATGCCGAGCTCGTCGAACATCGGCGAGTGCGAGCGCAGGGGGAAGGACTCGGGGTGACGGCCGCCGCAGCGGAAGTCGGGGCCGCCGGCGAGCAGGAGCAGATTGAAGCCGGCCGCCACCAGCGCCGCGGCGACGAGGCCGCCCGCCACGCGCCGTCCATGACCGCGCGCGGTGGCGGCGGCGGCGAAGCGGCCGAGGCCGAGGACGACCGCCAGCACGGCGGCGTGAAAGAGCGGATAGAGCTGCCAGCTCTGCGGCGTGGTCGGCGCGGCGGCGAGCACGAGAAGGCTGGCGACCAGGGCGAGGCGGAGGTAGCGAGCCAGCCAGCGCCGGCCCTCGGCGTCGGTCTCCGCCGGCTCCGCCGGTCCACGGCGCAGAAAGGCGACCAGAGCGACGAGGGCGCCGATCATCGTCGCCACCGCGGCGAAGCCGAGCAGAGCCGGCAGGAACGGCATCACGCGCGCATCGAGCCCGGCACCCAGATGCTCGGCGAAGTCGAGGCGCAACTGCCGCGCCGGCAGGGCCAGCGACGGGTAGCGCAGCCAGTACGAAAGCCCCTTGAGCAACGGCTGCACCATCAGCAGGCCGCGAAAGAGAAACCCCTCCCCCGCAGGAGCGTGCGCCGGCATCGGCCCGGCGGCGAACCAGGGGATCAGAGTCAGGCCGACCGCCGCCGCCCCCGCCAGCATTCCGCTCCACGCCGGCCGCAGCTCGCCGCGCAGCCAGAGCAGCAGCGACAGCACGCCGAGCAACAGCACCGACGGATGGACCTGCGCCGCAACGCCGACCACCGCGACGTGCAGGAAGCCGGCGGCGAACGACGGTGAGCGGGCCAGCCGGCGCGCCGTCGTCAGGTGCACCGCTCCCACCAGGAAGAGGTAGTTCGGATTCCACAGGACCGCCGCCGCCTGGACGCGCCACGGATTGAGCGCGAACAGGACGGCGAAGGCCGCCCGTTCGAACGGGGTGAGCAGCGGCCGCAGCGCGCGATCGAGCAGGACGAGAGCGATCAGGTGGGTGAGCCAGATCAGCGCGCCGGGGGCGCGATGGTCCATCCAGACCGCCAGCGGCCCGCCGACCAGCCAGCTCGTCGCCGCGCCGGGCGCCAGCCCCCCCCAGGACATCGGATTGCCCCACGGCACCAGCTCGCCGCGGCCGGCGAGCAGCCAGCCGCGGGCGAGCAGATTGAGCTGGTCTCCTCCCGGCAGGGCGGCGACCAGCATCCATGCCGAAGTCAGCAGACCGGCGGCGATGGCGGCGACGCGTACCCGCGCGAACAGACGCATGTCCGCGTCGCTCCCGGCGTCAGAACAGAATCTCGACCTTCGCCCGGCTGCCCAGCTCGTTGAGCTTCTCCTTCACGACGAGCTCCATCTTGCGCTGCTTGAGCAGCTCCTCGATGCGCGGCCGCGCCTGCTCGAACGGCACCGTCGACTGGGCGACCTTCTCCTGCACCTCGAGGAGGTGGAAACCGAAGCGGGTTTCGACGACGTCGCTCAGCTTGCCGACCTCGGCCGCGAAGGCCGCCGTTTCGAAGGCCGGCACCGTCTGGCCCCGCACGATCCAGCCGAGCTCGCCGCCGCGCGGCGCCGAGCCGGGGTCCTGCGACGATTCGCGGGCCACGGTGGCGAAGTCCGCGCCGCCGACGAGCTTGGCGCGCAGCTCCTCGATCCGGGTCCGCGCCGCCTGCTTCTGCTCGGCCGTGCCTTCCGGGTCGACGGTGAGCAGGATGTGGCGGGCGCGCACCCGCTCGGGGTCGATCATGCGCTCCTGGTTGGCGGTGTAGAACTCGCGGGCCTCCGCCTCGGTCACCTGCAGCGTCGGCAGGATCGACTCGGCGACCCACTTCTGCACGGTCAGGCTTTCGGCGATCTCGCGCTCGAGCCGCGGACGGTCGAATCCACGGTCGGCGAGCGCCTTGTCGAAATCGGCGTCCGACTCGAACTGCGAGCGCAGCGCCGCCATCTGCGCGGCGACGTCGGCCGCCGGCGCCTCCTTGCCGGCCGCCTTCTGCTGGCGGAAGACCAGCGCGTTGCCGATCAGGTCGTCGAGCACCTTGCCGTAGAAGCTGCGCGTCGAAGGCGGCGGCGGTACGCCGCGCTGGGCGAGCGCGCCACGCGCTTCGCCGGCGCGGGCCAGCAGATCGGCGCGGGTGATCTCCTCGCCGTCGACACGGGCGACGATCTCCGGAATCTCCGAGTCGGCGAGCACCGGCTCGGCGGCCTGCGCGGCGCCGGCTGGCGGAACGCCGGCCGCCTGACCGTCGGTGGCGACCGGCGCGGCGGCCGCCTCCGGCGCCGCTGTGGCGGCCGCGGGGGCGGCTCCGTTGTCCCCCGCGGCGGGCTCCTTGGCGCAGCCGCAGGCGACGATGAGGGCCGCCGCCACGGCGGCGGCGTGAATCCGGGGGATGCGAACGAGACTCGACATGCGGCTTCTCCGATCGAAAGTGGATGCGAAGCGCGGCGTCACTCGGACGGCCACGATCGCGACACGACGCAGGCGTTGACGCCTCCGACGCCCATGGACAGCTTGCCCGTCCAGCCGGCGGGCACCCGGCAGGCCGAATCGAATACGAACTTGCGGTGCTGCCGGGCGATCTGCTCGTGCAGCTCCCCCTTGCCGAGAGGCGTCGGGAAGAGCGCGCCGCGCGCCGCGCCGAGGTACTGGGCGGTGAGCTCCCAGCCGCCGCTCGCCCCCATCCCGTGGCCGAACGTCCCCTTGCGCGCGCTCACCACGACCTCTTCGGGCAGGATGCGGCGGAGGTTCTCGACCTCGAGATAGTCACCCGGCGTGGCGGTGGCGTGCAGGTCCCAGGTGACGATCTCCTCGGGTCCGACGCCCGCCGCCTCGAGCGCCTGGCGGATCGCCCGCTCGGGCCCCTCCTTCGACGGCGTGATGATGTGCTCGGCGTCGGACGAGACGCCGACCGCCACCGGCTCGAGGCCGAGCGGCGCGAAGCCGAGCCCGGTCATGTGCTCGAGGTCGCCGAGAATCCAGATCGCCGCGCCGCCGGCCACGTGGGTGCCGCGCAGCGTGGTGAGCGGCTTGGAGACCTGGCCGTCGGCGGCGATCACGCGCGCGCCGTAGAAGGCCCCGACCGTCATCGGCAGCGGCGGCGGGTCGCTGGCGCCGAGCACCACCGCCTTCGCCTCGCCGCGCCGGATCGCGTCCATCGCCAGCTTGAGCGTGACGCCGAAGGTGGAGCAGGCCGCCGCCGGCGCGAAGGCGAGGCCGTGGATCCTGCCCAGCATCGAGATCTGCGCCGCCGCCGAGTTGTGGATGTTCCACAGCACGTTGGGCGACACTTCGTGCCACGGCGGATTGGGCGCCCCCCACTTGCGCTGCAGCCTCTGGCGGCGCCGCTGCTTCTCCTTGATCAGGGCGATCTTGCCGGTCTCCACCGGACCCTCGACCGACAGCGCTTCGATCTCCCGCAGCTCGGCGAGGTACTCCGCGAGCTCGGCCGAACGCTCGGTCCAGAACTCCCACCAGCGGTCTTCGGCCTCCTCGACCTCGTCCGGAGTCGTTTCGTCGGGGGACTGGGGAACGACGATCGTCGGATCGAACTGCTCCGGATGGGCGAGGTACTCGGCGAGGGCGCGGTTGCGCTCGGGCTGGGCCCAGAAGCGATTCCACCGCCGCTGCGCGTGGTAGAGGTGGATGGCGGTGTCGGAGACGCGCGCCAGGGCGCCGAGACCCGTGCCGACGTAGACGTGGGCCTCGGTGCCCAGCCGCTGCAGCTCCTGCTCGATTCCCGGGTTCTGGCCCAGCGCCTGGATGAAGGCACCGATGGCGAACTGGGTCGGCAGGTCCATCTTCTCTTCGAGCTGCGGGAAGCGGTTCGGCGGAAAGCGCTCGTCGATCCACGGCTTGCACGCCGCGAAGGAGAACTCGGGCATGCCGACCAGAAAGCAGTCGGGCCCGAAGCCGTTGAAGGGAGAGAGCCAGCTCTCGGACCGCTCGAGGTTGCGCGCGAAGGCGTCGACGTCGGGCGACTTCGGGGCGACGATCCCCCAGCCGAAGACTCCGACCCGCTTCACGCCCGCACCCCGTCGCCGAGCGTCGCCATCCGTTCGATCAGGTCGACGACCCGCTGCGAGTAACCCCATTCGTTGTCGTACCACGAGATCACCCGCGCCCAGCCGTCGCCCGACGCCTGCGTCAGCTGCGCGTCGAAGATCGACGAGTGCGGGTTGCCGATGACGTCGGTCGAGACGATCGACTCCTCGCTGTAGGCGAGGACGCGTGCCATCGCCCCCTCGGCCTGCGCCCGCACGGCGGCGTTGATTTCGGCGACCCCGGGACGGGCGGCCAGGCGGCAGGCGAAGTCGATGATCGAGCCGTCCGGCACCGGTACCCGCAGGGCGACGCCGTCGAGCCGGCCCGCGAGCGCCGGCAGGACCTTGCCCACCGCCCGCGCGGCGCCCGTGGAGGTGGGAATCACGTTGACCGTCGCCGCGCGGCTGCGCCGCAGGTCCTTGTGCGGCACGTCGGCGAGCCGCTGGTCGTTGGTGTAGGCGTGAATGGTCGAGACGAACCCCTCCTCGATGCCGAAGGCGTCGTCGAGGACCTTGGCCACCGGGGCGAGGCAGTTGGTCGTGCAGGAAGCGTTCGAGACGATGCGGTCGGACGGCAGCAGCGTTTCGTCGTTGACGCCGATCACCACCATGCGGTCGATCGCGTCCTTGGCCGGCACGGTCAGGACGACCTTGCCCGCGCCGGCGGCGAGGTGACGCTCGAGCTTCTCCCGGGTCCGGAAGGCCCCCGTCGATTCGACCACGATGTCGGCGCCGAGATCCGACCACGGGATCGCCGCCGGATCGCGCTCGGCGGTCATCGCCACCTTCTGGCCGGCGGCGTGGAGAAAGTCCTCGTCGGCCGTGACCTCGCCCGGAAACTCGCCCATCACCGAGTCCCAGCGCAGCAGGTAGGCGAGGTGATGGTTCTCGTAGAGGTCGTTGATGCCGACCACTTCGATCCCGGGCCGCTCGACGAGGATGCGGAAGACCGACCGGCCGATCCGGCCGAAACCGTTGATGCCGACGCGCACGCTCACGCCGCGGACTCCTCTCGGTCGAAGTCGCCCAGCCGCTCGAGCAGCTCGACGACGCGATTGGCGTAGCCCCAGGCGTTGTCGTAGAAGGTGAGCGTCTTCGATACCCGGCCGCCGACCACCATCGTGGAGAGCGAATCGAAAACCCCGGAGAAGCGCGTGTGCAGGATGTCCGAGGAGACGATCGGCTCCGACTCCCAGTCGATCACCCCGGCCAGCTCGCCGGCGCAGGCGGTCTGCATCACCTCGTTGACCCTCTCCGCCGAGACCTCCCCCGGATGCCAGCAGGTCAGGTCGACCAGCGAGCCGTTCGGCACCGGCACGTGAATCGCCATGCCGGAGATCCTGCCGGTGAGCTCGGGCAGGAGCTCGGCGAGCACCTCGTCGGCGTTGGTCGGCTGCGGAATGATGTTTTCGCCCGCCGCCCGCCCGCTGCGCTGATCGGGCGCCGGCACGTCCGCCAGCCGGAGCTGGTTCGAGAACGCGTGCACGGTGGTGAGGAAGGCCCGCTCGATGCCGATCTCGCGCGCGAGCACGCGCAGCACCGGCCCGGCGCAGTTGGCGGTCACCGAGCCGACCGAGAGGATCCGCTGATCGGGCGACAGCGCATCGCCGTTGACGCCGGCGATCAGCGTCACGTCGGGAGGCTCGGCGGAAGGCGAGCAGAGAACGACCCGTCGCGCCCCGGCGGCGAGGTGGGCCTCGAGCTCCCGCCGGCTGCGCGGCTTGCCGGTCGCCTCGATCACCACGGAGACGCCGAGCTCGCGCCAGGGCGGGACCCCCTCGGCCGGGGGGCGCAGCAGCGCCACCTGGCGGCCGGCGATCTCGAGTCCGCCGCCGGTCGCGCGGACGGCGTCGGGCGAGCGTCCGAGCAGCGTGTCGAACTCGAGGAGGTACTTCACCGCCTCCGGCTCGGAGAGCTCCTCGATCGCCGCCAGGCGCACCCTGTCGTGGCGAGCCAGCAGGCGGACCAGACTGCGGCCGATGCGGCCACAGCCGACCAGTCCGATGGAAAGCGGATTCATCGCGTGGAAACCTCGCCGGTTCGTGGAGGGGGCCGGCCGGAGCGGGATCGTCGACCCCCGCCGGAGCTGCCCGGAGACCGCATTATGACAAAGCGCCGGCCGGCGCCGGATGGAGGGTTCCGCTCGCCTAGAATCGGGGCATGGCCCAGCTGACCCCGTTCCGTGCCCTGCGCCCCGCCCCCGCGGTGGCGCCCCGCGTCTCTTCCGTTCCCTACGACGTCGTCTCGACCGACGAGGCCCGCCGGATCGCCGCCGACAACCCGCTGTCGTTCCTGCGCGTCACCCGTTCCGAGATCGAGCTGCCGGAAGGTTCCGATCCCTACGCCCCCGCCGTCTACGACCGCGCCCGCGCCAATCTCGAGCGGCTCCGCGCCGCGGCCCCGCTCGCCACCGACGCCGAACCCGGTCTCTACGTCTACCGGCTGCGCATGGGCAACCACGTGCAGACCGGCGTCGCCGGCGGCTTCTCGGTCGACGAGTACGAGCGGGACCTCATTCTCAAGCACGAAAGGACGCGGCGCGAGAAGGAGGACGACCGCACCCGCCACATCGTCACCGTGCGCGCCCAGACCGGCGTCGTCTTCCTCACCTACCGGGCGAGCTCCGAGATCGACGCCCTGGTCGCCGCCGCGACGGAAGGCGCGCCGATCTACGACTTCGACGCCGGCGACGGCGTGGCCCACACCGTCTGGCACGTCACCGGTGCCTCGCGCGACGCCCTGGTCGCCGCCTACGGCCGGATTCCGCGCCTCTACATCGCCGATGGCCACCACCGCGCCGCCTCCGCCTGGCGAGCGCGCGACGAGATCCGCGCCGGCCGCGCGCCGCATCCGCCGGCGCCGGGGGCCGGCGACCCGGACACCTTCCTCGCCGTCGCCTTCCCCGACGATCAGATGCAGATCCTCCCGTACCACCGCGTGGTGGCGGACCTCGCCGGGCGCGACGCGGCCGGCTTCGTCGCCGAGCTCGAGTCGCGCTTCCGCTTCGTCGAGGACGCCCCCCAGCCGACCGCCCGCGGCCGGGTCTCGGTCTACCTCCGCGGAGGCTGGCGCACCTTCTGCCTGCCGGACTCCCCCGACCCGGCGTCGCCGATCGCCGGCCTCGACTGCAACCTCCTGCAGGAGAGCGTTCTCGCGCCGCTGCTCGGCATCGCCGACCCGCGCACCGACAAGCGGATCGACTTCGTCGGCGGCATCCGCGGCACTACCGAACTCGAGCGCCGCGTCGACAGCGGCGCCGCGGCGGTCGCCTTCGCCATGTACCCGGTCACCGTGGCCGACCTGTTCGCCGTCTCGGATGCCGGCCAGGTCATGCCCCCGAAGTCGACCTGGTTCGAACCCAAGCTGCGCGACGGCCTGCTCGTCCAGGAGATCTGAGCCGATGAAGATCCTCATCGCCGACAAGTTCGAGAAGAGCGGCGTCGCCGGGCTCGCCTCCCTCGGTTGCGAAGTGATCCACGAGCCCGATGCCGCCGACGCGGCGCTGGTCACGGTGCTCGCCCGCGAGCGGCCGACGGTGCTCGTCGTGCGCGGCACGAAGATCGACGCGCGCATGCTCGACGCGGCGCCGCTGGCGCTGGTGGTGCGCGCCGGGGCGGGGGTCAACACGATCGACGTCGCCGCCGCCTCGGCCCGCGGGATCCACGTCGCCAACTGCCCGGGTCGCAACGCCGTCGCCGTGGCCGAGCTGACGCTCGGCCTGCTGATCGCCGCCGATCGCCGCATCCCCGACGGCGTCGCCGATCTGCGCGCCGGCCGCTGGAACAAGAAGGAGTACTCGCGGGCCGCCGGCCTCGCCGGCCGCACGCTCGGCGTGCTGGGACTCGGCTCGATCGGCGTCGAGGTGATCCGCCGCGCCGCCGCCTTCGACCTGGCGATCGTCGCCTGGAGCCGGCGCTTCGCCGGCCAGTCCCGGCCACTCACTCTCGCCGAGGCGCGCGACCTCGGCCTCGAGGAGATCCACCAGCGCCGGCCGATCCGGCTGGCGCCCGATCCCGCCGCGGTCGCGGCGGCGTGCGACGCCCTCACCGTGCACGTCGCCCTGTCGGCGGAGAACCGCGGCTTCGTCGACGCCGGTGTGCTCGGCGCGCTGCCGCCCGGCGCCATCTTCCTGAACACGGCGCGCGCCGAAGTCGTCGACGCCGAAGCACTCGCCGCGGCGGTCCGCGAACGCGGGCTGCGCGTCGGGCTGGACGTCTTCCACCGCGAGCCGGCCGGCGCCGCGGGAGAGTTCGACGATCCGATCGTCGCCCTGCCCGGCGTCTACGGTACCCACCACATCGGCGCCTCCACCGAACAGGCGCAGGAGGCGATCGCCGCGGAAACGGTGCGCATCGTGGGCGAATTCGTCGCCAGCGGCCGCGTGCCCAACTGCGTCAACCTGGCGCGACGGACCGAGGCGACCCACCGGCTGGTGGTGCGTCACCGTGACCGGCCGGGCGTCCTGGCGCACGTCTTCGAGCGGCTGCACGAGGCGGGACGCAACGTCCAGGAGGCCGAGAACATCGTCTTCGCGGGCGGCGAGGCGGCGGTGGCCTCGGTGCAGATCGACGGCGAGCTGCCCGGCACGGTGCTCGCCGCGATCCGCGACGGCCACCCGGACGTGCTCGACGCGCGCCAGCTGGCGATCCGGGCCGACTGACCGCGTGCGGGAACCCCTCATCGTCTCCGAGCCCGAGCGCTTCGGTCCGCCGGGCGCCGCGGAGCTGCTGATCGAGGTCCCCCACGGCGCCACCGGGAGCGCCGACTTCGAACGCCTGCGTGAGCGGCTGCGCGGCCCCCTGCCGGCCGGCCTGGCGACCTTCTTCCACGTCAACACCGACGAGGGGGCGCCGGAGCTGGCGCGCCGGGTCGCCGTGCGCCTCGCGCGGGCCGGGCGCCGCGTCCTCGTCCTGCGCTGCCGCGTTCCGCGCACCTTCATCGACGTCAACCGGGTGGTCGACGCGTCGGTGGAGTCCGGCATGAGCGCCGGCCTGCCCGCCTACGTCGGCGATCCGCGCGATCGCGCGCTGCTGCTGGCGGCGCACCGGCGCTATACCGATCTCGCCGTCGAGGCCTACCGCGAAGCCTGCGGGGGCGGCGGCCTGGCCCTGGCCCTGCACACCTATGCCCCGCGCAGCGTGGAGGTGGAAGTGGACGCGGAGATCGTGCCGGCTCTGCGCCAGGCCTATCGGCCGCGGAGCTACGCGCGGTGGCGCGTGAGGCCGCCGGTCGATCTGATCACCGCGACTCCCTCCGGAGAGCGTCTCGCCCCCGCCGGACTGGTCGAACGACTGCGCGCCGCGCTCGCGGCGGCGGGCATCGAGTCGGCCGAGAACGCGAGCTATCACCTGCACCCGGCGACCACCGGTCACCGCCACGCCCGGGCCCATCCCGGCTCGGTGCTCTGCCTCGAAGTCCGCCGCGACCTGCTGGGTGCCCCCTGGCGGCCGTTCGTCGAGTCGCGGATCGGGCCGCGCAAGGCGGACCGGATCGCCGCCCCGCTCGCCGCGGCGCTCGAGGCTGAACTGCGGGCCCCGGCCCCGTAGAATCCACCCGGCGGCCTGCTCCGCCGATATCCCGGAGATCCCCATGTCGAACCGCAGCGAGCGCCTCTTCAACTTCTCGGCCGGCCCGGCCGTCCTCCCCCTCCCCGTCCTCGAGCAGGCGCAGCGCGACCTGCTCGCCCTGCCGGGCGTCGGCATGTCGGTCCTCGAGATCTCGCACCGCTCGAAGCCCTTCGAGGAGATCTGCTTCGCCGCCGAGGAGGACTTCGCGCGGCTGGCCGGCCTGCCGTCCGGCTACAAGGTCCTCTTCCTCCAGGGGGGGGCGACGCTGCAGTTCTCGATGGTGCCGATGAACCTGCTGCCCGCCGGCGGGCATGCCGACTACGTCGACACCGGCGTCTGGTCGGCCAAGGCGATCCAGGAGGCGCGCAAGGTCGGCCAGGTCAACGTCATCGCCTCGTCGAAGGAGACGAACCACGACCACGTCCCCGCCGCCGACGGGATCCGCCCGACCCGGAACCCCGCTTACGTCCACATGACCTCGAACAACACGATCTACGGCACGCAGTTCCACTTCGTGCCCGAGGTGGCGCCGGAGATCCCGCTGGTCAACGACGCTTCGTCGGACATCTTCTGCCGGCCGGTGGACTTCTCGAAGTTCGCGCTCGTCTACGCCGGCGGACAGAAGAATCTGTCGATCGCGGGCATTACCGTGGTGGTCGTCCGGGAGGATCTCCTCGACCGGGCGCCGCAGGATCTCCCCGTCTACCTGCGCTACGCGACGCACGCCAAGGAGCGCTCGCTCTACAACACGCCGCCGGTCTTCGGGATCTACGTCCTCCACCTGGTGCTCCGTCACCTGCTGGCCGAAGGGGGCCTGGCGGCCGCAGGGGAGCGCAACGAACGCAAGGCGGGCAAACTCTACGCGGCGATCGACGGCAGCGGCGGCTTCTACCGCGGCCACGCCCGGCCGGATTCGCGCTCGTGGATGAACGTGACCTTCCGGCTGCCCTCGGAGGAACTCGAGAAGCGCTTCGTCGCCGAGGCCACCGCGCAGGGTCTCGACGGCCTCAAGGGGCACCGCTCGGTCGGCGGCATCCGCGCCTCGATCTACAACGCCTTCCCCGAAGCCGGCGTCGACGCCCTGACCGCCTTCATGGCCGACTTCCAGCGCCGCGCCGGCTGAGCCGATCGACTCAGGCGCGCACGCGCCGCGCCACCAGCCGGTCGTAGAGCAGCATGCCGATCGTCGAGGCGACGCCGATGGCCCCGACCCAGTACCACATGCGGTGCGCCACGGCGAAGCCCGGCCCCGGAGCGAGGACCTCGTCCACGGTCCGCCCGACGTAGTGGGCGACCAGCCGGCCGCTGGTGAAGCCGGAGACGAAGGTGCCGATCGCCACCGGCAGGAAGGCGAACCCCATGTACGTGCCGATCTGCTCCTTCGGAGCGAGGTCCGCCACGTACTCGTAGTAGCGCGGCGCCTGCGTCGCCTCGCCGATGGCGAAGATGGCGATGGCCACGATCGTCATGGTGAGCGTCGGAAAGGCGCCCATGACGAACCAGGAGGCGCTGGCGAGCAGGAAGCCGGTGGACATCGCCGCCAGCGGCGAGAGCCTCTTGGCGATCGCCGCCGCCGGGACGGTGACCAGGATGATCGTCCACGCGTCGACCGTCTCGATGATCTCGAACTTGCCGAACTTCAGCACGTCCCGGACGTAGAACGGCAGGGCGTAGAAGATGTGCCAGAACATCGCCCAGAAGCCGGAAAAGATGATCAGGAAGCTGACGAAGCGGACGTTGCGCAGGACGAGGAACATGTCGGCCAGCACGCCGGCCATCGACTTCGGCGGCGCCGCGTCGGCGGGTCGCGCCGGCTCGCGGAAGAACAGCAGCGTCGCCAGGACGAGGGCGAGGCTGGTGAGAGACGACATGACCAGCACGTACGAAATGCCCTTGCTCTCGCGCACCTGCAGGGCGAGGATCGGTCCGATCGCCCCTCCGAGGTTCACCAGCGTGTAGTAGATCGAGTAGCCGAACGCCTTGGTCTCCGGAGTCGTGGTGCGGGCCACGGTGCCGACGATCGACGGTTTGATCAGCGAGCCGCCGATCGCGGTGACCAGCAACGCCAGGATCATCCAGGCCTCGGCGCCGAGCGCCTCGACCAGCGGCTTGCCGGCGGGCAGGCCGCCGAGGCCGATCATCAGGTAGCCGAGGCAGAAGATGGCGAAACAGGCGAGCAGGCTCTTCTTGAACCCGTAGCGGTCGACCACCGTTCCGGCCAGGATGGGCAGGAAGTAGAGCAACCCGTTGAACAGGCTGCCCACCAGCCAGCCCGCCTTCTCCGGGCCGAGACCGACCTGGTCGGCGACGAAGACGGCGAGGATCGCCTTCGATCCGTAGTACGCGAAGCGCTCGAACAGCTCGAGAACGTTGGCGACCCAGAACGAGCGGGTGAAGCCGCGCAGATTGACCATCGCACCTCCCACGGAATCAGGCAGTCGCCGCGCGGACCTTCCGCAGCGGCAGGACGACGAGCAGCCAGACGATCACGCCCAGCGCGGCGAGCGAGGCCCAGGCGCCGGCGGGGCCTTCGACCCAGGCCAGCTCCTCGACGCCGAACAGCAGGTGGGTGATCGACGAGAACTTCTCGAAAGCGAGCACCGCGCCCGCGAACATGACGCCGGTCAGCGACTCGCCGGCGATCAGGCCGGAGGCGACCAGCGAGCCGAAATTGTCGAAGTTGTCCCCGGCGATGCCGCGGCGGGCGGCGAGCTTGTCGGCGATCCACTTGAGGCACCCGCCGACGAAGATCGCGCCGGTGGTCTCGAACGGCAGGTACATGCCGACCGCGATCAGCGTCGGCGCCGGGGCCTTGATCAGGATCAGCGCGACTGCGAACAGCATGCCGAACAGGATCAGACCCCACGGCATCTCGCCGCCGACGATCCCCTGCGCGAGCTGCGCCATCAGGCCCGCCTGCGGCGCCGACAGCTCCGGGTCGCCGATGCCGATGCCCCCCTGCTTGATGTTGGCCTGGTGCAGCCAGAGCATCGGGAAGACCAGCACGAACGAGGTCGTCACCGTCGCCACGATCTCGGCGATCTCCATCTTGCGCGGCGTGCCACCGAGCAGGTGGCCGACCTTGAGGTCCTGGATCAGGCTGCCCGAGACGCAGATCGCGCAGCAGACCACCGCCGCGACGCCGAGCACCGCGCCGACGCCCTGGAGGCCGGTGACGCCGAAGGCGACCATCAGCAGCGCCGAGAGCACCAGCGCCGAGAGCGTCAGTCCCGATACCGGCTGGTTCGAGCCGCCGACCAGGCCGACCAGGTAGCCGCCGACCGCCGACAGCAGGAAGCCGAGCGCCAGCATCACCACGCCGGCGATGATCGCCCCGGGCAGGTTGTCGGTGAACTTCCAGAACAGCCAGATCAGCGGGATGGTCAATCCGGCGATGCCGAGGAGAATGCCCCGCGCGTCGAGGTCGCGCTCGAGCCGCGAGACCTCCGCGTCCTTGCTCCCCTTGTGCAGTGCGCCCCGGAAAGCCGAGGCGATCGACTTGCGCATCCCCCACATCGTCTTGGCGGCGCCCACCAGCATCGCGCCGACCGCGATCGGCCGCACGATGTTGTACCAGACCGTGAAGAAGACCTCGGCGGTCGGCGGTGCCGCCGCGCCGGCGACTGCCAGCTGCTGCGGCAGGTCGGGAGCGACGAAGACGATCATCGGAATGAACACCAGCCAGGCGAGCACGCCGCCCGAGAAGTTGATCGCCGCGAGCTCGAAGCCGATGATGTAGCCGACGCCGATCAGCGCGGGCGAGACCGACGGCGTCGCGAAGGTGAAGGCGCCGCCGTGCCGCACCTCGCCGAGCGCGCCGCGCGCGGAGTCGAAGTGGCGGATCAGCGATGCGGGCAGCTCGCGCAGGACTTCGACCGACTCGCGGAAGAGCTTCAGGCCCGCCGAGTCCTTGAAGACCTGGATCAGGATGCCGAGGCCCATGGCACCGAAGACGTACCTGGCGCCGGTCGCCCCCTCCTGCCCGGCCTTGACGATCGCCGCGCAGGCCTTGCTCTCCGGGTAGGGCAGGCCGGCGTCGACCGCCAGCGTGCGGCGCAGCAGCGTGATGAACAGCACGCCGAGGATGCCGCCGAGCAGCAGGATGACGACCGTCTCCCAGTAGTTGAAGGTCGTCCACAGCCGCTGCCCGTCGACCGAGACGAGCAGAAAGGCAGGAATGGTGAAGATGGCGCCGGCGGCGAGCGCCTCGCCCACCGTGCCGGCCGAGCGCGCGATGTTCTGTTCGAGGATGGTACCGCGGAAGAAGGGCAGCCGGAACGCCGCCAGGGCGAGGATCGCGGCCGGAAAGGTCGCCGACACCGTTTGGCCCGCCTTGAGGGCCAGATAGGCGTTGGCGGCGCCCATCATCGCGGCGAGCACGATGCCGAGCAGGATCGCCTTCCAGGTCAGCTCGGCCATGTTCGATCCGGCCGGCACGTGAGGTTCGTGCTGCTCCGCCATCCTCGGGTCCCCCTTCCGCCACTTGCAGGTTTCGGCGGACGATCCTACTGGAATCGCCGCCGACACCGTGCGAGTCCCATGCCGAGGCACTGGATCGCGTGTGGGGAAAAGCAGAGGCAAAAGCTCATGGAAGGAAGAGACCGGGTGGTGGTCGTCGGGACGTCCGGGGCAAGGTCGGGGCTGCCTGCCTGCCCGCCTTCTTGCCTGTGCTTGCCAGCCGAGCCGGTGGCGGCGAGCCGGCCTTGGCCGCGCACGAAGCCGCTTTTCCCTTCAATGGAAGCCTTTCTACGAGGGCTTGCACTTCGCGCCACGTCCGGCCGGCACTTGCTCCGGCGGGTGCCACAGGGCTTGCCACGGCGTGCTGCGTCGTGTGGCGATGCGGCGGGGGTGGGAAAAAGAATGGTCGGGGCGAGAGGATTTGAACCTCCGGCCTCACGGACCCGAACCGTGCGCTCTACCAAGCTGAGCTACGCCCCGGCCTGCCTCGGGTTCGCTCCGCCGGCTCGGGTCGCGGCGGGAGGTGGGCGGACGCCCCTCCGAGGCGGGCAAGAGTATCGCCGCGACTCGCCGCCGGTCAAGGTGTCCGATCGCCTGCTGCTAGGATCCCCGGCAACCGCCCGGGAGGTTCGCGCATGCCCATCCGCACGCTTTCGGAACTGATCGGAGCGACGCTCCGCCGGGACAAGCCCGACTGTCTCCAGCACAAGGTCGACGGCCGCTACGTGCCGATTCCGACCCGGGAGTTCGCCGCCCGCGTCCGGCGGCTGGCCGCGGCGCTCGACGCGGCGGGAATCCGACCGGGAGACCGCATCGCGCAGATGGCCGAGAACGGCCCGCACTGGCCGACGGTGGACTTCGCGGCGCTCGCCCTCGGGGCCGTGCACGTGCCGATCTACCCGACCCTGCTGCCGGAGGGAGCCGCGTACATCGTCCGCGACAGCGGTGCCCGTATCCTCTTCGTCCAGGGGGCCGAGCGGATGGCCGGTCTCGTCGGCGTGCGCGACCGGATGCCGACGATCGAGCGCATCGTGGTCATCGGCGAGGCGCCTCCCACCGACGGCGTGACGGGCTTCGAGGAGCTTCTCGCCGGGGCGCCCGACATCCCCGACGCGCAGTTCGACGCGTGGCTGGCGCGCGCGCGCCCCGAGGACCTGGCGACGCTGATCTACACCAGCGGCACCACCGGCGACCCCAAGGGGGTCATGCTGACCCACGGCAATCTGGCCTCGAACGTCGAGGCCTCCTGCAAGGCGCTGGCGATCCAGCCCGGATGGACGGCGCTCTCCTTCCTGCCGCTCGCCCACTCCTTCGAGCGCACCGTCACCTACATCTACTTCAACCTCGGGGTCTCGATCGCCTACGCCGAGTCGGTGCAGGCGGTGGCGCAGAACCTCGCCGAAGTGCGACCGCAGATCTTCGTCTCGGTGCCGCGCATCTACGAGAAGGTCATGGCGCGCGCCTGGGAGACCGCGCGCGCGGCCGGCGGGCTGCGTCACGCGATCTTCCGCTGGGCGGTCAAGGTCGGGCGCGAGCACGTCGCCGACCGGATTGCCGAGCGCCCGCCGTCGCTGCGCCTGCGCATCGCCGACAAGCTCGTCTTCGCGAAGATCCGCGCCCGCCTCGGCGGCCGCTTCGAGATGGCCGCCTCGGGCGGCGCGCCGCTGGCGCGCGACGTGGCGGAGTTCTTCTGGGGCGCCGGAGTGCGGATCTTCGAGGGCTACGGCCTGACCGAAACCTCGCCGGTGCTGACGGTCAACCGGCCGCGCCGCGCCCGCCTCGGCAGCGTCGGCGAGGCGATCGAGGGGGTCGAACTGCGCATCGCCGAGGACGGCGAGATTCTCGCCCGCGGCCCCGGCATCATGCGCGGCTACTTCGGCAAGCCCGAAGCGACCGCCGAGGTGATCGACGCCGACGGCTGGTTCCACACCGGCGACATCGGCAACGTCGACCCGGACGGCTATCTCCACATCACCGACCGCAAGAAGGAGCTTCTGGTCAACGCCTACGGCAAGAACGTCGCTCCGGCGCCGATCGAGAACGCGCTCAAGGAGAGCCGCTGGATCTCGCAGGCCGTCGTGGTGGGCGACCGGCGGCAATACCTCTCGGCGCTGATCGTCCCCGACTTCGAGGCGCTGCGCGCGTGGGCGGCCGGACAGGGGATCGCCGGAGAGCCGGCGGCGCTGATCGCCGAGCCGCGGGTGCGCGCCCTGGTCGCCGCCGACGTCGCGGCGGTCAACTCCCGTCTGGCACGCTACGAACAGGTGCGCAACTGGGAGCTGCTGCCCGCCGAGTTCACGCTCGAGGGGGGCGAACTGACACCGACCCTGAAGGTCAAGCGGCGGGTGATCAACTCGAAGTACAAGGAGCTGCTCGACCGGCTCTATGCCGAGGCCGAAGCCGGAGCCGGGTGAGCCGATGGAGCCCTCCTTCCGCCTGGCGGTCGACGAGACCGGGTTCGCCGATCTGACGTTCGACCTGCCCGGCCGGCGGGCCAACATCTTCACCCGCGAGGCTCTGGCGGACTTCGAGGCGCTCCTCGCCGAGCTGCGCGGACGCACCGACATCCGCGTCCTGATGCTGCGTTCGGCCAAGCCGGGCATCTTCATCGCCGGCGCCGACGTCGAGGAGATCGCCCGGGTCACCGACCCGGAGGAGGCGGCCGCCGGTTCGCGGCTGGGACAGCGTCTCTTCGCCGCGTGGGCGGCGCTCCCCTTCCCCACCGCCGCGGCGATCGCGGGAACCTGCGTCGGCGGCGGCACGGAGCTGGCGCTCGCCTCGACCTGGGTCGCCATGGCGGACGGCGAATCGGCGCGTATCGGCCTGCCGGAGGTGCGGCTCGGCATCCTCCCGGGCTGGGGCGGCTGCACCCGGCTGCCACGGCGGGTCGGACTCACGGCGGCGCTGGACCTCATCCTGACCGGGCGCAACCTGTCGGGCGACCGGGCGCGCAGGATCGGCCTCGCCGACGTCGTGCTGCCCGAGGCCGGCTTCGAAGAGCGGGCCGCGGCCTGGCTGCGCGGACGGCCCGGCCGGCGGCCGGCGCGCCGAGCCGGCGGCCTGCGACGGCTGCTGCTCGAGGACAATCCTCTCGGCCGCCGCGTCGTCCTGGCGCAGGCGCGGCGCCGGACGCTCGCCCAGACCAGGGGGCACTACCCCGCGCCGCTGCGTGCGCTCGAAGTCGTCGCCACCGGGCTCGATCGCGGTCCCGGCGCCGGCTTCGAGGCCGAAGCCCGAGCGATCGGCGAGCTCGCCGTGTCGCCGGCGGCCAAGAACCTGATCCACGTCTTCCGGCTGATGGAGGCGGCTCGCAGGGACGACGGACCGCCGCCGGAGGAGGTTCGCCGGCCGGCCGTCGTCGGCGCCGGCGTGATGGGAGGGGGCATCGCCCATCTGATCGCTGACAAGGCGCGACTCCCGGTACGCATCGTCGACCTGCGCGCCGATGCCCTCGGCACCGCGCTCGCCCACGCCGCCGCGCTGTTCGACCGCCAGGTCCGCCGGCGCCGGCTCTCGCCGGAGGCCCGCCGTCAACGGATGGCGCTGCTGCAGCCGACGCTCGACGCGGCGACCCTGGCGGCGAGCGACTTCGTCATCGAGGCGGTGGTCGAGAATCTGCGGGTCAAGCAGGAGGTGATGGCCGACCTCGACCGGCACCTCGCACCCGACGCCGTCCTCGCCACCAACACGTCGTCGCTGTCGATCGACGCCATCGGCTCCGGCGCCGCGCATCGCGGCCGCGTGGTCGGCATGCACTTCTTCAATCCGGTCGACCGCATGCCGCTGGTCGAGGTGGTCGTCGGCGACCACACCTCCGCCGTGGCGGCGAGTGCCGTCGCGGCGTTCGCCCGCCGGCTCGGCAAGACCCCGGTTCTGGTCCGCGAGTGCCCCGGTTTCCTGGTCAATCGCCTGCTGATGTTCTACTCGGCCGAGGCGCTCTGGCTGATCGACGAAGGGCATCGGATCGAGGACGTCGACCGCGCCATGGTCGACTGGGGGATGCCGATGGGTCCGGCGCGCCTCGCCGACGAGGTGGGTCTCGACGTCGCCGCCAAGGTCAGCCACATCCTCACCGAGGCCTTCGGGGAGCGACTCCCCTTCCCCGCCTGGCTCGACCGGCTGCCCGAGGGCGGCCGCCTCGGGCTCAAGAACGGGCGCGGCATCTACCTCTACGAAGGGCGCAAGGCCCGGCGGGTCGACCCGGCCGTGGCCGCGGAAATCGGCGTGGCTCCCCGGCGCGCCCGTCCCGATCTGCCGGCACTGGCGCGCCGCATGATCCTGCCGATGGTCAACGAGGCGGCGCGCTGCCTCGCCGAGGGGATCGTCGAAGGCCCCGGGACGCTCGACCTGGCGATGATCTTCGGCACCGGCTTTCCTCCCTTTCGCGGCGGACTCTGCCGCTGGGCGGACGGCGAGGGGCTGCCGGCGCTGATCGGCGAGCTCGAAACGCTGGCCGCGACCGTCGGTCCACGGCACCTGCCGAGCGAGGCCCTGCGGAACTTCGCGGCGGCCGGCGGCTTCTACGCCGCGGCGGAGGGCTGAGGCGGCGTCAGCGGGCCCGCGGCAGGGCCCGCGTCTCGTCCTCGTCGTCGGCCTCCGCGCCGGCGTCATTCTCGATGCGGACCAGGACGACCGAGACGTTGTCGTAGCCACCCCGCGAGTTGGCGTCGCGCACCAGCCGCCCGCAGAGGTCTTCGAGTCGGGCGCCGGCGTCGAGCCGCTCGAGGATCTCGTGATCGTTGAGCATCGTCGTCAGGCCGTCGGAGCAGAGCAGGAACAGATCGCCCGGGGCGATCTTCCACTCGCGCACGTCGACGTCGACGTCGGAGTCTCCGCCGAGCGCCCGGGTCACGACGTTCTTGAGCGGATGCACGCGCGCCTGTTCCTCGGAGAGGAATCCGGCGACGACCTGCTCGTTGACCCAGGTGTGGTCCTGGGTGAGCAGTTCGAGCTTGCCGTCGCGCAGGCGATAGCAGCGGCTGTCGCCCACGTGAGCGATGGCCGCCGAGTCACCGTCCACCAGGAGACCGACGACCGTCGTGCCCATGCCGTGCAGCGAGGCGTCCTGACGGATCGCCTTGAGCACCTTGTCGTGCGCGACCCGGATGGCCGACTTGAGGCGGTTCGACTGGCGGCCGAGGCGGGGATCCATTTCGAAGGGGAGCGTGGCGTCCTCGTCTGCGGTACGGGCGACGAACTCGCGGATCGCATCGATGGCGATGCGCGAGGCGATCTCGCCATGGCTGTGACCGCCCATGCCGTCGGCGACCACGAACACCTGGTTGCCAGGGTCGATATCGAAGCAATCCTCGTTGTGGCTGCGGATCACCCCGACGTCGGAGAGACCACTGGCGCGCGGCCGCATCTTCAAGAGCCCCTCCCGAACAGTCCGGACTTCCCCTTCTTGCCGCGCGAGCGCAGTTCCTCGAGCGCCCGGGTTACCGCGGCATCCTCTCCACCCAGAGCCAGGGCCTCATTGTAATACCGCTCGGCCTTCTCTCCCATGCCGACCTCGGCGTGCAGCCGGCCGGCCAGCTTGAGATACGGGGGGCTGACCGGATTGAGCTCGCAGGCGCGGGCGATGGCCGCCGCCGCCCGCGGCAGGAAACGGCGCTGCGCCGCCAGCGCCTGGGCGAGGTGGTGCCAGGCCTGGTGACTGGCCGGTTCGAGCTGGGTGACGCGATCGAAGTTCTCCGCCGCCTGAGCGTAGTTGCCCTCGCGGTAGAAGGCGACTCCCGCCTCGAGGTGAAAGCGCGCCAGCCGGGCGCTGTCGCTGCCGCCGGTCTCGGCCACGGGACGCGCGAGCTCGCCGTCGTGCTGGCGCCGCCGTTCGGGGTTCGAGAGCACGTTGAACGCCTCGGTGATCGCCTGGAACTCGACCTCGGCCCGCGACCGTTCGGCGCCCTGGAAGCGGTCCGGATGGCGCTCGCGGGCCAGCTGGCGGAAACGGTCGCGGATCTCCGCGGGCGTCGCCCCGCGATGGACCCCGAGGATCGAGTAGTAGTCCCTGGACATGGCTCAGATGCTCTTGATCTTATACAACCGCTCGGCCGACGCCCGCACCGGCTCGGCGACGTTGCGATCCTTGCGCAGCGCCTTGAGGTCCCGCACCGACAGCCGGGCGGTCAGGCGGACTCCGATGCCGACCGGCACCCGCGGGTTGAGGACCAGCGCCCGGCAGACGCCGTATCGCGACACCCAGTCGCGGCGCCGGGAGATGTACGTCAGCACCTCTTCGTCGATGGCGCGGTTGCCCGCGACCTGTTCGATCTCGTCCTCGCTCATCGCCGCGTTGGACAGTACCGCCAGCGCCACCAGGCGGTTCGAGTCGCGGATCAGGATGTTGCGCAGCGTGCGGGAGGCCCCCTTGGTCAGCTTGATGCGAACCGGCACGGGGAGGCTGCGCACCTGCGACTCGGAGAGCCCCGAGGTCTCGTCCACTTCGCCGGCGGCCGGCACGGCTTCGCGCACCGCCTCGATCTCCCGCAGGTCGGCCGCGTCGAGGTCACCCGCTGCGAGCTCCTCGGCCGACGCCTCCGTCGGCTCCTCGACTTCGGTTCTCGGCAGCAGATGCTGGCGGTACTCGGCGATCCGGCGGCGCGCGTAGATCGACAGTCGCTCGTTGCGTTCGAGGGCGTCGAGGATCGCCGGCAGCTCCACGATCGCGTCCTGGCGCAGCAGCAGGGTCTCCTGCAGGTCGGGGGCAAGTGACGACGCCACGTCGGCGAGCAGCTCGCGTGGCACGTCGCGCCGGCGCAGGACCGTCTCGACGAGCTGCGCATCTTCGTGATGGAAGGCGAACCAGCGGAGGACTTCGGCCGGAGCGGATTCGGCGAGGTAGGCGTGCGCGAAGCGCGGTTCGATCGCCTGCAGAGAGGTCGCGGCGTAGCCGGCGATCATCGGGTCCTCACTGCCGGCGAGGACGACCTGCAGAGGGATGAGCTGCTCCGGGGCGAGTGGCAGCACTCCCTGCGCCGCCAGGATCCGGAGCTCGACATTCCCGCTGGCGAGAACCTGTTCGACCAGCGGATCCCGCTCGCTCACGGCGCGCCGGCCGCCGTCGAGCGGTCGATGCGCAGGTCGCGCGTCACCCGCGCGCCCTCCCCGGCCGGAGGGGACCAGGGACGGCCGTCGATCGAGATCGCGACGCCGGCGAGATTGCCGAGGGTCAGCAGCACGTGATCCCGGGCGACCAGCGTGACCACCTCTCCGGCGGCCCGCAGCTCGCTGGTGCGCCGGCCCCCGTCGACCGTGAACTCGACCCAGCAGTCCTGGCTGAACTCGAGGACGACGCGCAGCGGCTCGGCCGCCGCGAAGTCGCCCTCGGGCTCGCCGACGACGGCCAGCGCCGCCGGCACGGCCGCGGGCGGCGGTTCGGCAGTCGCACCCGCGCCGGGCGCCACGCCCCGGAGGCCCTGGTCGGGCGTCGGCGCCGGGTCCGGCGTGGCGCGTGGATCGATCTGGGCCGCGGGTGCCTCGGGCTGCCGCGCCGCTTCGGCGACCGCCGCGGGAGCGGCGACGGCGGGCGGGTTCGCGGCCGGCCCGGGCACGGGAGCCTCGCGGCGCAGCCACCAGACGAGCAGCGCGACGAGGCCGGCGACCAGCAGCAGAGCGATCCCCAGCATCGGACCCGTTGCCCGTCCCGGCCCCGTCCGCCGCGGCGCAGCGGCCGCGGGGGGCACCAGCAGCTCGCCGCTCTCGGCTTCGCGCGGCGGGGCGACCTGGAGATAGAGATTGACCACCTCGTCACCATCGAGACCGACGATACGCGCGTACTCGCGCAGGAAACCGCGCGTGAAGACCGGCGCCGGCAGGACGCCGAAGCGGTCGTCTTCGAGCGCCTCGAGGTAGCGCAGGCTGATCTTGCTGTCGTCGGCGATCTCGCGCAGGGAGACCCCCCTGGCTTCGCGCTGGGCGCGCAGCCAGGCCCCCAGGGAGCCGCGCGGGCGGCGCGCCGGACCGGCTCCCTCGCCGGACGGTTCGCGATCCTCGTTCCTCTGGTTCGTCATGCGCCTGGTCGACCGCGCCGAAAGCCGGACGCTATCACCCGTGAGGCCGGCGGCCCCCGCCCCGGTCGCCCCGCCGGGGCTCTCCGCCGAGCAGCCGGGCACGGTGGCGCACCGGCAGGAGCAGCCGCTCGTCGGAGGCCACCGCGGCGAGGTCGCGGCGCGACAGCAGGGGCAGCAGCGGCAGGGAGGCCGCGAGCGGTGTCGCCGGATTGCGGCAGAGCGCCGACCGGATCGCGCTGCGCACCGCCCAGCGCGGACTGGCCGCGAGCAGGGCGAGGACTCGCGGACTGGCCGCCGGGCTGGCGGCGAGCGGCACGAGGAGCCCCTCGGTCAGGCGGGGGTTCTCGAGCAGCGCTCCGATGACCCGCGGCGTCGGGTCGAGGCGGACCGCCGCGATGATCACGGCGCCGCCGCCGCGCGCCACCGCCATCTTCTCGCCCACGGAAAGCCCCGGCAGGCGGTCGATCAGCCGCTGCTCGGCCGCCCTGCGGACGACCGGATGCACCCGGATCTCGCTCGCCACCGCGAGCAGATCGGCCCAGAAGAGTCCGCCGACGAAGCGCAGCGCCAGCACGCGCGGGGCGCGGGGGTGGCGCGCCACCTCGCGGCGGATCTCGTAGGCGGCAGCGAGATCGGGCACCGCGGCCAGGCGTTCGATCAGGGGCCCGGTCAGGAAAGGGTTGCGGAAGAGGTGCCGGGCGGTCGGCGGATCGAGCCGCTCGAGGTGCTCCTCGACCAGCGCCACGAGCTCGGCCTCGGCCGCTTCGCGCAGCCGCCTGGCCAGCGCGGCTGCCGCCTCTTCACTCACCGTCCCGTCCCCCGCCGGTGCTCCGCTATCATTGCCCCCCCATGACGCTGCGCACGCTCGAAGAATACCGGGCCACTGGCACCCTCGCGAACCTCGACGAGGACTGGCTGGCCGAGATCGAATCCGACCCCACCGACATCGACTGGTACCTCGGCATCGCCCAGGGCCTCGCCGCTTCGGGCGAAGAGGCCCGGGCGCGCGACCTGCTCGAGCTCTACGACGCCGAGCTGGTCGACCGCGGCCTCTGGGCCGTGCGCCTGGATCTGTTGCGCCGCGGCGGTCCCTCCGTCGTCAAGCCCGCCCGCCTGCAGAAGGAGATCGTCACGACGCTCGAGAACCTCTGGCGGGGCAAGGGCAACTTCGGCGCGGCGGTCGCTCACGTCCACCTGGATCGCCCGACCGAGGATCCGGCGCGGCTCTGGGACAAGGTGAACCGGCTGCAGAGCCTGCTCGTCTACGACGTCGGGGCGGTCGTTCTGATGCCGGGGCAGGGCGTGGGACGGGTCGCCGAAGTCAACCTCCCGCTCGAGAGCCTCAAGGTCGACTTCGAAAAGAAGAAGGGGGTCACCGTCGGCCTGCGCGCCGCCGCCAAGATGCTCAAGCTGCTGCCCGAGGGGCACCTGCTGCGCCGCATGCTGGAGGAGCCCGAAGCGCTCGCCCGGCTGCGCGACGAGGACCCGCCGGCGCTGCTGCGCGCGGTGCTCGAAAGCGCCGACGGCCCGCTGACCGGGGCCGAGGTGCGCGAGCGCCTCACCGGCATCGTGCCCGAGGCCCGCTGGGCCTCCTGGTGGGCGTCGGCCCGCCGCCACCCGCAAGTCGTGGCTTCCACGGGAGGCCGGCAGTCCTACCGCTGGGAGGCCTCCCAGGAGGGGGCCCTCGCGGCCGTCCGGCGGGCCTTCGGCCGCGCCGACACGCGCGGCCGCATCGAGCTGTTGCGCAAGAACGCCGACCGGGACCCGGTGCTCGCCCGAGAGATGGCCGGCGACCTGGCCTCGACCGCGAGCGAGATCGCCGGGAGCCAGGCCGGTCTCGCCTTCGAGATCTGGTTCGCCCTCGAGCGCGTCGGCCAGCTCCCGGAGTCGCTCCAGGACCTCGCCGCGCGCCTCGTCGGCCCGGGGGTCGACGCGCGCGCCCTGCTGGCGGGCATCGACGAGCGTCTGCTGCGCGAGCGGGCGCTCGCCATGATGCGTGAGCGTCGACCGGACTGGCCCGCCGTCTGGCGCGATCAGCTGCAGCGCGAGGAGGACGCGCGGGTCCTGGACCAGCTCGCCGAAGGACTCGCCGACAGCGACCCCGAGGCGCTCGACCGCCTGCTCGACGACGTCATCGGTCAGCCGCGGCGCGCTCCGGCCGCCTTCACCTGGCTGGCCGAACGCGCCGCCGAGGACGAGAAACTGCGCGCGCGCGCGCCGCTGCGGCTGCTCCAGCAGCTGCTCTCGGCCCTCGACGATCCCGAGCTCGCGCGCTTCCGCGTGCGGCTGCGCGCCCTCGCCGACTCCGGCGGCACGATTCCGCGGCTGTTCGCCCACTTCGAGCCCGAGCAGGCGGCGGTCGCGATCGAGTCGATCCGCCGCGCCCACGGCCTCGAGAGCTACCAGAAGGACCCCCTGGCCGCGGCGCTCGAGATGCGCTTCCCGGCGCTGCGCGCCGAGGCGGCGTCGGCCGACCAGCCGATCTACGCAACGGCCGCCGCGATCGAGGCCCGTCGGCAGGAGCTCAGGAAACTGACCGATGTCGAGATCCCCTCCAACCGCAAGGCGATCGCCGAGGCACGGGCGATGGGGGACCTGCGCGAGAACTTCGAGTACAAGTCGGCGCGCGATCGACACGAGTTCCTCAACGCCCGGGTTGCGGCGCTCGACGCCGAGCTGCGCCGCGCGCGGCCGATCGACTTCGCCGGCTTCGATCCGTCCGAGGTCCGCATCGGCGGCCGCGTCCGCCTCTCCGGCTCCGCAGGAGAGCTCGTCTACTCGATTCTCGGCCCCTGGGACAGCCAGCCCGACGCCGGGATCCTGAGCTACGAGTCCGAGCTCGGCAGGCAGTTGCTCGGCCGGCGGCCGGGAGAGAGCGTGGAGATCGGCGGCGCGACGTTCACCGTCGCGTCGATCGAGGCCGCCGGCTGAGGGGCCTCAGCGCTTCTCGCCGAAGAACGCGAGGATGCCGTCCACCACGGAGCCGGCGACCTTTTCGCGGAAGTCGCGCGTCTGAAGCAGGCGTCGATCCTCGGTGTTGGCCAGGTTGCAGATCTCCAGCAGCAGACGGGGCGGCACGGCGTTGTAGCGCAGCACCGCGGGTACCCACGCCCGCTTGCCGCGGTAGATGCGATCGCGGATCGGCTGGAATGGGTGGATGGCGAGACCCGCCTCGCGGAAGGAACCGAGAATCCGGCCCGCCAGGTCCCGCGACAGGCCTTCGGCCTGCTGCCTGGACTCGAGCGAGAAGCTCACCCGCGGCCCGTCGCGGTACTCCTTGCGCGACTCGAACACCGATCCGGCCTTGCCGAACGTCCCCGCGGTTCCGGCCACGTCCGGCACGTAGACGGTGGCGCCGCGAATCGACGGGTGGAGCGAGTCGGCGTGCACCGAAACGAAAATCACCTTGTCGCGGCCCCCGTCGGCCACCGCCTTGCGATAGTGGCTGTTGGCGAGGTACCAGCGCAGGTGGACGCCGACCACCGAGTCGCCGATCACGTAGGGCGGTGTCGTCATCACCCGGTGGCCACGCGAGAAGGGCAGCACGTCCCGGTCGATGATGGTGAAGCTGTCCCCGTCGCGTGTCGTGGTAATCACACGGGCGTGCGTCTCGTTCTCCAGCCGCCGCTTGATGCGCAGAACGGTGTCGTAGACGTAGTTGCTCTCCCAGACGCCGGCCATCGAGGCGCCCACGTCGGCGCCGCCGTGCCCGGCGTCCAGGATGACGGTGACGCCGGAGAGTCCGCGCGCCTTCACCTCGTTCTTGAACGTCGCGGCGAGCGCCTGCTCGACCTCCCACTCGAGCCGCCGCGGATCTCCGGGAGACAGGAACTCGGGCAGCAGCAGGTCGAGCGGAATCTTGACCGGGTAACCGATCGGGATGTCGGTGACGTCGACGATGCCGCTGCGCACGGCGATCTCGCCGGCCAGAGCGTTGACGTCCTCCGCGTGCACGCGGCCGGTGAGGCGGACGACGACCGCCGAATAGAGCGCCTCGCCGCCCCGCAGACGATAGATGGCGAACGCGCCCAGCCCGTCTTCTCCGTACTCGAGGCGTGGCGCTTCCTCACCCGGCGGGCGGACGGCCGGCGCCGAAGGCGGCGGTTCGGGGGGACGGAAGACCGGCAGCAGCAGGTCGCGGGGCACCCGGATCTCCTCGTCCTCGCGCACGCGGTCGTTCTTCCTGCCATTGATCTTGCGTAACGCGGCGGCATGCGTCGCGCTGCCGGTCAGCCAGAGAGCGACCCGGTCGAGGCTCTCGCCGCGCGACCGGTGAATCCACGCGTCGGCCGTCGTCCGGTCGCGGGGAAAGAGCGCCCGGATGACCGCGAGCTGTCGCTCCGCGGTCAGATGCTCGTACGGCACCCGGTAGCGGATGCCGGAGAGGAGCTTGCGCGGGTTGCGGTTCAGCTTCGAGATCGCCGCCACTGCGGCGGTGTCGCCGGTCAGGCGCCGGCTGAAGGCGAAGAGCCCCTCTCCGGAGAGCGGCATCGCCTCGAGGAAGAGGTCGCGGCGATCGACGAGAGCGGCGCGCTCGCTGGCCGACAGGGTGGCGCGCTCGATCGCCGCCCGGGCTTCGCCCGAGACGAAGAGGGCGACGAGTGCCACGACCCCGGCGAGGGCCGCTGCGGAGGAAGGCGCCGCCGCGTCGCCGCGGCGGCGCTCAGCGGGGATTCGCCGCGCCACGCGGCTCCGAGACGACCAGGTGGACCTCGGCTCGGACGCGCGCCATACTCGCCGCGATCCTAGCAGAGGGGGTGGAACCCGACGTGCGAAGCGGAGGTGGAGACGACCGGCTCGACGCGCTGCGCGCCCTGCCCGCCGCGCGCGCTCTCGCCGCCGAGAGCGGGGGCACCGGCGTCTGGCTCGTCGGCGGAGCCGTGCGCGACGCCCTGCTCGGCGAGCCGGTCGGCGACCTCGACGCGATCGTCGAACGGGACGGCGCCGCCCTCGCCGACCGGCTGGCCCGGCGGCTGCCCGGGCGCCTCGTGCGCCTCGGCGGTGAGCGATTCGCGGCCTTCCGACTGGTGACCCCTGACGGCGACGTCGACCTCTGGGAGCTGGGCGGAGCGACGCTCGAAGCCGACCTCGAGCGTCGCGACTTCACCATCAACGCCATGGCGCTCGACCTCGGCACCGGAGAGCTGCGGGATCCCCATGGCGGCCGCGAGGATCTCGCGAACCGGACGCTGCGGGCGACACGGGCCGGCGTCTTCGCCGAGGACCCCCTGCGGGTCGTGCGCCTCGCCCGCTTCGCGGCGACGCTCTCCGGCTTCGCCCCCCATGCCGAAACGGTGGAACTGGCGCGCGCGGCGGCTCCGGGTCTTGAAGATGTCGCCGGGGAGCGCATTCGGGGAGAACTGGAGCACCTCTTCCGCGCGCCCTACGCGGCCGCCCTCGGCAGGCTCGCCGAGGCGGGCGTCTGGCCCCTCCTGTGGCACCGGGCGCAGGGACCGGGCGTGCCTCCCGCGAGCCTTGCCGCCAGCGCGGCGGCCCTCGATGCCCGCCTGCCGGTTCCTGCCGACGATCCACCCGCCGAGCGCGTCGCCAGCGGCCATGCGCTGGCACTCCGGCTCGCCTCCGCCGACCCGCAGGAGGCGAGCCGGGAGCTCGGTCGCCTCGCCGGGCGGTCGATCGTCTCGCGACTCGAAGCGAAGGCCGTCGCCCTGCGGCTCGAGAGGATCCGCCAGGCACCGCCGGACTCGCCCGGCGATCTCGCCTGGTGGCTCCACGGCGCCGGCGCGGCGCACCGGCACTGCGCGGCGCTCGCCGCGGCGCTCGCCGACGAGGCCCTGCGGCGGGCGTGGGACGAGGTCCTCGCCGCGGCGCCGGCTCTGCTCGCGGCCCGTGGCGCGGAGGTGCTCCATCCGCGGCCGCTGCTCGACGGCGGGGAGATCGGCAGGCTGCTCGGCCTGCCGCCGGGGCCGCGCCTCGGCGCGGCGGCACGCCGGCTGCTCGAGGCGCAGGTGCGGGGGGAGGTGCGGTCGCGCGGCGAGGCGGAGAGGCTGCTTGCCGGCGGCGACGAGGGTCAGGCCTTGCCGCTGCCGACGAGGCGCTGATTGAGCTCCTTGATGCGCTCCATCAGCTTGTCGATCTTCTCCTGCGCCTCCTGGCGCAGTCGGTTGTAGTCGGCCCGCATCCGCTCGGCTTCGGTCTGCATCTCCTGCATCCGCCGGTCGAACTCGCGCAGCTGGTTGTCGCGCGCGTCGATCACGCCGCGCAGGTCGGCGATCTCCTCGTCCTTGTCGGCGACGCGGAGCTTGTTCTTCTCTTCCTGCTCCTCGTAGAGCTTGCGGTACTGCTGCAGCATGAGGATCTCGGAGAAATCCGCGGTCGACGGGGCCATTTCCCCTCCCTTCTCTTCGATGCTGGGGAACATCTTGCGCAGTTTCAGCGACAGGTCCTCGGGATCCGAGCTCTGCTCCATCGCCTCGCGATAGGTGATCGTCCCGTGCACCAGCAGCGTCAGCAGGGACTGGTTCATCGACTGCATGCGGTAATAGCCCACCGAGGACTCGACCTCCTCGAGCAGGCCCGAGGTCTCGCCCTTCTCGATCAGCTGGGCGACGCGCGGCGATACCTTGAGGATCTCGAGCGCCGCCACCAGGCCGTTGCCGTCGGCGCGCTCGACGAGCTTCATCGATACGACGCCGCGCAACACCTGGGAGAGCTGGGCCCGCACCTGGTTCTGCTGGTCGGCCGGGAAGGCGTCGAGGATGCGGTCGACCGTCTGCGTCGCGCTGTTCGTGTGCAGGGTCGAGAAGACGAGGTGGCCGGTCTCCGCGGCGGTGATCACCGTGGAGATCGTCTCGGGATCGCGCATCTCGCCGACCATGATGACGTCCGGGTCCTGCCGCATGACGTTGCGCAGGGCCTCGGCGAAGGAGGGCGTGTCGGTGCCGACCTCGCGCTGCGAGATGGTCGCCACGCCGTCGGTGAAGAGGAACTCCATCGGGTCCTCGATCGTCACCACGTGGACCGGCCGGCGGGCGGTGATGTACTTGATCAGCGAGGCGAGGGTCGTCGACTTGCCGCTGCCGGTCGGTCCGGTGACCAGCACCATCCCCATCGGCAGGTCGCAGAAATCGAGCAGCACCTCCGGGAGGTTGAGCTCCTCGAGGGCGCGAATCTGGAAGGGGATCCGGCGGAAGGCCGCCGCGAGGGTGCCGCGCTGGAAGTAGACGTTGGCGCGAAAACGCGCCAGGCCGTGTACGCCGTAGCCGAAGTCGACCGACTGCCGCTCCTCGAGCTTGCGCCGCTGGTGCGGGCTCATCACCGGTTCGAGCAGGGAGTGGATCTCCTCCGGCTTGAGCGCCTCCGCCTCGAGCGGAAAGAGGCGGCCGCTGACCCGGACCAGGGGCGGGCGCGTCGGTTTGAGGTGCAGATCCGACGCTCCCTTCTCGGTCATCTGCCGCAAGAGGGAGTCGAGATTGGCCATCGGGCGGTCGATCCTATCCGGGTGAACTGACGAACTGGCTGTGGACCATACCACTGCCCGCCCTGCGGCGATCGCCGCGGCGCGGCGCCGGCCGGCGCTCAGTAGCGGCGCATCAGGCCGACGACGATCCCCTGCACCCGGACGTCGGCGGCGGCCACGCGCAGCGGGGACATGGTCGGGTTGGCCGGCTGCAGGCGCACCACCTCCCCCTCGGGGTAGAAGCGCTTGAGCGTGACCTCGTCGCCGAGCAGCGCCACCACCATCTCCCCCGGCGTCGCACGGTCCCGCCGCTCGACCACCACCCAGTCGCCGTCGTGGATCCCCTCGTCGATCATCGAGTCGCCGGCCACCCGCAGGACATAGTGCTCCTGGGGCCGGTCGCCGAAGAGCAGCTGCGGCACCGGGATGGTCTCGCGCCCCGAAACCGCCTCGATCGGCCGCCCGGCGGCGATCCGGCCGAGGAATGGCAGCTCGCCCGCCCCCTCCTCGGAGACGCCGGCCGAGGGCAGCAGTTCCAGCCCGCGCCGCTGGTGCCGGTCGCGCTTGAGGTAGCCCTTTTCGGCCAGGAGCTTGAGGTGCTTGTAGGCGGTGCCGTAGGAGGAGAAGCCGAAGTGCTCGCAGATCTCCCGGTGGGTCGGCGCGATTCCCTTCGCGCGGCGGAACTCCTGGATGTACTCGAGGATCGCCTTCTGCCGCTCGGTGAGGAAGTTCGACATGGGCGAAGCGTAGGCGGTAACCAGGCGTAAGTCAACCTCCGCGGTTGCCACGGGCGGCGCGCTCCCGGATACTCGGGCCTCCCATGAGCTCCGGATACGAGATCGCCTTCGAGCGCCATCGCCTGGACAACGGCCTGCGCGTTCTGCTCCACCCCGACCGTCGCCTCCCCCTGACGGCGGTCAACCTCTGGTACCGCGTCGGCTCGAAGAACGAGCGACCCGGTCGCACCGGCTTCGCCCATCTCTTCGAGCACATGCTCTTCCAGGGGAGCGAGCACGTCGGCACCAACGATCACTTCCGCCACCTGCAGCGCATCGGCGGCGTGGCCAACGGTTCGACCTGGTACGACCGGACGAACTACTACGAGACCGTTCCGTCGCACGAACTCGACCTGGCGCTCTGGCTCGAGGCCGACCGCATGGGCTTCCTGCTCCCCGGCCTGGATCAGAAGAAGCTCGACACGCAGCGCGACGTGGTGATGAACGAACGCCGCCAGCGGGTGGACAATCAGCCCTACGGCCGGCCTTTCGAGCACCTCTTCGAGCTGCTCGTTCCGCCGGACCACCCCTACCACTGGCCGGTGATCGGCTACATGGAGGACATCGAAGCCGCGACGCTCGAGGAGGTGCACGACTTCTTTCGCACCTGGTACGGGCCGGCCAACGCGGTGCTGACGCTGGCCGGGGACTTCGATCCGGCCGCGGCGCTCGAGCGCGTCCGGCACTGGTTCGGGGACCTGCCGGGAGGGCCGCCGCCGGCTCACGGCAGCTGGCCGCTGCCGCCGCTCGCGACGGCCGTCGAGGAGACGGTCGAGGACGACGTGCGGCTGGCCCGTGTCTACATGGCCTTCCGCACCGAGCCGTTCGCCACCGACGACTGGTTCGCCACCTCGCTGCTCGCCACGCTGCTGGCCGACGGCAAGTCGAGCCCCCTCTACCGCGACCTGGTCTGGGAACGACAGCTGGCGCAGGAGGTCGCCTGTTACCTCTATCCGACCAGCGAGATCGGCGTCCTGCTGGTCGTCGCCACCGCCCGTCCGGGCAGCGAGCCGCGGGCGCTGGCCGCCGCACTTCGCGATCACCTCGACCGCGCCGCCTCGGGAGAACTGCTGACTGCGGATCATCTGGAGCGGGCGCGCAACAAGACGCTGGCCGGGCAGTGGGCCGAACTGGAGACCCTCGATCATCGGGCCGACCAGCTGTCGATGTACACCTCGCTGTTCGACCGCCCCGACCTCGCGGGCTCCGAGCCGGCCCGCTACGCCGCCTGTCGCGCCGAGGATCTCGCCCGCGTCGCGGCCACCCGGCTGGCGGCCCACCAGGCGGTCACCCTGACCGTCGTCCCCCGCCGGAGCGCCGCATGAGCGCCGCCGACCGTTCGACTCCCCCGCCGGCCGGCCGGCCGCGCGACTTCACCTTCCCGGCGTTCGAGCGCGAGCGCCTGCCCTGCGGCCTGGAGCTGCTGCTGGCACCGCGCCACGACGTTCCGCTGGTCGAGCTCCAGCTGCAGCTGCCGGCGGGTGCGGACCGCAATCCTCTGGATCTCCCCGGCCTCGCGACGCTGACCGCATCGCTGGTCGACGAGGGTACCGACCGGCGCAGCGGCACCGACATCGCGATCGCCGTCGAGAGACTCGGCGGCACCCTGACCACGGGCGCCGACTGGAATCTGGCCTCGCTCGAAGCCACCCTGCTCGCCGGCGACCTCGCCACCGGGCTGGAGCTGACGTTCGAGGTCGCACGCCGGCCGACCTTCCCGCCGGAGGAGTTCGAGCGTCTGCGCCGGCAGGCCGAGGCCGAGCTGCTGCGCCGCCGCGATCAGCCGGCCGTGCTGGCCGAGGAGGCGCTGTCGGCGTCCCTCTTCCCGGGCACGCCCTACGCCCACCTGCTGCTCGGCACCGAGTCGACGATCCGCGACCTGAAGGACGAGCACGTGCGCCGGTTCCACGCCGAGCGCTACCGTCCCGAGGGCGCCTCGCTGATCGTGGTTGGCGACTTCGACCCGCAGGCGGCACGCCGGATGATCGACGAGGCGCTGGCGGACTGGCGCGGCGACGCGCCTCCTCCCTCGCCGCCGCTCGAGGTCGGGATGCCGGCGGCGCGCCGGGTGGTCATCGTCGACCGGCCGGCCGCCGCTCAGACCGAGCTGCGGGTCGCCCATCCCGGTGTCCCCCGCGTCCACCCCGACCGCACCCGGCTCGGCCTGCTCAACGCCCTGCTGGGAGGCAAGTTCACCAGCCGCCTCAATCTCAACCTGCGCGAACGGCACGGCTTCACCTACGGCGCCTCGAGCCGGTTCGTCGACCGCCGGGGACGCGGGCCGTTCACCGTCGGCGCGGCGGTGGCCAACGGGGTCGCCGGGGCCGCGGTGCGGGAGATGCTCTTCGAGCTCGAGCGGCTGCGCGAGGAACCGGTCGACGCGGCCGAGCTGGCCGAATCGAAGACGTACATCCGCGGCGTCTTCCCCTACACGCTGCAGACGGTCTCGTCGGTCCTCGCCCGGATGGCGGAGCTGACCTTGTGGGGTCTGCCCGACGACCACTTCCAGCGCGCCCTCGAGTCGGTCGAGGCGGCGAGCGCCGAGGACCTGCTCACCCTGGCCCGCCGACATCTCCACCCCGACCGGGCGACGATCGTCGCGGTCGGTCCTGCCGGGGAGCTCGCGCCACAGCTGGCGGAGTACGGCGAAGTGGAGGTGCGCAGCCTCGAACCGCCCCCGGGGGGCCGGGCACCGGCAGACTGAGGCCGCGGGCTCAGCGCAGTTCGGCGGTCGTGCGGCCCGCCGCGTCGGTCCGCACGTCGAGCTGGTACTTGCCGCCGCCGGCGATCTCCTGCTCGAGGACGATCGATTTGGTCGGCTTGCCAGGCAGCGACACGTAGACCCGCAGGGTGACCGGCCCGACCGGCAGGCGGCGTTCGGCCTCGATCGTTCCCGAGATCTTCTCGGTGCGCATGAAACCGGTCTTGCGCACGAACTTGAACGGCTCGCGCAGGATCTGCCGCTCGCCGGCGTAGATGGTCAGCACCCCCTCGGACTGGTCGGAGGCGAAGGCGATGCGCAGGCCGGCGTCGGTCGCCACCGGCGCCACTGGCTCCGGCTGCGGCGCGACCGGAGGCGGCGTGACGGGTCGGGCCGCGGCGGCCTGCCGCGCGGCCTCCTCCGCCGCCCGCTGCTCGCGCTCCCGGCGGAGCTCGCGCTGGGCGTCGCTCACCAGGCGGCGCGCCTCCTCCTGCTGCGGATCGAGCGCCAGGACGCCGCGCCCGGCGTTGACCGCCTCCTCCCAGGCCTTGCGGGAGATAGCGGCACGCGCGATGGCCAGGCCCTCGGTGACCTGCACTTCGCGCTCGGCGTCCGCCGCGAGGTCGCGCCGGCTCTTCTCGATCGCTTCGCGCAGAACCTTCGCGTCGAGGCTGTCGGGCTCGGCCAGCTCGGCGCGGGCCACCGCCGCCAGCGCCGCGTCGAGGTCCCCTTCGGCGTAGCGCGCTCGGGCATCGGCCAGGGCGGTGGCGGCGACGATCCGGCTCTGCTGCTCGATCGACGAGGCGGGAGCCGGTCGCGGCGCCGGCCCCACCGGAGGCGGGGAGGGCTCTCTCGAGGCCGAAACGGCGAAGAAGGTACCGACGGCCAGCACGAGGACGGCCGCCCCGCCGATGGCCCACCAGAGGCCCCGGTGACCGCCGGCACGCCCCTTCGCCGCGGGCGCCGCCGCGCCGCCGGCCGGGCTTCTTGCTGCCGCGGGAACCCGGGCGGCGGGCTGGGGCGCAACGACGGGCGGCGGCGCGGCGGCCGGTGCCGGCCGCGGGGGCGTCGGGACCGGGGTCGCCACCGTGCGCGCCGAGGACGCGGCGGCCGGCGGGCCGGCCGGCGGCGCCGCTGCGGCGGCACTCTTGATCGCCTCCCGGTCGAGCCTGCGGGTGGGCGCCAGCTCGGAGTCGACCGGTGGCGTCGGCGCGGGCGGCGGAACTGCCGGGAGCGGTTCGACCGGCCGCGGTGCCGGCGGCGGCGCCGCCCCGGCCTCGGCGGCGACCGCGGCGGCGATCTCGGCACGATCCAGCCGGCGGGTCGGAATCATCTCCGGCTCGCCCGGCAGCGGCGTGACCTCCTGCGTTCCCGCCGTGTCGTCGAGGTCCTCCGCCTGCTCGATCACCGCGCGCAGCTCCCGCGCCACCTCGGAGGCGCGCGGGTAGCGGCGGTTGGGGTCCTTCTCGAGGCAGCGGGTGAGGATCTTCGACATCGCCGGCGCCAGGCCGCGCACGATCTCCTCGGGGGGCGTGAACGGCTCGTAGACGATCTTGTGGGTGACCTGGGTCAGATTCTCGCCCTGGAACGGCTTCTTGCGGGTCAGAATCTCGTAGAAGACGACGCCGAGCGAGAAGATGTCGGCGCGGTGATCGACGTCGCGAGCCTGGATCTGTTCGGGAGCCATGTAGTTCGGCGTCCCCAGCAGCTGCCCTTCCATCGTCAGGTTCGAGGTGTCGAGCCGCGCGATGCCGAAGTCGGTGATCTTGACCTTGTTGTCGGCGGTGATCAGGATGTTCGCCGGCTTGATGTCACGGTGAACGACGCCGCGCGAGTGGGCATAGTCGAGGGCATCGGCGATCTGCGCCACCAGGTCGGCGACGAAGGCCGGCGAGAAGGGCTCGGTACGCTGCAGAAGCTGCTTGAGGTTGGTCCCCTTGACGTACTCCATGGCGATGAAGCAGACGCCGTTGGCGCCCTCGTCGACCACGTCGTGGATGGTGACGATGTTCGGGTGCGAGAGGATCCCGGCGCTCTGCGCCTCGCGCACGAAGCGGCTGCGGAACTGCGCCAGCTCCTCGTCCTTCGCCGCGAAGCCGGCGCGAAAGGTCTTGAGCGCCACCAGGCGGCCGATCAGCGGGTCGCGCGCCAGGTAGACGACGCCCATGGCCCCCTTGCCGATCTCCTCGAGGATCTCGTAGCGGCCGAGCTTCTGGGGTTCGGTTGGAGTCATCGGAGGTCGGCGGCGGGGGGATGGATCTCGGGAATCCGCCGGATTCTAGGCCCCGCACCCCCCAGCGTCAAACCGGCTTTGTTATAGTTGCCAGCCCGTTCGACCCCTTCGCGAGGAGGTCCCGCCAGCATGCAGGTCGAGAGCCCCGCCCGGATCCGCAACGTAGCCCTGGCCGGCCACAACGACACCGGCAAGACGACGCTCGCGAGCACCCTTCTGTTCACCGCCGGAGCCCAGCCCCGGGCCGGGCGCGTCGAGGACCGCAATGCGGTCACCGACTTCGATCCCGAGGAGCAGGAACGGGGAATCTCGATCGGCCTGGGCACCTGCCGGCTCCCCTGGCGGGAGCACGCGGTCGAGCTGATCGACTGCCCCGGTTACGGCATCTTCTTCTCCGAGACCAAGGCCGGGATGCGGGTCGCCGACGCGACTCTGGTCTGCGTCAACGCGGTCGCCGGCATCGAGGTCAACACCGAGAAGGTTCTCGAGTTCGCCGCCGAGATCGACCAGCCGCTCGCCCTCTGCCTGACCAAGATGGACCGCGACCGGGCCGACTTCCAGCGCGCCCTCGAGAGCGTCCAGAAGATCTGCGGCCGCCAGGCACTCCCCGTCCAGCTGCCGATCGGCAGCGAGAAGGAGTTCCGCGGCCTCGTCGACCTGGTGACGCGCCGGGCGCTCCTCTTCGAGCCGGGGGGCAGTGGCAAGGGTACCGCCGGCCCATTGCCGGCCGGACTCGAAGCCGAGGTCGAGACCTGGCGGAACCGGCTGGTCGAGGCGGTCGCCGAGAGCGACGAGGCGCTGCTCGAGCACTTCTTCGAGGAGGGAGCGCTCACCGACGAGGAGCTCGTGCGCGGCCTGCGGACCGCCGTGCTCGGGCGCAGGATCTTCCCGGTGACGGTCGCCGCGCCGGGCTCGAACATCGGCAGCTCCACCCTGCTCGATCTGATCGTCGACTACCTCCCGTCGCCGGAAGACCGGCGGTATCCGGCCACCCGCATCGACGGCGAGACGATCGAGCTCACCGCCGACCCGTCCGGTCCGCTCGTCGCCATCGCCTTCAAGACCCTCAACGACCCCTTCACCGGGCGGCTGACGCTGGTGCGCCTGCTCTCCGGTACCCTGTCGAACGACGCCCAGGTCTGGAACGTGCGCGCCGAGGAGGGCGAAAAGGCGCACGGCCTCGTCCATCTGCAGGGCAAGCAGGGAACGGCGACTCCGCGCCTGGTGGCCGGCGAGATCGGCGCCATCCCCAAGCTCAAGCACGCCGTGACCGGCGACACGCTCACTTCCAGAGAGCAGCCGCTGCGCGCCGCCTGGATCCACATTCCCGAACCGGCGATGTCTTTCGCCGTAGAACCGAAAGCCAAGGGGGACGAGGAGAAGATCGGCGACGCCATCGCCCGCCTGATCGAAGAGGATCCCAGCCTGCGCGCCGGCCGCGACCCGCAGACCGCCGAGTTCCTGCTCTCCGGCACCGGCCAGCTGCACGTCGAGATCGCTCTCGCGCGCCTGCGGCGGCGCTCCAACGTCGAGGTCATCCTCCACCCGCCGAAGGTACCCTACCGGGAGACCATCGGGCGCCCCGCCGAGGGGCACGGCCGGCACAAGAAGCAGAGCGGCGGCCGGGGCCAGTTCGCCGACTGCAAGATCAAGGTGGAGCCCCTGCAGCGGGGCGCCGACTTCGAATTCGTCGACGAAATTTTCGGCGGCGCCATCCCCCAGAACTACCGGCCGGCCGTCGAGAAGGGGATCCAGGAAGCGCGCCATCGCGGCTTCCTGGCGGGCTTCCCCATGGTCGATTTCCGGGTACGGCTGCTCGACGGCCAGTACCACGACGTCGACTCGTCCGAGCTGGCGTTCAAGATCGCCGGCTCCCTCGCCTTCAAGGAAGCGATGGAAAAGGCCGCGGCGACGATCCTCGAACCGGTGATGCAGGTCGAGATCCACACCTCCGAGGAGTTCATGGGCGACATCATGAGCGACCTGTCGCACCGCCGCGGTCGCCCCCAGGGGATGGACTCGAAGAACGGCGTCCAGATCGTCAGCGCGCTCGTGCCGATGGCCGAGATGCTCAACTATGCCCCGGCGCTGCGCTCGATGACCCAGGGCAGGTCCTCGTTCCACATGGAGTACTCGCACTACGAGGAGGTCCCTCGTCCGGTGCAGGAGAAGCTGATCCAGCAGGCCAGGAAGCACCACAAGGAGGAGGCGGAGGGCTGAGCCCTCGGCCGCCGCCCAGCTCAAGGAGAGTCGAGTTTGATTCAGGCCAGTTCGCTCCGTTCCGGCATGTGCATCCTCCACGAGGGTGACGTCTGCCGCGTCATGACCGTCACCCACCGCACGCCTGGAAACCTGCGCGCCTTCGTTCAGGTGCGCATGCGCAACCTGAAGACCGGCAACAGCTTCGACTACCGTTTCAGCTCCACCGAGGGCGTCGAGCGGGCGATCCTGGACACCGTTCCCATGGAGTACCTCTACTCCGATGGCGAAGGGCACCACTTCATGAATCAGCAGAATTACGAGCAGATCGTCCTGTCCGACGACGTGCTCGGCGATTCACTGCTCTTCATGCTTCCCAACACGGTGTTGAAGATCGACTTCTACGAGGAGAGCCCGGTCGGCATCGAGCTGCCGCAGACCGTGGTGCTCGAGGTCGTCGAAACCGAACCCGGAATGAAGGGGGCCACGGCCTCGTCCTCCTACAAGCCGGCGAAGATGGAGACCGGCCTGGTCGTCCAGATCCCGCCGTTCGTCGAGGCCGGCTCCAAGATCGAAATCGACACCCGCGAGACGAAGTACCTGCGGCGAGTCTGAAGCAGTTCTCCCGGCCTCTGCAGGCCGAGGACGAAAGAAAAGCCGCTTCCCCGATTCGAGTGGGTGGTGCCACTCCGAGGTGGTATTTCGGGGACAGGCACCAAAACTCCTTTTTCGGGGACAGGCACCGAATCTCGAGCTGGTCGATGCCGGCGCAAGGTGCGCACCCGGAGACCAGAGCTTCCATCGAAGGGAAATGCGGGGTGGGGGTCGACCCGCGGCCGGTGGGGCGAAGCGGCTGCGCTGGACTCCGGTCGTTTCGAGCCCGGCACGCCCGATCCGGCCCCCACCGGGAGCTGTCTTTCCCCTCTGTGGAAGCGTGTGTCCGCGGGCTCGCACCGGACGCACCGTCACTTCCGGGTACCGTGGCGCCGCCCCACCTGATCCCGGCGTCACCCAATCCAGGCGGTGAAGCCCCAAAGAAAAGGCCGGTGGCATCGCCACCGGCCTCTTTCACAGCGGAACCCGGGGGTCCGCGCCGGACTTCAGGAGCCGCCGATCTTCTTCGGTGCCGAAGTCCGCTTGGCCGTCGACGGTCCCTTCGAGGGCTTCGCCTTCGGCTCGGCCTTCTTCTCTCCCTTGGGCGCCGCGGTCTTCTTCGCTGCCGGCTTCCTGGCCGCCCTGGCGGGCTTCTCGGCGGCCTCCTCACCCTCGGAAGCCTCCTTGCCCTTGTCGGCCTTCGACTCGGCGGCCGGTGCCGGCGCCACCTTCTTCTTCGGCTCGAAGTCGACGAACTCGAGGAAGGCCTCCTCGGCGCCGTCGCCGATCCGTGGTCCGAGCTTGACGATGCGCAGGTAGCCACCCGGCCGCCCGGCGAACCGCGGCGCGATTTCGTCGAACAGCTTCTTGATCAGGTCGCGGTCCTGGATCCAGCGGCCGACCAGGCGACGGGAGTGAATCGTGCCGCGCCGGGCCTGGGTCACCATGCGCTCGGCGAGCGGACGGAGCTCCTTGGCCTTCGGCAGCGTCGTGCGGATGCGCTCCGAGATGACGAGCGAAGCCAGCTGATTGCGGAACAGGGCGAGGCGGTGGCTGGTCGTGCGACCAAGCTTCCTGCCCGAGCGGTTGTGCTGCATGAGATTCTCCCGTTCCTCTGGATCAGGCGCCCATTCCGGCGCCCGACGAAACGTTCATGCCGAAGGAGAGGCCCAGACGGCCGAGCAGCTCCTGAAGCTCTTCGAGAGACTTCTTGCCGAAGTTCTTGATCTCGAGAATCTCCTTCTCGGGCCGCGAAACCAGGTCGCGAACGGTCGAAATCGCAGCGTTCTTGAGGCAGTTCGCGGTGCGGACCGAGAGGTCGAAATCGTCGAGATTCCGGGCCAGGATCGACTCGAGCTCGGCATCGGCGGGCGCTCCGGCGCTATCGCCACCAAGCCCCTCCTCCGTGGTCACGAAGGTCGCCAGGTGCTCGTTGAGCAGAGTCGCCGCGAGCGAGACCGCGTGCTCGGGAGTGATCGTCCCGTTGGTCCACACCTCGAGGGTCAGCTTCTCGTAGTCGGTCATCCGGCCGACGCGGGCCGTCTCGACCTTGTAGTTGACCCGCTTGACGGGGCTGTGGAGCGAGTCGATCGCGATCCAGCCGACCCCCAGGGTCTCGTCGAAGTTCTTGTCCGCCGTGACGTAGCCGCGGCCGCGCTGGACCAGCAACTGCATGCGCAGGCGGCCCTCCTCGTTGACCGTGGCGATCGGCGCCTCGGGGTCGCAGATCTCGATCTGCGGGTCACCGAGCAGATCGGAGGCCTTGACCTCCCGCGGTCCCTGGACGTCGAGCGACAGGACCTTGGCCTCGTCGGAGTGCGATCGCACCGGCACCTGCTTGAGGTTGAGGACGATGTCCGTCACGTCCTCCTTGACGCCGGGAATCGAGGAAAACTCGTGCTGCACGCCTTCGATCTCGATCGCCGTGATGGCCGCACCCTCGATCGACGACAGCAGGGCGCGCCGCAGCGCGTTGCCCACCGTGGTCGCGAATCCGCGCTCGAACGGCTGCGCGGTGAACCGACCGTAGGTCGGGGTGAGCGTCTCGGTGTCGATCTCGACGCGCTTCGGGCGCTGGAATCCCTTCCAAAGCATCGTTTCGGTCTCCTGATGCGAAATACGTACCGCGTCAGCGGCTGTAGAGCTCGACGATCAGCTGCTCCTGAACCGGCAGCTTGATGTCCTCGCGACTCGGCAGTGCCTGCACCTTGCCGGTGAAACTGGCGGCATCTAGGGTCAGCCAGTCGGGAACCCCGCGGCCGCTGGCCGACTCGACCGAGGCCCGGATCTGCGGGTTCGTCCGGCTCCCCTCGCGGATCGAGATCGACTGCCCCGCCTTCACCTGGAATGACGGGATCGTGGTCTTGCGGCCGTCGACCACCACGTGGCCATGGCGCACCAGCTGGCGCGCCTGCGCCCGCGACGAGGCGAAGCCGAGGCTGAAGACGACGTTGTCGAGGCGGCGCTCGAGGATCTGCAGGAGGTTCTCGCCGGTGATGCCCTTGCGGCGATCGGCCTCCTGGAAGTAGAGCCGGAACTGGCGCTCCAGCACGCCGTAGATGCGCTTGACCTTCTGCTTCTCGCGCAGCTGGATGCCGTATCCGACGATCTTGCGACCTCTGCGCTGGCCGTGCTGGCCGGGCGGGTAGCCGCGCTTCTCGATCGCGCACTTCTCCTTGAAGCAGCGCTCCCCCTTCAGGAAGAGCTTCATGCGCTCGCGCCGGCAGAGCCGGCAGACTGGTCCCGTATAACGTGCCACTTTCGATCTCCTCGCTTCGTCTCCTCCCCGATGCTACGGGGACGCCTACCGTGTGAAGACGCTCTCGAGCTCCGTGTGGACGCCACCGGGCCGAGGCGCTCTGGTTCCGATTACCTGTCGAAGATCCTCAGACGCGCCGGCGCTTGCGCGCCCGGCAGCCGTTGTGGGGGATGGGAGTCACGTCGCGGATCGACTTGACCTCGACGCCCGCCGCCGACAGGGCGCGGATCGCCGATTCCCTTCCGGCGCCCGGGCCGCGGACCTCGACGTCGAGGGTGCGGACGCCCATGTCCTTGGCGAGGTTGCCGGCGTTCTGCGCCGCCACCTGCGCCGCGAACGGCGTGCCCTTGCGCGAGCCCTTGAACCCGATCCGACCCGCGGAGGACCAGCAGAGGGCATTGCCCTCGGGGTCGCAGATCGAGACGATCGTGTTGTTGAACGTCGCCTGGATGTGCGCGATCCCGTGCGGGACGTTGCGCCGCTCCTTCTTCTTGACGACCTTCTTGTCCTTCTTGCCGCCCGAAGCGGCTCCGGCTGCCTTGGCCATCAGTTACCCCGTCCGCTCACTTCTTCGTGATCTTCTTCTTGGTCGCGACGGTGCCCTTGCGCGGGCCCTTGCGCGTCCGCGCGTTGGTGTTGGACCGCTGGCCGCGAACCGGCAGGCCCCGGCGATGACGGATGCCGCGATAGGAGCCGATCTCCATCAGGCGCTTGATGTTCTGCGCGACCTCCTTGCGCAGGTCACCTTCCACCCGACCCTCGTCGAGGATGATCTTGCGGATCCGCTGCGCCTCGTCCTCGGACAGGTCCCGGACCTTGGTGGTCTCGGGCACCGCCGCGGCGGCGAGGATCCGCTTCGACCGGGTCTGCCCGATGCCGTGAATATAGGTCAGCCCGACCCAGACCTGCTTGTTCTGAGGGAGATCCACTCCCGCGATGCGTGCCATCGTCGTCCCCTATCCCTGCCGCTGCTTGTGCTTCGGGTTCTCGCAGATGATCCGGATCACTCCGGCGCGCCGGACGATCTTGCACTTCGGGCAGATCCGCCGGACCGAAGAACGAACTTTCATGGTCAGTCCCCTTCGCTCACTTCAACCGATAGACGATTCGCCCGCGAGACAGGTCGTAGGGCGAAAGTTCGACCAGAACCCGGTCGCCGGGAAGGATGCGAATGAAGTGCTTCCGCATCTTTCCCGAGATGTGCGCCAGCACCTGGTGCTTGTTCTCGAGCTCGACGCGGAACATCGCGTTGGGCAACGGTTCGACCACCGTCGCCTCGACTTCGATCGCTTCTTCCTTGGCCAAATCCGGGTCCTTCCTCTTCCTATCTGCCGAGCACGCGGGCACCGTCCTCGGTGACCGCGACCGAATACTCGAAATGCGCGGACAGCGAACCGTCGCGGGTTCGCGCCGTCCAGCCGTCCGCGTCGACCGCCACTTCCGCGGCGCCGGCGTTCACCATCGGCTCGATCGCCAGCACCAGCCCCGGCTTCAGCCGCAGGCCGCGACCCGGCTGGCCGAAGTTCGGCACCTGGGGGTCCTCGTGCAGCGACGTCCCGATCCCGTGCCCGACGAACTCGCGGACCACCGAGTACCCCTGTGCTTCGACGTAGCTCTGTACCGCGTGACCGATGTCGGACAGGCGGCGATTGGGCTGGACCGTCTCGACCGCGATCTCGAGGGCTCGCCGGGTGACCGCGATGAGTCGCTCGGCCTCCGGATCGACCTTCCCCACCGGGAAAGTCCGGGCGGCGTCCCCGTAGTATCCCTTATAGACCACGCCACAATCAACCCCGAGGATGTCCCCCTCCCGGAGCGCCGTCCCACCCGGGATGCCGTGGACGATCACGTCGTTGATCGACGTGCAGAGGGTGGCCGGGAAGCCGTTGTAGTTGAGGAAGGCCGGTACGCCCCCCCGCTCCCGGATCATCGCCTCGGCGATGCGGTCGAGCTCGAGGGTGGTCACGCCGGGCCGGATCTCCAGGCCGATGGCGTCGAGCACCTCGTGGACGATCCGGTTCGCCTGGTCCATGAGGGAGACCTCCCCCGCCGTCTTGAGAACCACGCTCAAGCCCTCCCCAGCTGGTCCAGAACGGCCCGGGTCACCACGTCGACGGCCTGGTTGCCGTCGATCCGGTGCAGCAGGCCGCGGGTCTCGTAGAGTTCGACGAGCGGCTCGGTCTGGCTCCGGTAGACGCGCTGCCGCTCCCGGATGACCTCCTCCCGGTCGTCCAGCCGGCGCCGCGCGAGGGAGCGCTGGATCAGGATCTCCTCCGGAACGTCGAGAAAGATCACCGCGTCGAGCCCGCTCCCCTGCTCCGCGAGCAGGGTGTCGAGAGTGCCGGCCTGCGCCGCGGTACGCGGGTACCCGTCGAGCAGGAAACCGGCCGCCGCATCCGGCGCCGCCAGACGCTCCCGGACGACCTCCGCCATCAGCTCGTCGTCGACCAGCCGTCCCGAGGACATCACGCCGTCGACCCGCCGGCCCAGGTCGGTGCCCTGCGCGACCGCCCGGCGCAGCATCTCGCCGGTCGAAATGGCCGGCACGGCAAGGGCCGCCGAGAGCCTCTCGGCCTGGGTGCCCTTGCCGCTGCCCGGTGCGCCGAGCAGGACCACGCGGAGTCCGGCGGAGCTCAACTCAGCCTCTCCGGCCCCGGATCCGGCCGCGCTTGAGGAAGCCGTCGTAGTTGCGCATCACCAGCTGGCTCTCGACCTGCTGCAGGAAGTCCATCGCCACGCCGACCACGATCAGCAGCGAGGTGCCGCCGAAATAGAAGTTGATTCCCAGTCCCTGGGTCACGAACTCGGGCATGAAGCGGTCGAGGGTCGGGCCGATCCAGGGCAGGTTCTGCAGCCGGATGCCGTTGATCAGGAAGTCCGGCAGGACCGAAACCAGGGCGAGGTAGGCAGCTCCCACCAGAGAGATCCGCGTCAGCACCTTGTCGATGAACTCGGCCGTCCGCTTGCCGGAACGGATCCCGGGGATGAAACTCCCCTGCTTGCGCATGTTCTCGGCCAGGTCGACCGGATTGAAGATGATCGAGATGTAGAAGTAGCTGAAGAAGATGATCCCGATGATGTAGAGGAGGTAGTGCAGCGGCTGTCCCCAGGCGAGCGTCTCGGCGATCTTCTGCAGCCACTGCGTTTCGGTCGCCATCTGCGAAATCGTCGCCGGAAGCGCCATCAACGAGCTGGCGAAGATCACCGGAATGACGCCGGCGGTGTTGACGCGCAGAGGCAGGTAGGAGCTCTGGCCCCCGTAGACCTTCCGCCCGATCTGCCGCTTGGCGTACTGCACCGGAATCCTTCGCTGTGCCCGCTCCATGTAGACGATGAACGCCACCACCAGCAGCATGAACGCGATGAGTACGATGATCGCGAGCAGGGCGAGTTCGCCGGCCCGGATCTTCTCCAGCGTGCCGGCCACCGCGCTGGGCAGTCCGACGACGATGCCGGCGAAGATGATCAGCGAAATGCCGTTGCCGATGCCGCGCTCGCTGATCTGCTCACCGAGCCACATCACGAAAGCGCACCCGGTGGTCAACGTCAGCACCGTCATCAGCCGGAAGGCCCAGCCCGGGCTGGGGACGAGCGGCGCGCCGCCCGGCGTCGAGGTCTTCTCCAGGAAGAGCGCGATTCCCATCGACTGGATGAACGACACGACGATCGTGCCGTAGCGCGTGTACTGGGTGATCTTCCGGCGGCCGAGCTCGCCCTCCTTGGAGAGCTTCTCGAGATAGGGAATCACCACCGTCATCAGCTGCAGAACGATGGAAGCCGTGATGTACGGCATGATGCCCAGCGCGAAAACCGCGACCCGTTCGAGGCTGCCGCCGGTGAAGGTGTTGACGAAGCCCAGGAACGAGCTCTGCAGCGCGTTCATGAACTCGATCAACGCCTTCGGATCCACTCCCGGGGTCGGGATGTGGCAGCCGACACGGTAAACCGCGAGCAGGCCGAAGGTGAACAGCAGCCGCCGGCGCAGGTCGGGAATGGCGAAGATGTTGCGAATACTCTCGAGCACTTAGCCGAGCTCCTCGCAGCGGCCCCCGGCGGCCTCGATCTTCTCGCGGGCCGCCTTGCTGAACTTGTGGGCCGAGACCGTGACCGGCGCGCCGATCTCGCCGTTGCCGAGCACCTTGACCGGCAGGCCACGATGCACCAGCCCGCGTTCGGCCAGGAGCTCCGGCGTCACCGCGGCGCCGAGCTGTCCGAGCTGGGCGACGTTGACCACCGCGTACTCCGTGCGGAAGATGTTGGTGAAGCCGCGCTTCGGCACCCGGCGGATGAGCGGCATCTGCCCGCCCTCGAAGCCGGGGCGGGAGCTGTAGCCGGACCGCGACTGGCCGCCCTTGTGGCCCTTGCCGGCCGTCTTGCCGAGCCCGGAACCCTGCCCGCGGCCGACCCGCTTGCGCGAGTGCGTGCTGCCCGGGGCGGGCGAAAGATCGTGGAGTTTCATGTCAGCCCTCGATGACTTCGACGAGATGGTTCACCCTGGCGATCATGCCGCGCACCGCCGGCGAGTCCTGGCGCACCACCTCGTGACGGATGCGGCGCAGACCGAGGCCGCGCATGACTTCGCGGTGCCCCGGAATCGCGCCGATCGTGCTGCGGATCTGGCGGATGCGGATCGTATTGCCCTTGCTCTTGCTCATCGGTGTCCTTCCCCTCACGCCGTCGCCGGCGCGGCCTCCGCGGTGGCGGCGCGGCGGCGAGGCTCGGCGTTGAGATGAAGCAGCGCGTCGAAGGTCGCCTTGACGACGTTGTGCGGATTGGTCGTGCCCAGCGACTTGGTCAGGATGTCCTGGATCCCGGCCGCCTCGATGACGGCACGCACCGGCCCGCCGGCGATCACGCCCGTGCCGGGTGACGCCGGCTTGAGCAGCACGCGGCCGGCCCCGAAGCGCCCGAGCGACTCGTGGGGGATCGTCGATCCCGCGGTCGGAACGGTGACCAGATTCTTCTTGGCCACTTCGATCCCCTTGCGGATCGCCATCGGGACCTCCTTGGCCTTGCCCGCGCCGTATCCGACACGGCCGTTGCCGTCGCCGATCACCACCAGCGCCGCGAAGGAGAAGTTCTTGCCACCCTTCACCACCTTCGTGACGCGATTGATGTGAACGACCTGTTCGACGAACTCGCTCTCCTGCTCGTAATCCCTAGCCAACGCCGTTCTCCTTCAGAACTCGAGGCCCTTGGCGCGAGCCGCCTCGGCCAGCTCCTTGACCTTTCCGTGGTAGCGATAGCCGCCGCGGTCGAACACGACCCTCGTGATCCCCTTCGCCATCGCCCGCTCGGCCACCGCCTCGCCGACGGCCTTGGCCGCCACCTTGTTGGCACCGACGCTCGAGAGCTTGCCCTTGATCTCCGGCTCGATCGACGCCGCCGCGACCAGCGTGTGGCCCCGCTCGTCGTCGATCACCTGCGCGTAGACGAACCGCTCGCTCTTGTACACCGCGAGACGCGGACGCTCCGCGGTGCCCGCGACGCGCTGGCGCAGCCGCTGATGCGCGCGCTCGCGCCGGTAGCGCTTCTCGACGACCTTCTTCTTCTGCACGTCCGACATCGATGCTCTCCCGGGCGGCCGCCCTTACTTGGCGCCGGCCTTGCCCACCTTGCGGCGGATAACCTCGTCACTGAACTTGATGCCCTTGCCCTTGTAGGGGTCCGGCACCCGGAGCCGCTTGACCTCGGCGCAGACCTGCCCGAGCAGCTGCCGGTCCGCCGAGGAGAAGGTCAGCCGATTGGCCTTCGGATCGAGATCCGCCTTGATCCCCTTCGGAATCCGGTAGACGACCGGATGCGAATAGCCGAGCGAGAAATGGATGTCCTCGCCGCGGATCTCCGCCTTGTAGCCGACTCCCACGATGTCGAGCGAGCGCGTGAAGCCCTGCGCGGCGCCCTGCACGGCGTTGGCGAGCAGGGCTCGCAGCAGACCGTGCTTGGCGCGATCGGGCCCGGCGTCACTCGGCCGCTCGACCGAGACGACCGAGCCGTCGATTTTCACCGGAAAGCCGGCGATGAGCTTCTGATCGACGCGCCCCTTGGGGCCCTCGGCGACGAAAACCTCACCCACCACCTGCACCTTGACGCCCTGCGGAACCTCGATCGGCGATCTTCCTACCCGCGACATGGCGACCTCCTCACCAGATCTCGCAGAGGATCTCGCCGCCGACGCACTTTTCGCGCGCCTGGCTGTCCGAGAGCACTCCGAGGTTGGTCGAGACGACACCGAGGCCGCGCCCGCTCAGGACCGGACGGATCTGGCCGGCGCCACGGTAGACCCGCCGCCCCGGCTTGCTGACCCGCTTCAGATGCGTGATCGCCGGAGTTCCCTCGTCGTCGTACTCGAGGAAGATCCGCAGCAGGGACTGGGGCTTCTGCTCGATGAGCTTGTAGTTGCGAATGAAGCCCTCGTCTCTCAGGATCCGACAGATCTCGGTCTTGAGGTTCGACGTGGGGACGTCGACCCGGTCGTGCTTCGCCAGGTGCGCGTTGCGGATTCTCGTCAGGAGATCCGAAACCGGATCCATGTTGCTCATCTCAGTCTCCTCACCAGCTCGCCTTGATCACGCCCGGGAGATAGCCCTGACGGGCGAGATCCCGGAAGCAGATCCGGCAGAGCGCGAACTTCCTCAGGTACCCGCGCGGACGACCGCACCGCCGGCAGCGGTTGCGAACGCGCACCTCGTACTTCAGCTTCTTCTGGGTCTTCGCCATCTTGGCCGTAGTCGCCATCGTCTCTTCCTCGCGGCCGTCAGTTGCGGGCGAACGGCATGCCGAGCTCGCGCAGGAGGTGAAGCGCCTGCTCGTCGTTCGACGCCGTCGTCACGAAGGTCACGTTCATGCCCTTGGGCTTGTCGACCTTGTTGAAGTCGATCTCCTGGAAAATCAGGTGATCACGAATTCCCAGGGTGTAGTTTCCCCGGCCATCGAACGCCTTCGCCGACACGCCGCGAAAGTCGCGAACGCGAGGCAGGGCGATCGAAATCAGGCGATCCAGGAACTCCCACATGCGGTCACCGCGCAGCGTCACGCTGCAGCCGATCGGCATGCCCTCGCGCAGCTTGAAGGAGGCGATGGACTTCTTCGCCCGCCGCACCGAGGGACGCTGACCCGCGATCGCGCTCAGCTCCTCGGTGGCGTCGTCCAGGATCTTGATGTTCTGGATCGCCTCTCCCATTCCCATGTTGAGGACGATCTTGTCGAGGCGCGGCACGGCCATTCCGTTGCCGATGCCGAACTCCTGCTTGAGCTTCGGCACGACGTCCTCGCGATACTGCTTCTTGAGTCGCGGCACGTACTTGTCCGCCGCCGCGCCCTTGGTTTCCTTCGTCGCCATGACTTGCGCCACTCCTAGTTGAGGCTCGCGCCGCTCTTCTTCGCGATCCGCGCGCCGGTACCATCCGCCTGGCGCTTGCGGCCGATCCGCGTGGGCTTGTCGGTCTGCGGGTCGACGACCATGAGGTTCGAGAGCTGGATCGGCGCCTCCTTCTCGAGGATGCCGCCCTGGATTCCACGCTGCGGGTTCGGCCGCGTATGCCGCTTCACCAGGTTCACGCGCTCGACGATCGCCATGTTGCGCGAGGGCAGGACTCGCAGCACGCGACCCCGCGCCCCGCGATCCTTGCCGGCGATGACGATCACCTGGTCGTTCTTCTTGATCTTCGTCTTGACCATGGGTCCTGTTCCGTCCTCAGATCACTTCGGGAGCGAGCGAAATGATCTTCATGAACCGGCGTTCGCGCAGTTCCCGCGCCACCGGCCCGAAGACGCGGGTGCCGATCGGCTCCTTCTGATCGTTGATCAGCACCGCGGCGTTGGTGTCGAATCGGATGTAGCTGCCGTCACGGCGCCGCTCGGCGCGCACGGTCCGCACGATGACCGCCTTGACGACCGCGCCCTTCTTCACGGTGCCTTCGGGAGTCGCCTCCTTGACGGACGCCGTGATCACGTCCCCGAGGTGCCCGTACTGCCCGAGCGCGCCCTTGAGGTGGATGCAGGCGATCTTGCGGGCGCCCGAGTTGTCGGCGACGTCGAGAATGGTTCCCATCTGGATCATGGCTCAGATCCCCTCGGCCCGCTTGACGACTTCGGCGACACGCCACCGCTTGAGGCGGGACAGCGGACGGCTGGACTCCAGCCGCACCACGTCGCCCACCCTGCACTCGTTGGCCTCGTCGTGAGCGTAGAACTTCGAGGTCCGCTTCTGGTATCGGTGGTAGAGGCGGTGGGTGATGGTCTTCTCGACCGCCACCACGACCGTCTTGTCCATCCGGCTTGCGACCACGACGCCGACCTTCTCCTGGCGTCGTCCGCGGGTGTTCGCTGTGGTCGACTCGCTCATTTCCATTCCCTTCTCAACCGGCCGTCTGCTTCTGCTGCAGCACGGTCAGCACTCGGGCCAGCTCGCGCTTGGCCTGGCGGATCTTCGACGGCTTCTCGAGCTGCCCGGTGCTCCTCTGCAGGCGCAGGGCGAACAGCTGCTCGGCCAGTTCCTTCTCCCGCGCGCGCAGGTCCGCCTCGCTCTTCTCGCGGAGCTCTCGCAGGTTTGCGGTGGTCTTCATCTCCGGGCTCCTACTTGATCTCCCCGTGCCGGGAGACGAAACGGGTCTTGATGCCGAACTTGTGCGACGCGAGCTTCATGGCCTGCTGCGCGATCTCGGGCGACACGCCCTCGATCTCGAAGAGGATGCGCCCGGGCTTGATCACGGCGACCCAGCCTTCCGGGTTGCCCTTGCCCTTGCCCATTCGCGTCTCGAGCGGCTTCTTGGTGTACGGCTTGTCCGGAAAAACACGAATCCAGATCTTGCCGCCACGCTTGACGTGTCGGGTGATCGCGATTCGGCCGGACTCGATCTGCCGGGCGGTGATCCACGCGGGCTCGAGAGCCTGGAGCGCGAAATCACCGAAGGCGATGGTGTCGCCCCCCTTCGCGTTGCCGGCGCGGCGCCCGCGATGCTGCTTTCTGAACTTGACCTTCTTCGGCATCAACATGACGTTCTCCCGCTCAGGCCGTGGCCCGGCGCGGCTTCTCCTTGAGGAGATCGCCCTTGTAAACCCACACCTTGACCCCGATGACGCCGTAGGTCGTCCGCGCCTCGGAGAAGCCGAACTCGATGTCCGCCTTCAGCGTGTGCAGCGGCAGCCGGCCCTCCTGGTACCACTCGGTGCGGGCGATCTCGGACCCGCCCAGACGGCCGGCAACCATGATCTTCACGCCCTTGCAGCCGAACCGGAACGCGGACTCCATCGCCTTCTTCATGGCCCGGCGGAAGGAGACGCGGCGCTCGAGCTGACCGGCGATCGACTCCGAGATCAGCTGCGCGTCGAGCTCGGGCCGCTGAATCTCCTGGATATTGATGTGGACCTCGCGACCGGTCTGCTTGATCAGGTCGTCGCGCAACTTGTCGACCTCGGCACCCTTGCGCCCGATGATGATGCCGGGCCGCGAAGTGTGGATGGTGACCCGCAGCTTGTCGGCGGCGCGCTCGATGTCGATCGCGGCGACGCCCGCGTGTCCGAGGCGTCGCTTCAGCTCGGTGCGCAGCTTCAGATCCTGGTGCAGCAGGTCGGGGTAGTTCTTTCCCTGGGCGTACCAGCGCGAGTGCCAGGTCTTGTTGTAAACGAGGCGGAAGCCGTAGGGATGCGTTTTCTGACCCATCGTCAGTTCCCTCCCTGCGCGCCGCCCTTGCGGGTGTCGAGCTTGATCGTCACGTGACTCTGCCTCTTGAGAATGCGGAAGGCGCGTCCCATCGTGTTGGCGCGGATCCGCTTCAGGGTCGGCCCTCCGTCAACGAACGCCTCCTTGACGAAGAGCTTGCCGACATCGACGTTCTCGTCGCGGTTCTCGGCGTTGGCCACCGCCGAACGAAGCAGCTTGGCCAGCGGACGGGCCGCCGACTTGTTCGTGGCCTGCAGGATCGTCGCGGCCTCCTCGACACCCTTGCCGCGGATCAGATCGACCACGAGCCGCACCTTCTGGGGCGATGCCTGGAGATGGCGAAGACGAGCGGTGAATTCCATGACCGTTCCCTCAGCCCTTTCTCGGTGCCGCGGACTTCTCGGCCTTCTTGCCGCTGTGGCCCCGGAACGTGCGGGTCACCGCGAACTCGCCGAGCTTGTGACCGACCATGTTCTCGGTCACGTAGACCGGGATGAAGGCCTTGCCGTTGTGCACCGCGAAAGTGTGGCCGACCATGTCCGGAATGACCGTCGAGCGCCGGGACCAGGTCTTGACGACCCGCTTCTCGCCACTCGAGTTCATGGCGGTCACCTTGTCCGCGAGCGGCTTGTCGATGAAGTAACCCTTCTTGAGCGAACGCGACATCGCGGCTCTCCGTCCTTACTTTCTGTTCCGGCGGCGCACGATCATCGCGTCCGTCCGCTTGTTGTTGCGAGTCTTGTATCCCTTGGTCGGCACGCCCCATGGCGTGCAGGGATGCCGGCCGCCCGAAGTCTTGCCCTCGCCGCCACCCATCGGATGGTCGACCGGGTTCATCGTCACGGCGCGATTGTGCGAGCGGCGGCCGAGCCACCGCCGGCGACCCGCCTTGCCGTACGAGACGTTCTCGTGGTCGATGTTGCCGACCTGGCCCACCGTCGCGTAGCAGTCGATGTGCACCCGACGCACCTCGCCCGACGGCAACTTCACCTGGGCGTACTCGCCTTCCTTGGCCATCAGCTGCGCGGCGGCGCCGGCCGAGCGCACCATCTGCCCGCCCTTGCCCTGCTTGAGCTCGATGTTGTGCACCATGGTGCCGAGCGGAATGAGCCGCAGCGGCAACGCATTGCCCACGTTGACCTCGGAACTCTCCCCCGCCATCACGCTGGCGCCCACCTGCAGTCCCTGCGGCGCGAGGATGTAGCGCTTCTCGCCGTCGGCATACACCACCAGCGCGATGCGAGCCGAGCGGTTCGGGTCGTACTCGATCGTCGCTACCCGCCCCGGAATGCCGTGCTTGTCGCGCTTGAAGTCGATGTCGCGATAGCGCCGCTTGTGGCCACCACCCCGGAACCAGTTCGTGAGCTGGCCCTTGTTGTTGCGCCCGCCGGTGGACTTCTTGCCCTTCGTCAGCGCCTTGACCGGGCGATCCGCGGTGATCTCCGCGAAGTCCGGAAAAGTCTGGAAGCGGCTCGAAGCGTTGACGGGACGAATCTGTCGAATGCCCATGTGCCCTTACCTCTCAGACGCCCTCGAAGAAGTCGATCATCTTCTCGCCCGCGGCGAGTCGGACGTACGCCTTCTTCCAGTCGGGACGGCGGCCGGAATACCGGCCCTGCCGACGCACCTTGCCGTGAACCTTGGCGACGCGAACGTCGGCCACCTTCACCTTGAACTGGCTCTCCACGGCGCGCTGGATCTCGATCTTGTTGGCCCGGGAGTCGACCTCGAGAGCCAGGACGTTGATCTCCTCGCGCTGATGGCTCGACTTCTCGGTGATCAACGGCCGCCGGATGATGTCCTGGACTCTCATCGCGCGAGCACCTCCACGAGCCGCCCGAGGGCCTGCTCGCTGAAAACCAGCCACGGGCGGTCGATCACGTCGTAGACCTGGACGCCACGGGCGTCGACCGTCTTGACGGTCGGGTTGTTGCGCCCGGCCAGAACGAGATTCTCGTTGTCGATCCGGTCGACGACGAGGACCTTGCCCTCCGCCCCGACCGTCGACAGCAGACCGACCAGATCGCGGGTCTTGTGCGTCGGCACGTCGAGCGACTCCAGAACGATGATCTGCGAGTCCTTGAGCTTGCGCGCCAGCGCCGAGCGCAGGGCGTTGCGCTTCTCGCGCGCCGAGACGTCCTTGCCGTAGTCCCGCGGCACCGGACCGTGCACCGTGCCGCCGTGTCGCCAGATCGGGCTGCGCACCGAACCCACGCGGGCGCGGCCGGTTCCCTTCTGCTTCCAGAGCTTCTTGCCCGAGCCCGAGACCTCGCTGCGCACCTTGGTCTTGTGCGTGCCGGCCCGATGGCCCGCCAGATAAGCCTGGACGACCGTGTGAATGAGATGTTCCTTGTAGGGGTACGCGAAGACCTCGTCCGGCAGGTCGAGCTCGCGCACCGTCTTGTTCTCGAAATTCTTGACCGGGATCTTCATGGCTTCCTGCCTTCCGGCATCATCCGCGCTTGGCCCGCTTGATCGCCACGCAGGCGTTCGGCGCGCCGGGCACGGCGCCGCGCAGGTAGATGAGGTTCTTTTCCTCGTCGATCTTGACGACCAGGAGGTTCTTCGTGGTCACGCGCTCGCCGCCCATCCGGCCGGTGCCCTTCATTCCGGGGAAGACGCGCGAGGGGTTCGACGAGCCGCCGATCGAGCCCGGGGCGCGATGGAACATCGAACCGTGGGTGGCGCGACCGCCGCCGAACCCGTGGCGCTTGACCGTACCCTGGAAGCCCTTGCCCTTGCTCGTTCCGGTGACGTCGACGTACTCCTTCTCCGCGAAGATCGACACTTTGATCTGGTCCCCGGGAGCCAGCGAATCCTCGCCCGAGATCCCGAATTCGGCGACTTCGCGGGTCGGCGTCACGCCGGCCTTCTTGAAGTGGCCCTGCATCGGCCGGGTGACCTTGCGCGGCGGCTTCGCCTCCACCAGCCCGACCTGCACGGCCTCGTAGCCGTCCTTCTCGCGGGTGCGCCGGGCGATCACGACGCACGGCCCGGCCTGGACGACCGTGACCGGCACCGTGGCGCCGTCTTCCGTGAAGATCTGGGTGATGCCCAGCTTCTTTCCGAGAATGCCTTCCATGATCGGCTCCTACTTCCCGAAGGCCTTGATCTCGACGTCGACGCCGGCAGGAAGCTCCAGCTTCATCAGGGCGTCCACGGTGCCGGACGTCGGCTCGTAGATGTCGAGCAGCCGCTTGTGAGTGCGCACTTCGAACTGCTCTCGCGACTTCTTGTCGACGTGCGGCGAGCGATTGACCGTGTAGCGCGCGATGTGCGTCGGCAGCGGAATCGGCCCCACGATCCGGGCACCCGTGCGGCGGGCGGTGTCGACGATTTCGCTCGTCGACGAATCCAGAATGCGATGGTCGAACGCCTTGAGGCGGATGCGGATCTTTTCGTTCAACATGACCATTTCCCCTGCGGACGGCTCCCCGTCCTCACTCCACGACTTCGGTGACGGTGCCGGCGCCGATGGTGCGGCCGCCCTCGCGGATGGCGAAGCGGACGCCCTTCTCCATGGCGATCGGGGCGATCAGGACGATGTCCAGGCTGACGTTGTCGCCCGGCATCACCATCTCCGTGCCCGCCGGCAGCGTCGCCACCCCCGTCACGTCCGTCGTGCGGAAGTAGAACTGCGGCCGGTAGCCGTTGAAGAACGGCGTGTGACGGCCGCCCTCCTCCTTGTTCAGCACGTACACCTCGGCCTTGAACTTCGTGTGCGGCGTGATCGAACCCGGCTTGGCCAGCACCTGACCGCGCTCCACGTCGTCCTTCTTCGTGCCGCGCAGCAGCACCCCGATGTTGTCGCCCGCCTGGCCCTGGTCGAGCAGCTTGCGGAACATCTCCACGCCCGTCACGATCGTCTTCTGCGTCGGGCGGATGCCGATGATCTCGATCTCCTCGCCCACCTTCACGATGCCCCGCTCGACGCGCCCCGTCACCACCGTGCCGCGGCCAGAAATCGAGAAAATGTCCTCGATCGGCATCAGGAACGGCTTGTCGATGTCGCGCTGCGGAATCGGCACGTAGCTGTCGAGCGCCTCGTAAAGCTTCAGGATCGAGCCCTGGCCGAGCTCCGAATCCTCGCCCTGCAGCGCCTTCAGAGCCGCTCCCCGCACCACCGGAGTCTCGTCGCCCGGGAAACCGTAGTGCTTGAGCAGCTCGCGCACCTCCAGCTCCACCAGGTCCAGAAGCTCCGGATCGTCCACCACGTCGCACTTGTTCAGGAACACCACGATGTACGGCACGCCCACCTGACGGGCCAGCAGAATGTGCTCGCGCGTCTGCGGCATCGGGCCGTCCACCGCCGACACCACCAGAATCGCGCCGTCCATCTGCGCCGCGCCCGTGATCATGTTCTTCACGTAGTCCGCGTGCCCCGGGCAGTCCACGTGGGCGTAGTGACGGTTCTGCGTCGAATACTCCACGTGCGAAGTCGCGATCGTCAGAATCTTCGTCGGGTCGCGACGACCCTGCGACTCCGATGCCTTCGCCACCTCGTCGTACGGAACGAACTTCGCCCAGCCCTTGTCGGCCGCCACCTTCGTCAGAGCAGCCGTCAGCGTCGTCTTGCCGTGATCCACGTGACCGATCGTGCCGACGTTCACGTGAGGCTTGGTGCGATCGAACTTCTCCTTGGCCAT
>CAYYIK010000011.1:0-57512 GCA_964471955.1 uncultured Thermoanaerobaculia bacterium | reverse complement strand
GACCTCGGCGACCTCTGCGAGGCCGCCGCCGACTCCTTCGCCGCGGCGCTGTGAGGCGCGGCGCCGGGCACTTCGGGCTCAGCCGGCCGGTTCGCCCTCGTAGTCGCAGGTTTCGTTCGGGCAGAGCCAGACGGTGCCCTTCTTCTTGGTGGTCTTCTCGGTGAGGATCGGGAAGCCGCACTTCGGGCAGGGGGTGTCGACGGGCGGATTCCACAGGGCGTACTTGCAGTCGGGGTAGCGGCTGCAGGAGTAGAAGATCTTGCCGCGGCGGCTCTTCTTCTCGTGGATCGTCCCCTGCTTGCACTCCGGGCAGGCGATGCCGGTGTCTTTGGGCGGCTCGGCTTTCGGTCCGATCTTGCGGATGTTCCTGCACTCGGGATAGCCGGTGCAGCCGTAGAAGGTGCCGAAGCGGCTGCGCTTGAGGGCCATCGGCTTGCCGCACTTCTCGCACGGCGCGATCTCCGCGGCCTCGCCCCCGGCCGCTTCGCCCGCCGCCGCGGCGGCGGTCGCCAGGTCGCGCGTGTAGTCGCACGGCGGTTCGCTGCGGTAGGTGCTGCAGCCGAGGAAGGCGCCGTAGCGGCCGAAGCGCATCACCAGATCGGAGCCGCACTTCGGGCACTTCTCGTCGACCGGCACGCCGTCGCGCTTGAAGTTCGGCATGCTGCTTTCGGCGCTCGTCAGGTCGCGCGTCAGCTTGGCGTCGAAGGTCTCGACGGCCTGCTTCCAGGGGATCTCCCCCTCCTCGATGCGGTCGAGCTGCTCCTCGAGCTGGGCGGTATAGCCCTCGTTGACGATGTCGGCGAAGCCCTGCTGCAGCATCTGGTGGACCAGTTTGCCGAGGGGGAGCGGGTTGAAGCGCCCCTGCACCTTCTCCACGTAGTCGCGCGTGGTGAGGGTCGAGAGGATCGCGGCGTAGGTCGAAGGGCGGCCGATGCCGCTCTCTTCGAGCGCCTTGACCAGCGTCGCCTCGCTGAACTGCGCCGGCGGCTGGGTGAACTTCTGCTCCTTGTCGAGGCGCAGGAGCTTCACCGTCTCGCCCTCGACGAGCGGCGGCAGGATGCCGCCCTCCTCCTCTTCGTCCTCGCCGCGCCGCTCGGCGGCCTCTTCGCGCGCCTCCTGGTAGACGGCGAGGAAGCCGGGGCTCTTCATCACCTTGCCCGCGGCCCGCAGGGTCAGGCTGCCGCGGGCGAGGTCGACCCGGGTCACGTCGAAGACCGCGGGCAGCATCTGGCTGGCGACGAAGCGCTCCCAGATCAGGCGGTAGAGCTTGAGCTCGGCCGGCTCGAGGTAAGCCGCGACCGCCTCGGGCGGCAGGTCGAAGTAGGTCGGGCGGATCGCCTCGTGGGCGTCCTGCGCCCCCTTCTTCGAGCCGTAGACGTTGGGCTTGCCGGGGAGCTTGTCGGCGCCCCAGGTGGCGGCGATCACGTCGCGGACGGCGTCGATCGCTTCCGCGGCGACGCGCGTCGAATCGGTACGCATGTAAGTGATCAGCCCGAGCTGGCCGCGGTCGCCGATCACCTTGCCCTCGTAGAGCCCCTGCGCGAGGCCCATCGTGTACTTGACCGCGAAGCCGAACTTGCGTGCCGCCTCCTGCTGCAGCCGGCTGGTGATGAAGGGGGCCGACGGGCGCTGCTTCGACTCCTTGCGCTCGATCGCGGCGATCCGGAAGTCGCCGGCGAGCATCTCCGCCTCGACCGTCGCCGCCTGCGCGGCGTTGGCGACCTTCGCCTTCCGGCCGTCGATCTGGTGCAGCCGGGCGTTGAACTCCGGCGGCGCGGCGGCCGCGAAGCGGCCGCCGAGGACCCAGTACTCCTCGGGAACGAAGGCGTCGATCTCCGCCTGGCGCTCACAGACCATCTTGAGCGCCACCGACTGCACGCGGCCGGCCGACAGCCCGCGCTTGAGCTTGTCCCACAGCAGCGGCGAGATGCGGAACCCCATCAGGCGGTCGACGACCCGCCGCGCCTGCTGCGCGTCGACCCGGCGCAGGTCGATCGTCGTCGGGTGCTCGAGCGCCCGGGTGACGGCGCTCCGGGTGATCTCGTTGAAGGTGACGCGGTGGTACTGCCCGGCGTCGCGGCCGAGCACCTCGGCGATGTGCCAGGCGATCGCCTCCCCCTCGCGGTCGGGATCGGGGGCGAGGTAGATCCGCTCGGCCTTCTTCGCCGCCTCCTTGAGGCGCTTGACGACGTCCTTCTTGGCGGCGAGCACAGCGTAGGTCGGCTCGTACCCCTCGCCCAGCCCCATCCCCTTCTTGGGCAGGTCGCGGATGTGGCCGACCGAGGCCTCCACCGCCCAGTCGCGCCCGAGGAACTTCTTGAGCGTACGGGTCTTGGCGGGGCTCTCGACGATGATCAGGTTCTTGGCCAAGGTCTGCTTCCGGCGGCCGGACCGCGCCGCGTCGGTGCCGCGGAAACTCGCGGCTCCCCGGGGGAACCCCCGGAGGGCCGCGGACCCTAGCACAGTCGATTCGGGGGGGCGGGGAGCCCGGATCGCCGCCGGCGGCTTCACGGGGTCGGCTCAGACGGAGCGTAGCGGCCGTCGGGCTGGCGCCGCAGGCGGGCGGTGAGCTCGAGCTCGAGCAGCAGGGCGAGGGCGCGGGCGATCGGCACTCCGGCGGCGCTCGCCAGCTCTTCGGCGGTCGACGGGCGGTCCGCGGCCGCGCGCCAGAGCTCGCGGGCGGCGCCGGCGAGGCCGGGCGGCTCGGCAGCCGGCGCGGCGGTGGGGGCGTCCGGACGCGCCACGCCGATGGCGTCGAGCAGGTCCCCCGGCGAGAGCACGGGGGTGGCGCCATCGGCGATCAGCGCGTTGGGGCCGAGCGCGAGCTCGTCGCAGAGGCGGCCGGGCACGGCGAGCAGCTCCCGCCCGAGGTCGAGGGCGAGGCGCGCCGTGACCAGCGACCCGGAGCGCGGCGCCGCCTCGATCACCACCACCGCCCGGGCGAGGGCGGCGATCAGCCGGTTGCGCACGGGAAACTGCCAGGGGCGCGGCTCGCAGTCGGGGGGGAATTCGCTCACCAGCGCGCCGCCGCGAGCGATCCGCTCGCCGAGTCCGCGGTGGCCGCGCGGATAGTCGATCGACGTGCCGCAGCCGAGCACCGCCACCGTGCCGCCGCGCGGCGCCGCCAGCGCCCCCTCGTGGGCCGCCGCATCGACGCCCACCGCGAAGCCCGAAACGACGACCGCTCCCGCGGCGGCGGCGCCGGCGGCGAGCCAGCCGGCCATCTCGAGACCGTAGCGGCTCGCCCGCCGGGCGCCGACGATGCCCACCGCCGGGAGCTCGGGGAGCGAACCGCGGATCCACAAGGCCGGCGGCGGGAGGTCGAGGTCGCCGAAAGCAGCGGGGTAGTCGGCGTCCCCTCGCGTCGCCAGGCGCAGTCCGAGAGGGCGCGCCTCGGCTTCGGCCCGTGCCGCGACGCTCGCGGCAACGCGGCGCAGGGCGAGGGCGGCGGCCAGGTGCGGCCGGGGGACGCCGAGCTCGCCCGCCAGCTCGTCGCCCGCGCGGCCGTCGGTGGCGCACCAGCGCGCCGCCTCGGCCGCCAGCCGGCAGGCGGACGGATGGGGGACGGTCGGCGAGACCGCCAGGGCGAGGCGCAGCGTGCGAAGGTCGGAGTCGGTCATTTCGGGAGCGCCTTTGCGGTCGCTCAGGGGAAGAGGACGCGGGGGCACGGTCCCGACTTTGCACCGGTGCCCGGAATGAGAACTTCGCCGGCAACGCGACGTACCCACGGGCATCCCCGGCGCTCCTCCGCCGGCCTTCGCGGGGCGCCGGTCCCGTGGGGGGATCTGGGTATACTGCCGGCCGCCGAAACGGAGGTTCGATGAGGGGTCGCGCAGCCGTGCGCCGGATCGCTCTGGGATGGATGGTCGCACTGGCCGGCCTCGCCGCCGGGGCGCTGGCGGCCGAGCGCGGGCCGGCGGCCGAGCAGGTGGCCTTCGGCGTCGACATGGCCCGCCGCGGCCTCTGGAGCGAGGCGGTCTTCCGCTTCGAGGCGGCCCGCCGGATCGACGGAGCCGACGTCAAGGTACTCAACAACCTGGCGGTGGCCTACGAGGCCGTCGGCCGCTTCGACGAAGCCCTGGAGACCTACCGCGCCGCCCTGCGGGTCGACCCCGCCCAGCGCCGTCTGCGCCAGAACTATCAGCGCTTCGTCGAGTTCTACCAGGGCTTCCGGCCGCCGCCGAAGGAGTCGACCGAGCCCGTCGGGCCGGCACCGGTCGCCGCGCCGCCCGCGCCGGCCACCACGCTGCCGGAGGGGTCGTGAGGCGGGCCGGAGCGCTGCTCGCGGCGCTGCTCGCCGCCGCGCCGCTCGCCGCCGACGTGGAGGTCCGCCTGCGCCTGCCGGTACGGGCGCGCATCGACCTGCAGGGCAAGAGCAGCCTCGCGGCGCTCCCCTTCGTGGTGGTGGGCCGCGAGGGGAGCCAGACCATCGAGCGCCTGCGCGGCACCTCGATCGACGTCCAGCAGGAGTTCCAGCGCTACCTGCTCAAGGTAATCCGCCGCGAGACCCCGCTGCGCGTCGTCGAGACCGGACCGGTCGATCTGCCGACCTTCGACCTCGAGGCCCTCGCCGCCGACACCGCATTCTGGCGCTCGCTCGGCGAGCGGACCCAGGCCGACCTGCTGGTGATCGGCAGTCTCGACTTCGACATCCAGGACAAGAGCGGCTACCGCACCGAGGAGTACGTCTCCCCCTTCGACGGCCGCTCGTACTACCGGCAGGTGCTCGTCGAGCGGACCGGCTTCGAGTACGACATCGTGATGATGGTCTTCGACGGCGCCACGGGAGAGCGGCTGCACGCGGACAACTTCAAGGACTTCAAGCAGTTCGAGACCGAAGAGGCCGATCCCCTGCGGGGGATGTTCGAGAACCTGATCGCACTGGAGGACCGGATCGTCAACGTCTTCGCCCAGAAGACGGTGGAGGCGACCCGGGTCCTGCTCACCGACTGATACGCGAAGGGAGGCTTCCTTGCCCCGCTTCCTCTCCCCCAGCCGCCTCGCGGCCGCCGCCTGCGCCCTGGCGCTGGCCGCGGCGCCCGCCGCGGCGCAGTACTCGACGGCCTTCGGAAAGAACAAGATCCAGTACCGCGAGTTCGAGTGGAAGATCTACCACGCCCCCCACTTCGACATTCACTACTACGACGAGGAAGCGGCGCTGCTCGAGAAGGTGGCGTCGCTCGCCGAGAGCGCGTACGACCGGCTGTCGCGCGAGTTCGACCACCAGATCGCCGAGCCGATTCCGCTCATCTTCTACGCCACCCACTCGGCGTTCGAGCAGAACAACATCATCCTCAACTTCATCCCCGAGGGGGTCGGCGCCTTCGCCAGTCAGGCGCGCAACCGGATGGTGATGCCGGTCGACCTGCCAGATGCCGAGCTCTACCAGCTCATCCTGCACGAGCTGGCCCACGTCTTCCAGTACGACCTGCTCTTCGAGGGGCGGCTCGGGCGCGGCCTGCGCTCGGCGGGCGTGCCGCAGTGGTTCATGGAGGGCATGGCCTCCTACATGGCCAAGGACGAGAGCACGTCGGACAAGATGTATCTGCGTGACGCGGTGGTCAACGACCGCATCCCGTCGATCATCCAGCGCGGCGTCAGCGGTTTCCTCGCCTACCGCTTCGGCCACGCCACCTTCGACTTCATCGAGGACCGTTGGGGCAAGGAGGGGTTCCGCGACTTCCTCTACGAGTTCCGCCACACCCTCGGCTCGCGCCCCGACCGGGCCATCGAGCGGGCCTTCAAGACCGAAGCGGAGGACTTCGACCTCGACTTCCGCCGCTGGCTGCGTCGCAAGTACCTGCCGCGGCTGGTCGAGACCGGCGAACCGTCCGACTTCGGCCGCCCGTTCCGCGACGAGAAGCGGGAGGTCGACACCGCCATCTCGCCGGTCGCCTCGCCCTCGGGCGATCTGGTGGCGGCGCTCGCCATCACGCGCGGCGACCTCGACATCCTGCTCTACGACGCGCGCAAGCGCGAGCCGATCGCCAACCTCACGAAGGGCTATACCAGCCGCTACCAGTACATCGTCGCCCAGCACGTCACCGCCAAGGCCCGCATGGGCCGCGACCTCGCCTTCTCGCCGGACGGCAACCGTCTCGCCGCCTTCGTCAAGCGCGAGGGGGGGCGCAGTCTGGTGCTGTTCGACGTGCTCAAGCGAGAGCTCGACCGGATGCTCGACATGGACGTCGACCAGCAGCACGCCCCGGCCTTCTCTCCCGACGGGCGCAAGGTCGCCTTCTCGGGCAACCGGGGCGGGCGCTTCGACATCTTCGAGGTCGATCTCGACAGTGGCGAAGTGGTCAACATCACCGACGACGAGGCTTACGACGGATCACCCGCCTACACGCCCGATGGCGAGGCGATCGTCTACTCGACGGTCTGGGGCGAGGATCACGCCCGTCTGGTGCGCCTCGACCGGGCCGACCCGGCGCGGCGGCTGACCCTCTCCGGCGGCCAGTGGATCGACAAGGACGCCACTTTCTCGCCCGACGGCGAATGGCTGGTGTTCACTTCCGATCGCACCGGCGTCGACGACATCTGGGCGATGGAGTTCGCCACCGGCCGCGTCGTGCAGCTGACCGACGTGGTCACCGGGACGATGATGCCGACGGTGGCCCGCGGCGAGGACGGCGTGCTCAGGGTCGTCTACACCGGCTTCTGGAAGGGTACGTTCGACCTCTACGTCTCCGACCTCGCGGACGTCGTCGCCGAGGCGCCGCCGGCGCCGCTCACCGAGGCCGAGATCGCCGGCGATGCGCTGCCCCCCTTCGAACCCGACATCCGGGTGACGATCGACGAGGGCAACAAGGACGAGTACGGCGGCTTCAAGCTCTTCCTCGAGGACGGCGGCGGATCGATCGGCGTCACCGACGACCAGATCTTCCTCGGCCTCGCCTACCTGCGTTTCACCGACCTGCTCGGCGACCGGCGACTCAACATCGTGCTTTCGGCGGTCGATACGTTCTCGGACTTCGACATCTCCTACCTCGATCTTTCCCGTCGCTGGTACTGGGGCGCCCGGCTGGCCGACATGCGCGACTACTACGCCGTGCGTGACCCGATCTCCGGCCGCCTCTTCCGCAACCAGGAGTTCCGCCAGACGGTGCTCTACGGATTCCTCGGCTACCCGTTCAGCCTTTACCACCGCGCCGAGTTCGGCGCCGGCGCGCTGAGCCGCGAGTACAGCTTCCCCGTCATCGCGGTCAATCCCGAGACCGGGGAGCCGGGGCTCTTCCTGCTGACCCGCGAGGACGACTTCGTGCCGCTCGCCACCGCCTCGGTGACGGGAGACTCGACGATCGGCAACTTCGCCGGCCCGATCGAAGGCAACCGCTGGAAGGTCGAGACGCAGTACCTGTGGGACCCGGACGAGTCGGGGACGCTCGACTGGCGCTCGACCCTCGACTGGCGCAGCTACATGGAGGTGTCGCGGCGCTCGAACCTGGCGCTGCGACTGTTCGCGGGTTTCGCCGACGGCAACGAGCCCAGCCTCTTCTACATCGGCGGCCTCGACACCCTGCGCGGCTTCGACTACCGGTCGATCAACGGCGACCGCGCGGTGTTCGCCAACTTCGAGTACCGCTTTCCGCTGATCGACGCGCTGGTCGGCCCCTTCTTCGACTTCCGCGGCATTCGCGGCCGGGTCTTCCTCGACGTCGGCGGTGCCTGGTACGACCAGCTCGGCCAGAGCTCCGATCTGTGGGACAGCGACGAGAACCGGCTGGGACCGCACGGCTTCTCCTCCTACGGTTGGGGAGTCTCGGTGCTCTTCGGCGGCCTCCAGCTGCACTGGGACTTCGCGCAGAACTGGGACTTCAAGGACGCCTCCGACGAGGGTCTGAAGACGGCCTTCTGGATCGGTTCCCGCTTCTGAGGTCCGGGGACGCGACGCCATGGACGCCACCGAACTCGAACGCCGGCTCGCCGAGCAGGAGACGCTGCTCGAGCTCGGCCTGGCGCTCGCCGAGACGCTCGACCTGCGCCGCGTCCTGACCCTGGCGCTCGAACAGGCCGAGCAGGTCTGCGCCGCCGAGACGAGCTCGATCTGGGAGCTCGACGAGGGCGCGGGCGAGCTGTTCTTCCGCGTCGTGCGCGGCGCCGCGGCGCCGGAGATCGGCAACCTGCGCATCCCGGTGGGCGAGGGGATCGTCGGCAGCGTCGCCGCTTCCGGCCGCGCCGAGCTGATCCACGACGTTACCGCCGACCCGCGCTGGATCGGCGACGCTTCGGGCAGCTTCGACACGCGCGGCATCCTCGCCGTGCCGCTGGTCTCGCGCGGCCGGACGATCGGTGTCCTGCAGCTGCTCAACCCGGTCGACGGCGACTCGTTCTCGGACGACGACCTGCGCCGCATGAGACTGTTCGCGGGGCCGCTGGCGCACGCGCTCGAGAACGCCCGTCTCTATGCCCGCCTGCAGCGCACCTTCGTCGAGACGGTCACCGCGATGGCCGACGCGGTCGAGCGGCGCGACCCGTACACCGGCGGCCATCTTCACCGCGTGGTCGCCTACTCGCTGGTGCTCGGGGAGGAGCTCGGTCTTGCGAGCTCCGAGCTCGAGACGCTGCGCCTCGGCGCCACGCTGCACGACATCGGCAAGATCGGCGTCCCCGACGGCGTGCTGCTCAAGCCGGGGCCGCTCGACGCCTCCGAGGCCGAGATCATGCGCCGGCACACCGTGGACGGCGCGGCGATCGTCCAGCGGATCGAGTCGCTGCGCCCGCTGGTGCCGATCGTGCGCAATCACCACGAACGGCTCGACGGCAGCGGCTATCCGGACGGCCTGACCGGCGATCGCATCCCCATGCCGGCGCGGATCGTCGCGGTGGCCGACACGTTCGACGCCATGACCACCAGCCGGCCCTACCGGCGGGCCCTGGTCGCCGAGGCGGCGGCGGCGGAGATCCGCCGGGTCGCCGGCACCCACCTCTGCCCCGACGTGGCGGCCGCCTTCGATCGGCTCTACTCGGCCGGCAGGTTCACCATCCAGGAGGGCGAGCGTGTTCAGGGTTCCTTGTCCGCCCGGCTGGACCGTGAGTACAATCGCTGGTAGGCAATGAAGGTCGAAATTCTCGGCAGCTACGGCGGGGAGAGCCCCGATTGCAGGATGACCTGCCTGCTCTTCGACGACGTCGTGGCGCTCGACGCCGGCTCGCTCTCCCAGGCGCTGTCGATCGAGCGCCAGCGCCAGGTGCAGTCGATCGTGCTGACGCATTCGCACATGGATCACACCAGCGCGCTGCCGTTCTTCATCGAGAACGTTTTCGGCAAGCTGCGCGACGCGGTCGACATCTACGCCTCGGCGCCGACCATCTACGCGATTCGCAAGAACCTGTTCAACAACGACGTCTGGCCCGACTTCACCCGCCTGCCGAATCACCTGCTGCCGGTGATGCGCTTCCACGAGCTGGCTGCCGGAGTGCCGGTGGAGATCGGCGGCCTGCGCTTCACGCCGATTCCGGTCGACCATCCGGTGCCGACCTTCGGCTACCTGATCGAGGACGGCTCGAGCTCGCTCGTCTGGTCGAGCGACACCGGCCCGACGAAGCGGCTCTGGGAGGTCGCCAACGCCGCCGAGCGACTCAAGGGGGTGTGGGTCGACGTGTCGTTCGAGAACGCCCTGCAGCCGATCGCCGACGTTTCGGGTCACCTGACGCCGCAGACGCTCGTCGGGCAGCTCGAGCAGCTTGAGAGCCGGGTGCCGGTGCTGCTGCATCACCTCAAGCCACCGTCGATCGCGAAGATCCACGAAGAGGTCGCGGCGCTCGGCAACCCGGCGATCGGCTTCCTCGAGCAGGGCCGCGTCTACACCCTCTGACCCGGCCGCGGGCGGACACCGCCCCCCGGGTCGTGATACCAATCACGCTTCGACGCGGCCCGGCCGCCGTCCGCGGGACTTCCCCGGGCCGGCCGGTCTCCGCGTTCCGGAGGGGCGGACGACTCGGAGGCGGACGATGAAGCGGAGCCAGGGGCGCGGCGCGGGGTACCGGATCTTGCTGGCGGGGCTGCTCGTCCCGGTCCTGGCGTGCAGCAGTCGTCCACCGGCGCAGGTGGCGCCCGCGGCGCCGGACGCGGTGGCCTTGTCCGCCGCCGGGGCGGCCACCGCGTCCGGCGAGCCCGCCGGTACGACCGCCGATGCGCCGGCGTCGGAGGCGAGTCGCGAATCGCTGCCCGAGGAGGCCGGGGCGCACGAGCTGCAGCCCGACGGCGAGGTCGACGAGCTGGCCGCGGACGGGCTCGACGACGGCACCGGCGAGTCGCATGCCACCCACCAGCTCCACCTGGCGCTCGACAGCTTCTCCGCCGCCGAGCAGCTGCGGCGCGACGGCGCGACCGAGGCGGCGCTCGAGCGATTCGACCAGGCCTACCTGCGCATGGCCGGCGCGGTCGACGCGGACGACCCGGTCCTCGCCACGGCGCGCGAGAGCCTGCGTCTGCGCATCGCGCGGCGGATCGTCGAGATCCATGCCGCGCGCCAGGCGACCGTCGACGGGGGCAGCGCCATCCCGGTGGTCCTCAACGCCGACGTCGAGAAGGAGATCCGCAGCTTCCAGGGGCCCGAGCGCCGCTTCTTCCTCGAGTCCTACGAGCGCTCCGGGCTCTACCGGCCGCGCATCGTGGCGCAGCTGCGCGAAGCGGGGCTGCCCGAGGACCTCTCCTGGCTGCCGCTGGTCGAGAGCGGCTTCAAGGACCGGGCGCTCTCCTCGGCGCGGGCGCTCGGACTCTGGCAGTTCATCGCCTCGACCGGCTATCGCTACGGACTCGATCGCTCCGACTGGGTCGACGAGCGGATGGATCCCGAAAAGTCGACCCAGGCGGCGATTCAATACCTGTCGGCGCTGCACGCCCTGTTCGGCGACTGGATGACCGCGCTGGCGGCCTACAACTGCGGCGAGGGGGCGGTGCTGCGCCAGATCCGCAATCAGTCCGAGGGGTACTTCGACCAGTTCTGGGACCTCTACGAACGCCTGCCGCGCGAAACGCGTCGCTACGTGCCGCGCTTTCTCGCCACCCTGGCGATCCTCGAGGACCCGACGCGCTTCGGCTTCGAGTTGCCCCGGCCGCTGCCGCCGCTCGAGTACGAGACGATCGAGGTCGCCCGCCCGGCGAAGCTCGAAGCGCTCGATCGCGCCCTGGCGCTCCCCCAGGGGACCCTGGCGCGCCTCAACCCGGAGCTGCGGCGCAACGCCACGCCGAGTGCCAGCTACCTCCTCAAGGTGCCCCCCGGCGCCGGGCCGCAGGTGACGGCGAGCCTGGCGAGCCTGCCGCGCTACGAGCCGCCGCCGACGTTCACCACGGTCACCCACCGGGTGCGCAGCGGCGAGACCCTGTCGGGGATCGCGGCGCGCTACGGCACGAGCGTCCGGGCGATCATGGCCGCCAACCGCCTGCGCAGCGCCCACCGCATCGCGCTCGGCCAGCGCCTCGCCGTGCCGGTGCGCGGCGGCGCGTCGGCCGCGGCGGCGGCGCCGGTCGCGAGCGCCAGCGGCGGCAGCCGCGAGATCCAGCATCGGGTGCGCCCGGGCGACAGCCTCTGGCGCATCGCCACCCGCTACGGCACGACGATCGACCGCATCCGCCGCGACAACGGCCTGGGAGGCAGCTTCCTGCGCCCGGGCCAGCTGCTGACCATCCGGCTCGGCGCGAGCGGCGGCTAGCCGCCGCTCAGTCGGCCGGCGCGGCGATCCGGAAGGCGGCCGTAGTGCTGCCCAGCTGCTGGCCGATCGCGTCGCTCAGCTGCGCCTTGAGCTGATACTCCCCGGGCGGGAACTTCGCCGCCTCCAGATCGAACCCGCCGGCGATCATCCAGCAGTCGGCCGAGGTGGCGAGCGGCTGGATGGCGAAGGGACCGCGGAAGCGGCGCGGCCCCTGGAGCTCCACGGTCAGGCGGAGGTCGACCTGGCCGTCGGCCCCTTTCGTCGCGTAACAGGCGTGAAAGAAGAAGGCGAACGGGTCGCCGGGGGCGAAGTCGCCGTGCTGCGGCACGGCGGTAATCCCTTCCCAGGCCCACGGTTCGAGCAGCTCCTGGGCGGCGTCGAGTCTGTCGAGCGTCCGGGTGACGACCAGCTCGGAGAGCCAGAGAGCCGTCAGCTCGCCCGGCACCACGATCGGCCGCCGCGTCGCCCAGACCAGGGCGTCGTCGGCGTCGAGCAGGCCGACCACGAGGTCGTGCTCGCCCGGCGGGGCGACGAGCGTCGCCTGCACCACGCTCTGAGGGCCGGCGGCGCGCCAGGTCGCTGGCAGGCGGAAGGCGAGTGTCTCGGCACCCGTCGAATTGCGCAGCCGACCGACCAGGGTGACCGGTCCGCTCCGTTCGCCGGCGGTCGCGACCTGGAGCGGCACCGTCCAGCGCCCGTCGTGGGCCTGGAAGGGGGCCGCGGCGAGTCCGGCGGCGAGCGGCGCGGCGGTCGTGCCGGCGGCCATCGCGTCGAGCGCCTCGGCGGGAGCGGACTCGCCGAGCGGTTCGGCCTTCCAGACGAAGCAGGCCGGCGCCGCGCCGGGGTCGGCGGCGAGCGCCGCGGCGCGCGCTTCGGCGAGGGTCACGTCCGGACGGGTGATGGAAGCGGCGGGCGCCCTGGCGAGGGCCGTGAGAACCTTGTTGTCGCGCAGCAGTACCGAGCTGCCGTAGCCGGCCTCGGTCTCGAAGTAGAGGACCAGGCGGTTGACCCCGAGGCCGGCGGGCAACTGCTCGCGCTCGTAGCGCCACCCCTCGCGGGTCGAGCTGCGGAACTCGCCGAGCCCCGACTCCTCGTCGACCTCGTCGAAGCCCGACTGGTCGACGATCGAAACCCGGGTCGGCGTGCCGAGCAGGATCAACACCTTGCCGCGGTCGGTCATGGCGCCGCGCCGCTCCTCGTCGCCGCGCCGGTCGCCGAACTTCGCGTCGGCGTAGGCGACGCGGGCTTCGAACTCGCGGCGGAACTCGTTGACGGGAGTGGCCGGGTCGGGGTCGCGGCGGGCCCAGAAGAGCGCGACGAAGTCGGCGGCCGCGGCGTCGTCGGCGAGCGCCGCGAAGGCCGCGTGCTCCTCGTCGGTCATCAGGTGGCCGGCCGGACCGCTGGCGAAGTCGCGGAAGGCGGGAGAGAGTTCGGCGGCCGCCACGACGCCGGCAGGCAGCAATAGGGCTGTGGACAACAGCGTGGCGAGACGAGTTCGCATCACAGAACCTCCGATCGGCAGAGTGCCCGGAAGCGCCAATCTAGTGGCTGGCGGGGCGGGGGACAACCGTCCCGCGGGGCGGGTTGTCCGGGCTGTCAGTTGACGTTAGGCTCGTCGACAAGCGGGCACGTCCAGGTCTCTCGGGAACCGTCGACACGGGGTCGACGGAAGGGGACTCGCCCACGGCCTCAGGAGGGCTTCACATCATGATGAAGAGACTCACGACTCTGCTGGCAGCGGGCGCCGTCCTGCTGCTCGGCGCCCCCGCCCTCGCTCAGACGACGACCGGAACCATCTCCGGCACGATCGTCTCGACCGACGGCTCGGCCCTGCCGGGCGTCACGATCGAGATCTCGGGCGAGAACCTGCAGGGCGTCCGCACGGTCACTTCGGACGCCAACGGGCGCTTCCGCGTCATCAACCTGCCGCCCGGCAACTACCAGGTGACCTACCGCCTCGAGGGCTTCTCGCCGGTCGAGGAGGACGACGTCGCGGTGCGCATCGGCACCGACACGGCGCGTCAGGTCTCGATGAGCGCCGGCGTCTCCGAGCAGATCGTGGTCCAGGGCGAGAGCGTCATCGTCGACACCACCAAGACGACGATCGACACCCAGGTGGACTGGGAGCTGATCGACAGCCTGCCCAACAACCGGCTCTTCCAGGACGTGATGTCGAGCGCCCCGGGCGTGCAGATCAACGCCAACAACCCGACGGTCAACGGCGCGGCCGATTCCGACAACATCTACCTGGTCGACGGCGTCGACACGACCGATCCGCGCACCCAGACCTGGGGCACGGCGATCAACTTCGACACCATCCAGGAAGTCCAGATCCAGACCGCCGGCATCCCGGCCGAGTACGGCCGCGTGCAGGGCGGCGTGGTCAACCTGGTCACCAACTCGGGTGGCAACCAGTTCCACGGCAGCGCCCGCTTCGTGGTCAGCGACGTCGACTGGGTCGCCGACACCAAGGACGACGCGGTGCCGGCCATCTTCGGCGACGAGAAGCGCCCGTCGGCCACCCTCGGCGGCCCGCTCGCCCAGGACAAGCTCTGGTTCTTCATCGCCGGCGAAGGGCGCGACCGCGAGCAGAACTTCCCGCGCGAGACCGGCTCGGACACCGGCGAGTTCGCCACCGACGTGTCGACCTACGAGGGGCACTACGCCTCGGCCAAGCTGACCTGGCAGGTCAACTCGAACAACACCCTGACCGGCTTCTACAACACCGATCCGATCGACATCTCGAACGCCTGGGCCCGTTACTACCTCGGACCGAGCGTCGACCCGCGCTCGGAGGCGACGCAGGAGCAGGGTGGCGACAACATGTCGCTGCAGTGGAGCTCGGTGCTCGGCGCCAGCATGCTGTTCGAGGCGAAGGCCAACAAGTATGAGGGCGACATCAACATCGTCGCCCAGGGTCCGATCGGCCCCGACCCGACTACCCTCGACCTGGTGACCGGCTACTGGTCCGGCACGTCGCTCGAGGAGTACAAGTCGGTCCGCGGCCGCGAAGGCGCCCAGGTGACGCTGACCAAGTTCCTCGACTCGAGCCTCGGCAGCCATCAGCTCAAGGGCGGCCTCGAGTACCTGAAGATCCAGAACGAGGTCACCGACCTCTACTACCCGCAGGGGAACTTCCTGATGACGGCGGGCGGTTCCTACCTCTACCGCGCCGAGCGCTACGACCGGCCCGGTGAGCTGGTGACCGAGAACCCCTACCTGGCGCTCTTCTTCCAGGACAGCTGGACGCGCGACCGGATGACCCTCAACCTCGGCGTGCGCGCCGAGCAGGTGGCGCTCAAGAACAACACCGGCGAGGAGGTCCTGAAGTTCGACTTCACCGACCAGATCGCCCCCCGCCTCGGCTTCGCCTACGACATCAACGGCAACAGCCTGCACGCCACGGCGAGCCGCTTCTACGACATCGTCACCGACTACGTCACCGCGGGTCTCAACCGCAACAACGAGAGCGAGCGCTTCTACATCTGGCTCCCGTACTACGGTTACGGCGACTACTGCTCGGACCACACCGAGGACGCCTCGGGTAATTTCGACAGCGACTGCTGGCTGCAGGTCGACGACTACCCGCTGGTGGCCAACAATTCGATCGACAGCGGGATCGACCCGACCTACACCGACGAATTCACCCTCGGCTACGACCACCGCCTGAGCCCCCACATGTCGGGCGGCATCAACCTGATCTGGCGCGAACAGAACGACGCCATCGAGGATTTCGACCTCGACGACAACGGCTCGTACAACTACAGCAACGTCAGCGGCTCGTGGAAGAAGTACCAGGCGGTGCAGCTGTTCCTGCGCAAGCGGCTGGCGCAGGACCGCTTCCAGTTCAACGCCAGCTACACCTACGCGTTCAAGAACGAGGGCTTCTCCACCGGCGACCAGCTCTCCGGCTTCGCCGATTCGTCGGTTTCGGTGGCCAACCGCTACGGCGACCTCGACACGCCGCACCTGGTCAAGGCCCAGGGCAGCTACACGATCCCCTGGGGCTCGGCGCCGACCAGCACCCAGATCGGCGTCTCGGGCTACTGGTACAGCGGCCCGGTCTACGCCAGCTTCCGCCGCGTGCGCGTCGGCAGCGGGACGTTCTCCGAGTTCATCGACCCGGACCTCGAGGTCGGTGAGCAGTGGCAGCTCGACCTTCACCTGGAGCAGGAGTTCAAGATCGGCGCGATCGAGGCCTCGGTTTACGGCGACATGTTCAACGTCACCGACAACCAGGACCCGCTCAACCGGCAGGGCACGGTGACCAGCGCGGCGTTCCGGAACCCGACCTCGTCGCAGGCGCCGCGCCGCTACCAGCTCGGAGTGAAGGTCTCCTTCTGATCGCCCGAGCGGCGTGAACCAACCGGGGCCCGGCATCGCGCCGGGCCCTTTTTCATTCTCCCCGCCGCTATACTCGTCTCCCCGCCGATGCCGCCGCGCCGCCGCAAGCTCCTCGTAGCGCTCCTCGTCCTGGTCGTCGCCCTGGCGGCGACGCACCTGCGCTGGATCGCCGACGGCGCGCTGCTGCGCTCTCGCTCCGGCGCCGACATCCGGCTGCTCGGGCGCGGCCTCGCCGTGGCCCCCCTCTGGCGGGAGAGGGTCGACCCGGTGAGGCTCGAGGAGGGGCGCGTGCTGCACGAGGGCACGCTCTCCTTCCGGCGCCCCGACGGCTCGGCGCTGCCGGGCCGGGTCACCCTGCGCTACCTGCCGCCGCGTGCGATGCCCGAGTGGCTGCGCGCGGCGCCGGCGGTCGAGGCCGCGCTCGCCGCCCGCGTCGCGGCGGTCGCCGCGGCGGTGACGACGCCGGCCGATGTCCAGCCGGCGGTGCGCGCGGCGCTCGAAGCGGACGGCTTCTCCGTCGACCGGCTCGTGGTCGACCTGGCGCTGCCCGGCGAGGAGCCGCCGCCGGTGCTCGCCGATCTGCCGCTGGCGCCGCAGCTGGCGCCGCTCGTCGTGCTGGCGCTCGACGGACTCGACGCCGAACTGATCGACCCGATGATGGCGCGCGGCGAGCTGCCGACCCTCGCGCGTCTGGCCGGCGCGGCGCGCGGCACCCTCGAACCGCTCAAGCCGCTCATTTCGCCGCTGCTCTGGACCTCGATCGCCACCGGCCTGCGGCCGGAGAAGCACGGCATCCTCGACTTTTTCGAGAAGAGCGGCGTCGACACGGTCACCCCGGTGACCTCCGCCTCGCGCCGCGTGCCGGCGCTGTGGAACCTGCTCTCGGCCGCCGGCCGCACCACGGCGGTACTCGGCTGGTGGGCGACCTTCCCGGCCGAGCCGGTGCGCGGGGTCGTGGTGAGCGACCGGGCCAGCGCCCAGCTCTTCGGCCAGGCGGCCGACTCGCTGCGCCGGCCGGGGACGATCTTTCCGCCCAGTCGCGCCGGCGAGTTCGAGCGCTTCGTGGTCCAGGACGTCGACATCCCGGACGCCGAACTGGCGCGCTATCTCCACGTCGATCCGGCGGTCCTCGCGGCGCGCCGCGCCGCCGGCCGCAGCGGGGATCCGGTCGTGCAGCTGGTGCGCCTGCTCGCCTCGACGCGCACTTATCTCGGCATCGCCGGCCACCTGCTCGCGACGGACCGTCCCGACGCGCTGCTGCTCTACGTCGAGGGGACCGACACCATCGGCCACCTCTTCGCCCCCTACCACCCGCCGCGCTCGGCGTGGATCGACGCGGCGGAGTTCGCCGCCTACCGGGACGCGGTGAGCACCTTCTATCGCGACCTCGACGGCTGGTTGGGGGAGCTGCTCGCCCTCGCTCCGGGCGCCACGGTGGTGGTGATGACCGACCACGGCTTCGCCTGGGGGGCCGACCGGCCGCGTGAGGGCAGCGACACGCGGCTCGCCACCGCTGCCTGGTGGCATCGCGACCGCGCCGAGTTCTGGGTCAGCGGCCCGGGGGCGCGCCCGGGCGGTCGCGGCGAGGGGACGCTGCTCGACATCGCGCCGACGCTGCTGCGCCTGCTCGGTCTGCCGGTGGGCGACGAGATGCCGGGCCGGGCGCTCGAGTGGGCGATCGACCGGCCGCCGACTCCGTCGGTGGCCTGGGCGCGCCGGCTGCCGCGGGTCGAGGCGGTGGCGGTGGAGACCTCGCGGGAGGAGTCGGAAGCGTTCCTCGCCAACCTGACGGCGCTCGGCTATCTGGGCGGCGGCGAGCGTCCGGCCGGCGAAGCCGAGGCCCGGGTCACGCCACGCGCCGAGATGAACCTCGGCACGGCGCTGATGGAGCAGGGGGACGTCGCCGGAGCGGTCGCCGCTTTCCGCCGCGCCGTGGCGGCCGACCCGGACGACGCCGGGGCGCACAACAAGCTGGCGCTGGCGCTCCAGGAGTCGGGCGAGGAGGCCGAGGCGATGGCCGAGTTCCGCCGCGGCCTCGAACTGGCGCGCCACGATCACCAGCGGGAGGCCGCCTGGCTCGGCCTCGGCATCCTGCTCGGCGAGGCCGGCCGGCTGCGCGAGGCCGACGAGACGCTCTCGCGCGGCATCGCGGCGCTGCCCGGCTCGTTCATCCTCCACTCGACGCGCAGCGGCGTGCAGCAGCAGCTGGGGGACGCCGAGGGCGTGCTGCGTTCGCTCGAGGCCGCCCACCGCATCCGGCCCGACGACATCAAGACGCTGAATCTTCTCGGCGCCGTCTACGCCCAGCGCGGCCGCGTCGGCGAAGCGGCGCCGCTCTGGCGGCGCAGCCTCGAACTGGACCCGAAGCAGCCGCAGATCCGCCAGTTCCTCGCCCTGGCGGAGGCGCCGCAGTGAACCCGGAGCGGGTGCGGCGGCTGGCGATCGCCGCTGGCGGGGCCCTGCTCGTCACCGGCGCGGCCTTCTACCTGACGCAGCTCGGCGCGCCGGACGGCGCGATCCCGCCGCACGCCGCGCCACCGCTCCGCTCCCCGGCGCCCGGCGGGCGGGTGCTGGTAGTCGGCCTCGACGGGGCCGACTGGCGCTTCCTCGATCCGCTGCTCGCCGCCGGGAAGATGCCGAACCTGGCGCGGGCGATCGACGCGGGGGCCCGCGGCACCCTGCGCTCGTTCGTGCCGCTCCTCTCGCCGCTGCTCTGGACGACGATCGCCACCGGCCACGCGCCGGAGGATCACGGCGTGCTCGACTTCTTCGAGCGCGCTCCTTCGGGGGAGCTGGCGATGGTCGGCAGCGGCGCCCGCCAGGTGCCGGCGATCTGGAACATCGCCTCGGCGGCGCGCCAGCGGGTCGGCGTGATCGGCTGGTGGGCGAGCCATCCGGCCGAAACGGTCGACGGAGTTGTCGTCAGCAACCGGATCAACGATTCGACCTTCCCCGGCCGCGAGACGACCGACCTCACCGGGGTCGTCGCGCCGGCGGAGTGGACGGCGCGCGTCGAGCAGCTGCGGGTGACGACGAACCGGGTCCCCGTCGGGCAGATCCGCGCCCTCGCCGCGGTGAGTCCCGAGGAGATCGCCGCGGCGCTGGCGCCCGAGGCGCCGCTCGAGAACCCGTTGCGCATGCTGGTGCAGACGGTGGCCATGTCGGAGACCACGACCCGCCTCGCCCGGGAGGCCTGGCGCGAGTTCGATCCGCGGCTGCTGATGGTCTACTACGAAGGGACCGACGGCATCGGACACCTCTTCGCACCGTACGTGGAGCCGCCGGTCGCCGGCGCGCCGCCGGCGGCCGTGGCCCGTTACGGCCGCACGCCGGAGGCCTTCTACGCCTGGATCGACGACCAGCTCGGCGAGCTCATGGCGCTGCTCGAGCCGGCCGACACCCTGCTCGTCCTCTCCGATCACGGCTTCCAGTGGGGGGAGGGGCGCCCGCCCACCACCGAGAGCGGCACGCTGCAGCGCAACGCGCCGCTCTGGCACGCGCTCGACGGCGTGGTGGTGGTCTCCGGGGGCGCGGCACGGCGGGGCGGGCGCGGCGAGGGGACGCTCTACGACGTCACTCCGACGCTGCTGGCGCTGCTCGGCCTGCCTCCCGGCGCCGGCCTGCGCGGTGCGCCGCTCGCCTGGGCGCTCGCGGCGGCGCCACCCCGGCGCGAGCCGGTCGACTACACGCAGCGGGTGCCGCTCGAACGGGCGGCGCCCGACCGGGCGGCGAGCGAGGCCGAGCTGGCGCAGCTGCGTGCCCTCGGCTATCTCGCTGGCGGTGCCGGCAAGCCGTCGCCCGCCGGCCTGACCGAAAGGCTCACTCCCGGCGCGCTCAACAACCTCGGAGCCCGGCGCCTCGAGACCGGTGACCTCACGGCGGCCGAGGAGGCCTTCCGGCGCGCCATCGCCGCCGAGCCGGAGTACGCGGGCGCCCACCGCAATCTCGCCAACGTGCTGCTGCGGCGGGGGGAGACCGCGCCGGCGGTGGCGGCCTTCCGCGAGGCGCTGCGCCTGGGCGTCTCCGACCCCGAGCGGGCGGCGGTCGAGTTCGCCATGGCCCTGGCCGAAAAGGGGGGGCGCGAGGCGGCGATCGCGGTGGTCGGCGAGCAGGCCGCCCGCAAGCCGGACAGCTACCTGCTGCAGCTCAATCTCGGAACGCTGCTGGCCGAGGGCGGGCGCTTCGACGGCGCCCTCGCCGCCTACCGCCGCGCCACCGAGATCGACCCGCGCAGCGCCCTCGCCTGGCGCAATCGCGGTCTCGCCGCGCTGCGTCTCGCCGCGCACGACGAGGCGGCCCGCGCCTTCACCCGCAGCCTCGCCCTCGACCCCGACCAGCCCGACCTGCAGCGCATGGTGCGCCGCTGAGCGGGCGGCGGCTGCGGTAGGCTGCGCCGCGGTGCAGAGCTCCCTCCCCTTCGAGCCGGCGCGCCGGGCGGCCGCGGCCACGCCCTGTCGCGTCGTCGTGCTCGGCTCGGGCAGCGGTGGCAACGCGGTGGTCGTCGAGTCCGGGACGACGCGGATCCTGCTCGACGCGGGGTTCTCCTGCCGCGAACTCGAGCGGCGGATGAAGCTCATGGGGGTTGATCCGGCGTCGATCGCGGCGGTGGTGCTGACGCACGAGCACGAAGACCACGTGCGCGGCGTCGGGCGATTCGCCCTGCGCCACCGGGTCGCGGTCTGGGCGACGGCCGGGACGCTGCAGGGGACGGCGCTCCCCGAGGACGTGATGGGACGGGTCGAGCGGCTGGAGTCGGGGCGGCCCGTCGAGGTCGCCGGGTTCTCCATCGAGCCGTTCGCCATTCCGCACGACGCCCGCGAGCCGGTCGGCTTCGTGGTCGAGACGGGCGACGGCCGGCGCATCGGTCTGGTCTCCGACCTCGGCTGCCGCAGCCGGCTCGCCTGGGGGCGCCTCACCGACCTCGACCTGCTCCTGCTCGAGACCAACCACGATCTCGAGATGCTGCGCAGCGGCCCCTATCCGTGGGCGCTCAAGCAGCGCGTGGCGGGGCGCCACGGCCACCTCTCGAATCTCGACGCCGCCGAGGGTCTGCCCGAACTGCTCACCGACCGCCTGCGCGCCGTCGTCCTCTACCACCTGTCGCGCACCAACAACTCGCCGGCGCTCGCCGCGGCCACCGTCGGCGAGCGGCTCGAGCGTGAACGGGCGAGTGCCGGCGTGGTGGTCGCCGACCAGTTCGAGCCGACCCCGTGGCTCGATCTCGACGACTGAGAGAACGTCAGTAGAGCAGCTCGACCCAGCGTCCGCCGGCCATCAGCTCGGCCTTGCGGCGCTGCCACCTGCCCGGCGACCCGGCGAGGCGCGCGAAGACCTCGTCGAGCTCGTCGCGCATCTTCTCGAGGCCGGCGACGTAGACGTGCGTCGACGTCTTGCCGAGCAGATCCCAGAGCTCCTCGCCGCGCTCCTCGATCGCCAGGTCCCAGGCGATCGGGTCGGCCCAGCTCGGCCGCGGCGACAGCGCCTGGAACGCCTCGAACGTCTCGCGGTCGTAGTACTGCGCGAAGTCGTCGCGGGCATCGTTGCGGTAGAGCATCTCGAGCCCCGAGCGGGCGCCGTGAAAGAGGCGGATCTTGCCGCGCCAGTCGGGGACGTTCCGGTAGATGTGCTTGACCAGGGCGCGGAACGGGGCGATTCCGGTGCCGCTGCCGATCAGGATCAGGTCGGCGTCACGGTCTTCGGGCACGTCGAAGGCGAGGCCGAACGGCCCGGTGATCTCGATCGCGTCGCCGGGACGGCGGTCGCACAGGTAGTTCGAGGCGACGCCCGGATAGCGTTCCCCGCTGTACGGGTCGATGTAGCTGCAACGGCGCACCGCGATGCGGATGCACGGACGGCCCGACGCGCCCCGCTCGGGCAGATCGGCGACGCTGTAGAGCCGATAGTGATGCGACTTGCCGAAGGCCGGATCGCCCGGCGCCAGCACGCCGATGCACTGGCCGACCGCGTAGGGGAAATCCGGCCGCTCGACCTCGAGGACGATCTCCCGCACCTCGGCATCGGCCCCCTCGGGGGTGATCGGTTCGCTCGCCACGACCACGGCGCGATGCCGCTCGGCGGGCTCGAAGGCTTCCTCGAGATGTCGGATGGCTTCGCTCATCTTCTCTCCTCCCGGGACGCGCCGGCGCTCGCCGCCGCGCCCGTCTCGCAACCGTGGGTACACGAACCGCAACCGTGACAATCGGACCTGCCGGCGAGCGCGTCACCGCCCGGCGCGAGGCCGGGGAAGGCTGCTCGCCAGAGCTGTTGCACCGCCAGCCAGAGCAGGGCGGCGCCGGTCACGCCGGCGACTCCGACGAGATAGCGCGCCAGCATCTTCAGTTCCCCAGCCCGGCGAAGCCCATGAACGCCACCGACAGGATCCCCGCCACGACCAGCGCCAGCGCGGTTCCGCGGACCAGTTGCGGCGTGTCGTGCAGCGCCAGGCGCTCGCGCACTCCCGCCATCAGCACGAGGGCGAGGGTGAAGCCGGCGCCCGCCCCGAGGGCGAACACCACGCCGGTGAGCAGACCGTAGCCACGGTTGGTCTGGAACAGCGCCAGGGCCAGGATGGCGCAGTTGGTGGTGATCAGCGGCAGGAAGATGCCGAGGGCGCGGAAGAGCGCCGGGCTCGTCTTCTTGACGAACATCTCGACCAGCTGCACCGCCGAAGCGATCACCGCGATGTAGGAGATCAGCGACAGGTAGGGGGCGTCGATCGCGGCGAGCAGGGCGTTGATGCCGGTGACGAAGAGCGAGGTGATCACCATCACGAAGGTCACCGCGCCGCCCATCCGGGTCGCCGTCGCCAGCTTGCCCGACACGCCGAGGAACGGACAGATGCCGAGGAACCAGGCGAGCACGAAGTTGTTGACCAGGCTGGCGTTGAGAAAGACCGCCCAGAGCGGCTGCTCGCTCATCGCGCCCCTCCCGCGGCCGCCCGCCGCCGGCGCTCGGAGATCCAGTTGAACAGCAGCAGCCAGGCGGCGAAGGTGAAGAAGCCGCCGCTCGGCAGCACCAGGATCACCCAGTCCTGCCAGCGCGGGCCGAACAGCTCGAAGCCGAACAGCGAGCCGCTGCCGAGCACCTCGCGCACCACTCCGAGCAGCAGCAGCGCGAGGCAGAATCCGAGCCCCATGCCGAGTCCGTCGAGCAGCGAGCGACCGACGCCGTGCTTCGAGGCGAAGGCCTCCGCGCGGCCGAGGATGATGCAGTTGACGACGATCAGCGAGATGAAGGCGCCGAGGGCGCGATGGACCTCGAGGCTGATCGCCTGGATGGCGTAGTCGACGATCGTCACCAGGCTGGCGATGACCAGGATGTAGCTGGCGATGCGCACCTGCTTGGGCACGAAGCGTCGGATCGACGAGACGATGGCGTTCGACGCCACCAGGACGCAGAGCGTGGCGAGCCCCATGGCGAGGGCGTTGCGCGCCGTGTTGGTGACCGCCAGGGTCGGGCAGGCGCCGAGCACCTGGACGAAGACCGGATTGTCGCGCCAGAGGCCGCGCAGGAAGTCGTCGGTCGAGGTCATTCGGGGCTCTCCCGGGTGAAGTCGTCGAGCCGGGCGCGCAGGCGCGGGGTCCAGAAGGCGGCGCTGTCGCGCAGCAGGTCGGCGACGGCGCGCGACGAGACGGTGGCGCCGGTGATCGCGTCGATCTGCCAGTCGCGGGTCTTCTCTCCGTGGCGCACCAGCTCGATCGGGTGCGCCGGGGCCGCGCCGTCGGCGGCGAGGGCGACATCGAGGGCGGTGAAGTTGGCGCGAAAGTCCGGGTCGACGTCGATCTTGTCGCCGAGGCCCGGTGTCTCGCGCGATTCGAGCACCCGCAGGCCGACGATCGTCTGCGGACCGGGGGCATAGCCGTAGAGCACCCGGATGGTGTCCTGGTAGCCCATGCCGGAGGCCTCGAGGGCGAAGCCGGCGAGGGCGCCGGAAGCGTCGTAGGCGGCGTGGACGAGCGTCGGGTCGGCGTCGCGCCGGGCGCCGTCGGCGAGCGGCTCGAAGGCGCCGTCGGCGGCCAGCCGGAAGGTGCGCGTCGAGGCGGCTCCGGGCAGCACCTCGAAGATGGCGCGGTGCAGCGCCTCGGCCCGCTTGCGCGCGATCACCGGGCGGGTGAACTCGAAGGCGCCGACGATGGCCACGCCGCAGACCACGCCGATGCCGACCATGGCGCGCAGCATCGGCCAGGCGCTCGCCGGGGCGCTGACGGGCGGCGGACCGGGCTTCACGCGGCGGCTCCCCGGCGGCGCGTGCCGAAGACGCGCGGCGCCAGCAGAACGTCGAGGTGGGGGGCGACGGCGTTGCCGATCAGGATGGCGTACATCACCCCCTCGGCCATGCCGGCCCACGAGCGGATGACGACGACGAGGACGCCGATCAGCGCGCCGTAGACCCAGCCGCCGGCGCGCGAGACCGGCGCGGTCACGGTGTCGGTGGCCATGAACAGCGCGCCGAGCAGCAGCCCGCCCGAGAGCAGCATGAACGCGGGCGAGGCGTGGCGCGCCGGGTCGGCGAGGTGGAGCGCGCCGCTCACCGCCGCGACCGTGGCGAGGATGGCGAGCGGAATGCGCCAGCTCATCAGGTTGCGCGCCACCAGGTAGGCGGCCCCGGCCAGCAGCAGCAGCGCGCCGGTCTCGCCCGCCGAGCCGCCGATGCGGCCGAAGGCGAGATCGCCGGTCGCCGTCGCCACGCGCTCGAACTTCCACAGCGCCAGCGGGGTCGCCGAGGTGGCGGCGTCGGCGCCCGGCTGCAGGAAGGGGGGCGCGAGCAGCGCGCCGGGCAGCGCCGAGAAGCGGTCGGCGGCGAAGGGGGCGATCCAGGTGGTCATCGGTACCGGGAAGGTCGCCTGCAGGATGGCGCGGGCGACCAGGGCGGGATTGAAGGGGTTGCGCCCCAGGCCGCCGAACAGCAGCTTGCCGACCAGGATCGCCACGATGCCGCCGAAGGCGGCCATCCAGAGCGGCAGCGAGGGGGGCAGCGAGAGCCCGAGCAGCAGGCCGGTGACGGCGGCCGAGCCGTCGCGAATCGTCGTCGGCCGGCCGGCGGCGCGGCAGGCGAGGTGCTCGGCCGCCAGGCAGGAGAGGGTGGCGGTGAGCAGCACCGCCGCGGCCGCGGCGCCGAAGGCCCAGACGGCGAAGAGCGCCGCCGGTGCCAGCGCCGCGACGACGTTGAACATGATGCGCGGCACCGACCAGCCGCCGAGCAGGTGCGGCGAAGTACGGATCTCGAGAGTGCGGGCGAGCGGCCGCCTCATGCCGCCCCCCGCTTGCGCACCATCGACTTGGCGACGCGGAAGCGCTGCACCAGCGGAATGTGGGCCGGGCAGACGAACGAGCACGAGCCGCACTCGAAGCAGTCCATCAGGTGCTGCTCGCTGGACATGCGCTCCCACTCCTGCGCCGCGGCGAGCAGGCCGAGGCGCGACGGGTCGAGGAACATCGGACAGGCGTCGAGGCAGCGGCCGCACCGGATGCACGGCTGCACCTCGGCATGGCTCGAGCGCGCCGCCTCGTCGGTGAAGGCGACGACGCCCGAAGTCCCCTTGGTGAGCGGGATGTCGAGGCTGGAGACCGCCTGTCCCATCATCGGTCCGCCGAGGAAGACGCGATGGATGCGCGCCTCCTCGACCCCCACCTGCTCGAGCAGGAAGCGCAGCGGCGTGCCGATCGGAATCCGATAGTTGCCCGGCTTGAGCACCGCCGGCCCGGTGACCGTGACCACCCGCTCCTGAATCCCCCGGCCGAGCGGCAGCAGGCGGCCGATCTCCGCCGTCGTGGCGACGTTGATCACCAGGGCGTGCACGTCGAGGGGCAGCTTGCCGGAGGGGACCTCGCGGCCGAGCAGCGCCGCGATCAGCATTTTCTCGGCCCCCTGCGGATATTTCACCCGCAGCAGCTCGACCGAGATCGGCAGGTCGGCCGGCAGGCCGGCGCGCAGGTGCGCCGCGGCGTCCGGCTTGTTCTCCTCGACTCCGAGGATGACGCGCGGCGCGCCGGTGGCGCGGATCAGGTAGCGCAGGCCGGTGAAGATGTCCTCGTGCTGTTCGAGCATCACCCGGTGGTCGGTGGTCAGGTAGGGCTCGCATTCGGCGCCGTTGACGATCAGCGTGTCGACCGACTTGCCCGGAGGCACGCGGAGCTTGAAGTGGGTCGGAAAGGCGGCGCCGCCGAGGCCGACGATGCCGGCCTCCTGGATGGCGCGCAGGATCTCCTCCGGCGTGGCGTCGAGCGGGCAGGGGCGGCCGGGCGCCACCTCCTGGGTCGAGCCGGGGAAGGGCACCAGGTGGACGGCGGGCAGCATGCGGCCGCTGATCGACGGCGCCAGCGCGATGCGACGGACGACGCCGGAGGCCGGCGCGTGCATGGCCACCGACAGGTCGCCGTCCGGGCGTGCCAGCGGTTCGCCGCGCGCCACCTCCTGCCCCTCGCGCACCACCGGGACGGCGGGCCGGCCGGCGTGCTGGGAGAGCGGCACGACGAGCAGCGGGGCGAAGGGGAACTGCCGGATCGGCAGCCCGCTCGTCCGCTCCTTGGCCTCCGGCGGGTGGACCCCGTGACGGAAGCTCTTCAGGCCCGGCAGTCGCATCGCGCCAGTGTTCCCCTCAGTTGCGCTTCTTCGCCCGCCCGATCCACTTCTCGGCGTCCTTGAAGGCGCGGTCGCGCGGCAGCCCGGGGTGGATCACCTGCGCGGTGCAGCGCTCGGCCGCCTTGACCAGATCGCTGAAGGGTCCGGCGTCGGGATCCTTGATGAACGCCTTCTTGCCCGGCCCGTAAGCGAACATCTTCGGGTTGAGGTTGGTGCACTCGTCGCAGCCCGTGCACTTCTCCGACTCGAGCCACGGCGCCTGGTAGCCGTCGCCACCCGCGGCGGAAGCCGCCGCGGCCGGTGCCGGCGCCGGCGCCGAAGCCGCCGTGAGAGCACCCGCCAGGGCGGTGTCGCCGCCGGCGGCGAGGTTCATCAGCCCGGAGGCGATGCGGCCGACGACGTCCTGCCGCACCTCCCGCTCGATCTGGGCGCGCGAGGGCTCGGGCCGCTCGACGCCGGCCAGGGCACGCAGCAGGATCCAGAAGTCGCGGCGCTCCTCGCACGAGGCGACCATGGTCTGGTCGACCAGCAGCCGCGCCAGCCGGTTCTCCCGGTCGACCGACCAGACGAACGGGAAGCGCCCTTCGCGCTCGTTCCGCTCCAGAGAGAGGAAGTCGGCGAGCGGCACCATGTCGTCATTCCAGGTGTCGGGCGGGGCGACCCGGAAGTGCTTGCGGAAGCGCGCCTCGGTGACCGCGAAGTCGGCGAAGGTCATGGGCAGCTCCATCTCCTTCTCGCGCGAGCCGGTCCTGTAGCGCAGCACGTAGCTCGGCCACTCCTGGTCGGGCATCGGGTTGCCTTCGAGGTCGAAGCACTCGGCCGGAGTCCTGCCGGCATCCGGGTCGTAGCGGAAGAGCGGATAGGCACGCGATTCGACCACCAGCTTGGCCTGCCGCGAGCTCATGTCGTCGCCGATGCCGTGCTCGGGCTGGCAGGAGCTGTAGAGGTTGAACAGCGCCGGCCGGCGTGCCTTCAGGCCGCGGATGAACCCCTCGATCATGTGCTTCGGGTAGGCGATGGTGCTCTGCAGGACGTAGGTCGTGCGATGCGCCATGCCGATCAGGCCGATCTCCTTGCGCGGCTCGGGCTTGCCCTTCCAGACCTTGCCGTACTGGGCCATGTCGGAGATCTGGCCGATGAAACCGGAAGTACAGGCCTGCCCGCCGGTGTTCGAGTAGACCTGGGTGTCGACCACCAGCACCTTGACCGGCTTGCCGGAGGCCATCAGGCGCGACAGGTTCTGGAAGCCGATGTCGTACATCGCGCCGTCGCCGCCGACCGCGACGACCGGCGGGCAGAGCTCCCACTCCTCGTCGGTGAACTGCTGCCAGTCGAAGTAGGTGAAGAAGGGGTCGTCGCGCCGCGGGTCGTAGGCGCCGGCCAGTTCGGCCTCGGCCATCCGGATCGCCTTGAACCCCTCGGCCATGCGCGCCATGTGCCCCTCGAAGATCCCCATCGCCATCGAGGGCGAATCCTGGAAGAGGTGGTTCGTCCACGGGAACGGATAGGGGTTGAACGGCCAGGTCGAGCCCCAGACCGAAGTGCAGCCGGTCGAATTGACCATCCCCATGCGCGAGCGGCCGCGCCCGGTCGTCCCCTCCTGGTAGCGCCAGCGCAGCTCCTTGAGGCGGGCCAGCAGCTGGCTGGTGCGGCGCAGCCAGGCGGGATCGATCGGCTCGCCGTCCTGCGCGGCCTCGAGCCGCTCGGCGATTCCCGACAGGCGCAGGTCGCGCTCGGCGCCTTCGGCGGCGATCGCCGCCATGGCGGCCGGGTCGGAGACGTCGACTCCGGCGACCAGCCGCAGCTGCAGGTGCTTCTCGAGCCGGGCGATCAGGTCGTCGAGGCGGGCAACGTGGCGCGCCACGCGCGGCTGCATGAGCGCCTCGACGGTGGCGGTGAACAGGTGGACGACCGTCTTCTCCGAGCAGCCGAGGCAGGCGCCGTCGCCGCTCGAGAAAGCGAGGTAGTTGGCCTTGTCGAGCAGCAGCGACTCGAGCGCGCCGATGCCCTCCTCGAGGTCGTCGATGCGGATGTAGCGCTCGGGCGTGGTGGGCAGGTCGAGCCAGAGGTCCCACTCGCGGCGCAACCGGCTGACCGAGGCGTCCGTCTGGGTGATCGAGCGCAGGGCGTCGTCGTCGCAGACCTCGACGCACTCCATGCACCCCTTGCAGGTGGTCGGATTGACGGTGATCGACAGCAGGCCGCCCGATCCCTTGCGCTGCTGCTCGGGCAGGGTGAAGTAGGGGCGGGTGAGGGCGAAGCGGAAGCCGCCGAGCTCCTCGCGGAACCAGCCGAACTCGCCGGCGAGCTTCTCCTTCGCCTCCGGCTCGAGCGTGCTGCCGGCGAGGGTCGCCTGGATGGCCTCCTCGAGCAGCTCGCCGACCGGGTCGGTCTCCCGGGCGCCGTCGAACAGCATGCGCAGGTGCCGCTCGGTCTCGCGCAGGGCGCGCTGCAGGTGCTCGAGCGGCCGGCCGGCCTTGCGCAGCCGGCGGACCACGGTGTCGAACACCGCGCCGACCTCGCTCACCAGACCGGGGATGGCCGTATCCGGGCAGACCGTCCAGCACTTGCCGCAGGCGGTGCAGTTCTCGGCGATCCACTCCGGATGGTGGAAGCGGATCGATGTCATGTCGCGGAACAGCGCCGTCGAGGCCGGCATCACGCCGAGGCCGATGAACGGGTCGGTGAGGTTGTCGTTGCCCATGCCGCGGGCGTAGAAGTTGCCGGTCTGCTCCCAGAAACGATGCACGTCGGTGACCGGCGCGGCGCTCTCGGGCAGCCGCTTGACCATCTCCGGGATCGGCGGTTCGCCGCCGAAGGCGCGCTCGCCAACCTTCGGCTCCGAGATCGGCCCGGGCGGAATCGCCTTGAGCTCGTCGAAGCCGCGCTTGACCACTCGCATGTTGTCCTCGACGACGCGCGCTCCCTTGGCGCCGAACTTGTGCTCGAGCTGCTCGCGGATCGCCGCCAGGAGCCGGGCCTCGTCGAGTCCGGCCTGGTCCTTGAGCGGCGAGGCGGCGAAGAACGCGCCCTGGAAGGCGATGCCCTGCATGCGCAGCTGCAGCTCGGGATCCGAGGCCTCCTCACGCGCGATGCGGAAGGCGTCGAGGGCGAAGAGGCGGATGCCGCGGTCGACGATGATCTTCTGGAACGGCGGCGGGATCTCCTGCCATACCTTCTCCGGCGACGGCTGGTCGCTCTGGATGATGAAGACGCCGCCGTCCTTGAGACCGGCGAGGGCGTTGGTGTGGTGGAAGACGTTGGGATCGGGCGACATCACCACGTCGACGAAGAAGTACTCGCAGTTGACCCGGATCGGCTCCGGCGCCACCGACAGGTAGTAGGTCGTCGGCTGCCCCTTCTTCTCCGAGCCGTACTTCGGGTTCGCCTTGATGTGGTACCCGAGCAGGTCGAACAGGGTCATCGCCAGGTTCTTGCCGGTGGTAATGGCGCCCCATCCGCCCACCGAGTGGAAGCGCACGGTGACGCTGCCGGGCGGCATCAGGTTCGGATTCTCGGTGCCGCGGACGGCGAGCGCACGCACCGCGGGATAACCCTCTTCGATGCGCTGTTGCCACTCCTCCTGCTTCGGCGTCGCCGCCCGGTCGCGCAGGAAGTCGATCGACAGGTAGAACTGCCGCTTGCGCGCGCCGCCGGGGAGCATGTTCTCGACCGCGCCGACCAGCCCCTCCGGCTGCAGGTCGCGACTGCCGAGGCCGAACGAGCCGGAATAGAGCGGCGGCGCGTCGGCGAGGTCGCGCCAGACCGGCAGCTCCGGATGGCGCGGCTGCTTCGGGTCGAGGGCATTCTCCAGGCACTGGCTCACCGTGGCGCGAATCTCGCGCATCAGCGGCAGGTCGACGGCGAGCGGCTGGTCGGTGCGCTCGAGCACCACGACGCCCTTGCGCCCCTGGAGCAGGCGGCCGATCAGATCGGCGGGGAAGGGACGGAACATCACCAGATCGACGACGCCGACCTTGATGCCGCGCTGCTCGCGCAGCCAGTCGGCCACCGCCTCGGCCGACGGCACGACGCTCCCCTGGCCGACGATCAGGTAGTCGGCGTCCTCGGCGCGGTAGGACATCACGCGCTCGTAGCGACGCCCGGTCAGGCCCCCGAACTCGTCCATCGCCAGGTCGGTGAGCTCGCGCAGGTGGTCGAAGAAGAAGGGGCGCTGCGCGGCGACGCTCTGCATGTAGGCGTCCTGGTTCTGCACCAGGCCGGCCATCACCGGGTTGTCGACGTCCCACAGGACCGGGATCCGGCGCCGGCGGTCGCCGAAGAGCAGGCGCTGGGCGGCGGTCGGCGTGTCGATCAGGTCGTCGGGCCGGCCGAGATACTCGGCGATCAGCTCGCGCTCGGGAGCGAGCAGCGACTCGATCAGATGGGTCGTGAGGAAGCCGTCCTGCGCGACGATGCCCGGGTTGAGCGCCAGCTCGGCGATGCGATGGGCGATCAGGTTGAGGTCGGCGGCGGCCTGGACGTTTTTGGCGAAGAGCTGGAAGAAGCCGGTGTCGTCGATGGCGTGGTAGTCGTCGTGCCCGGCGTGGACGTTGAGCGTCGACTTGGTCATCGCCCGCGCGCCGATGTTGAGCACGTAGGTCAGCCGCTTGCCGACCGCGGCATAGAGCGACTCGTGCATGTAGGCGATGCCCTGGCCGGAAGAGAAGTTGGCCGCCCGCAGGCCGGTCATCGACAGGCCGGCGGTGACCGCCGCGGCGGCGTGCTCGCCCTCGGGCTCGATGAAGATGAGCGGCCGGTCGGAGATGTTGAGGTGGCCGGCGGCGGCGGCCTCGGCCCAGTACTCGCCCATCTGGGTGGAGGGCGTGATCGGGTAGGCGCCGGCGGCGTCGCTCGCCTCGCGTTCGCAGGCGATGACGGCGGTGTTGCCGTCCATCGCGGCGCGCACGCCGGGGTACTTCGGCGGCTGCGACTTGTCCCTGAAGCGGTCGAGGGTCTTGCGGGCGAGTGTCAGCACCGACATGGCGGTCTCCCATCGGTCGGAGTCGGAAGTTGCAGGAGCGGCGGAGAAGACGAACGGCGGGAGCGCATCAGGTGGCGGCCTCCCGCAGCGGTTCGCGGCGGACGATGCGCGGCGCGGCGGCTCCGCGGACCGGGCCGGCCGCCGGGTCGAGCCAGACGATGGCGCCGGTCGGGCAGCGCTCGATCGGCAGCCGGGTGCGGTGCTCGCCGGCATAGTCGACGACCGGCAGGTTGTTCTGCATGGTGATCAGACCCGGAGCGTCCTGGGCGCAGCGGCCGCAGGCGGTGCAGCCGACCCGGCAGTCTTCGAGCACCTCGTCACCCGCCTCGAGCGAGCGGCAGGCGACCCAGAGTCGGCGGGAGACGGGCTCGATCGAGAAGAGATCCTTGGGGCAGGCCTCGACGCAGTCGCCGCAGGCGGTGCACCTGGCCTCGTCGACCACCGGCAGCCCCTGCGGATCCATGCGGATCGCGTCGAAGTCGCAGACTTCGGCGCAGTCGGCCAGGCCGAGACAGCCCCAGAAGCACCCCTTGCCGCCGCCGGCCACCAGGGCGGCAGAGCGGCAGGAGGCGTGCCCGTCGTAGTGCGCCCGGTGGCGGGAGACGTTGGCGCCGCCGGCGCAGGCGAGGCGGGCGACCCGCTTCTCGCCGCCGCCCACCGCGACGCCGAGGAAGGCGGCGATGGCCGCACGCCCTTCGTCGCTCGACACCGTGCAGCCGCCCGGACTGGCGGTGCCGGCGACCAGCGCCTCGGCAAACGGCCGGCAGCCGGGGTAACCGCAGGCCCCACAGTTGGCGTGCGGCAGCATGTCGTCCACCTGGTCGATGCGCGGATCCTCCACCACCCGCAGCTTGCGGTCGGCGAGGACGAGGAGGGTGGCGAGCAGGAGGGTGAGGCCGCCGATCGCGGCGATCGCGCCGAGTGCCTGGCCAGCCGACATGGTGCGGGTTCCCCCTCCTCTCTCCCCGCCACCCTGCCGGGGAAGTCAGAGTAACGTTGACCCGCCGGAGCGGCCCCCGCGTGGAAGGGTGGGGGGGCCGGGCACCGGGGGATGCGGACGGCTGGCCGAAGGGGCGGACAGGTGGAACGACGGCGCGGCATCGAAGGGAGCGCGGAGAGGGTCCGGGGGCGTTCGACCCGGGTCCGGGTCGGGGCGGTGCTGGCACTCGGCGCGGTGATCGCCCTGGCCGTGCTGGCGAGGCGCGAGGCGCGCTTCGTCACCTTCGGCGGCGAGGCGATGGCGACCCGCTGGGAGGTCGTGCTGCCCGAGGGCGCGGCGAGCGCCGCGGCGGCCGAGGCCTGCTTCGCCCTCTATCGGGAGCTCGATCTGCTGCTGTCGGAGTGGAAGCCGGGCTCGCCGCTGTCGGCCGTCAACCGGGCCGCCGGGACGGCGCCGGTCGAGGTTCCGGCCGAGCTCTTCGAGCTGCTCGAGCGTGCGCTCGACCTCGGGGCGCGCACCGACGGCGCCTTCGACGTCAGCTGGGCGGCGCTCTGGGGGGTGTGGGACTTCCGCGCCGCGGTGCCGCGCCTGCCGGAAGCCGGGGAGATCGCGGCGCGGCGCCGGCTGGTCAACTACCGGCGGGTCGTGCTCGATGCGGCGCGACGGACGGTCTTCCTGCCCGAGGCGGGGATGCAGCTCGGCCTCGGCGGCATCGGCAAGGGGTATGCGCTCGAGCGGGCGGCGGCGCTGCTCGAAGCGCGCGGCTTCACCGACTTCCTGCTGGTCGGGGGCGGCCAGGTGGTGGCGCGCGGCCGGCGCGGCGACCGGCCGTGGCGGGTCGGCGTGCGCGATCCGCGCGGCGGCGTCGGGGACTTCTTCGCGCGCGTCGAGCCCGGGCCGGGGTCGCTGTCGACCTCGGCCGACAACGAGAGCTTCTTCGTCGTCGACGGGGTGCGCTATCACCATGTCCTCGATCCGCGCACCGGGTGGCCGGCGACCGGCCTGCGCAGCGCCACCGTGCTCCATCCCGATGCCACCCTGGCCGACGCCCTGTCGACCGCCGCCCTCGCCCTCGACCCGGCGCGGGCGCTCGAAGTCGTGCACGCGGCCGGCGGCGAGGCGATCCTCGTCGACTCCCGGGGCGGGCTCGTCGTCTCGCCGGGCCTCGCCGGCCGGATCGAACTCCTGCGCGCTCCGCGCACCGGCTGAACGGCGGCGCCGGCGAGCGCCCCCGGTGCGATAGACTCGCCCCGCCGTGCAGGCCCCCCGGCAGTCCCGAGTCTTCCCTCGTCCGACCCCCCCTCGCCCCCCGCTTCCGGGTCCCGGCGGTCGGCGGAGTCCCGCTTTTCCGTCATCCCGCAACCGGCAGGAGGTGCATTCGTGAAGGCACGCGTGACCGTGTATCCGCGCCGCGAAATCCTCGATCCCCAGGGCAAGGCGATCCGCGGCGCGCTCGAGCGCCTCGGCTTTGCCGAAGTCCGCGAGGTACGCGCCGGCAAGTCGTTCGAGATCGACCTCGGCGACGGCGACGCCCAGAGCGCCGGTGAGCGGCTGGCCGAGATGTGCGAAAAGCTGCTCGCCAACACGGTGGTCGAGGAGTACCGCATCGAGCTGCTCGAGGGCGCCGTCGCATGAGGTGTGGCGTCGTCGTGTTTCCCGGTTCGAACTGCGACCACGACGTCTACCACGTCCTCAAGCACCTGCTCGACCAGGACGTCTGCTTCCTCTGGCACGAGGACTCCGACCTGCGCGGCTGCGAGCTGATCGTCCTGCCGGGCGGCTGGTCGTACGGCGACTACCTGCGCGGCGGCGCGATGGCGGCCCTCTCGCCGGTGATGGGCGCGGTGCGCGAGCACGCCGGCCGTGGCGGTCTGGTGCTCGGTATCTGCAACGGTTTCCAGGTGCTCACCGAGTCGCACCTGCTGCCCGGCGCGCTGCGCCGCAATCGCGGCCTGCGCTTCGAGTGCCGCGACGTCTGGCTGCGCGTCGAGCGCGACGACCTGCCGTTCACCCGCGGCTACCGGGCGGGACAGGTGATCCGCATGCCGATCGCCCACGGCGAGGGCAACTACGAGAACACGCCCGAGGAGCTCGAACGGCTCGAGGCGAACGGCCAGGTGGTGCTGCGCTATGTCTCGCCGGAGGGTGAGCTCGACGAGGCCTGGAATTTCAACGGCTCGGCGCGCGGCATCGCCGGGCTGGTCAACGAACAGGGCAACGTGCTCGGCCTGATGCCGCATCCGGAGCGGTGCGCCGAGGAGGTGCTCGGCAACCGGGACGGACTGCCGCTCTTCCGGGGGCTGGTCGAGTCGTCGGTCGGCCGGCTGGCGGGAGCGGCGCGATGAGCGTGACGGCGGAGGCGAAGGTCGACCTCGAGCTGGCGCGCGGCATGGGGCTCTCCGAAGAGGAGTTCGCGCGCCTCAATGGGCTGCTCGGACGCGCTCCGACGCTCACCGAACTCGGCATCACGTCGGCGCTGTGGAGCGAGCACTGCTCGTACAAGTCGTCCAAGGTCTACCTGCGCGAGTTCCCGACCACCGGTTCGCGGGTGCTGCAGGGACCGGGCGAGAACGCCGGCGTCGTCGACGTCGGCCACGGCTGGGTGGCTGCCTTCAAGATGGAGTCGCACAACCACCCGAGCTTCATCGAGCCCTACCAGGGAGCGGCGACCGGGGTCGGCGGCATCCTGCGTGACGTCTTCACCATGGGTGCGCGTCCGGTGGCGCTGATGGATTCGCTGCGCTTCGGCCGCATCGACGCGCCCCGCATGCGCTCGCTGATCGACGGCGTGGTGCGCGGCATCGGCGACTACGGAAACTGCGTCGGCATTCCGACGGTGGGCGGCGAGACCGGCTTTCACCCCGCTTTCGACGGCAACATCCTGGTCAACGCCTTCGCACTCGGCATCGCGCGCCGCGACCGGATCTTCCGGGCGAAGGCGGCCGGGCCGGGCAACCCGATCCTCTACGCCGGCTCGCGCACCGGACGCGACGGCATCCACGGCGCCACCATGGCGTCCGACTCCTTCGACGCCGAAAGCGAGAAGAAGAAGCCGACCGTCCAGGTGGGCGATCCGTTCACCGAGAAGATCCTTCTCGAGGCCTGCCTCGAGGCGATGCGCTCGACCGCCATCGTGGCGATCCAGGACATGGGCGCCGCCGGCCTGACCAGCTCGACCTTCGAGATGGCCGCGCGCGGCGGCGTCGGATTCCGGCTCGACCTCGACCAGGTGCCGCTGCGCGAGCCCGGCCTGTCGGCCTACGAGATGATGCTCTCCGAGTCGCAGGAGCGGATGGTCATCGTCGCCCGGCGGGGGCGCGAAGAGGAGGTCGCTAAGGTCTTCCGAAAGTGGGGGCTCGAGGTGGCGACCATCGGCGAGGTGACCGCGGGCAGTCGCGCCGAGATCCTCCACCGCGGCGTCGTCGAGGCGGCGCTGCCGATCGCCCCGCTGACCGACGAGGCGCCGGTCTACCAGCGCCCGGTGGCGCGCCCGGCGGCGCTCGACAAGCTGCAGGAGGCGCCGGGCGTGCCCGAGCCGGACGAGGCGGGCGCGGTGCTCGAGCGTCTGCTCGCCACCCCCGAGCTGGCGAGCAAGGAGTGGCTCTGGCGCCAGTACGACCACACCGTGCGCACCAACACGGTGATCGGCCCCGGCGGCGACGCGGCGGTGATCCTGCTCAAGGGGACGCCGACCGGCCTGGCGCTCACCTCGGACGTCAATCCGGTCTACTGCCACCTCGATCCGCGCACCGGCGGCCGCCAGGCGGTGGCCGAGGCGGTACGCAACCTCGCCTGCGCCGGGGCCGAGCCGGTCGGGTTGACCGACTGCCTCAACTTCGGCAACCCGGAGAACCCCGAGGTGATGTACCAGTTCCGCGAGTGCGTGCGGGGGATCTCGGAGGCCTGCAAGGCGCTCGGCGTCCCGGTGATTTCGGGCAACGTCTCGCTCTACAACGAGACCGACGGCCGTTCGATCCATCCGACGCCGACCGTGGCGATGGTCGGCGTGGTGCCCGACCTCGGCGACTCGCCCGCCTCGCACTTCCGCCGTCCGGGGCGGCGCCTGGTGCTGCTCGGTGGCGATCGCGGCGAGTTCGGCGGCTCGGCCTACCTGCGCCTGCTCCACGGCGTCGAGCAGGGGATGCCGCCGGCCGTCGACCTGGCGGCCGAGGCGCGCCTGGCGGCGCTGCTGCGCGAGGCGATCGGCTGGGGGATCGTGCGCACCGCGCACGATCTGGCGGAGGGTGGCCTCGCCGTGGCGCTGGCCGAAGCGACCTTCGGTGCCGGGGTCGGCGCGACGCTCAAAGTTCCGCTCGCGCCGGTCAACCTCTTTTCGGAGAGCCAGGCACGGGCGATCGTCGCCATCCTGCCGGGCCAGGTCGACCGTTTCCTCGCCGCGGCCGAGCGACATGGCGTGCCGGCCCTCGAGGTCGGCGAGACCGGCGGCGAGCGGCTGGTCGTCGAGGCCGATGGCGGCGGCATCGACATCGCCGTCGAGCGACTGCGCGACATCTGGACCACCGCCCTGCCCCGGGCGCTCGGGCTCTGAGGCGCCGGCCATGTGCGGCATCTTCGGGATCGAGGGGCGGGAGGACGCCGCCAACCACGTCTACCTGGGGCTCTACGCCCTCCAGCACCGCGGGCAGGAGTCGACCGGGATCGTCGCGTGGGACGGGGCCAGGATCGCGCTCGAGCGCGGCATGGGGCACGTCGCCGAGGTCTTTCCGGCGGAGGTGCTGGCGCGACTGGCCGGTCGCCGCGCGCTCGGGCACACGCGCTACTCGACTTCGGGTTCGTCGGTGGTCGAGAACGCCCAGCCGATCGTGGTCACCACCTCGATGGGACCGATCGGCATCGTCCACAACGGCAATCTGACCAACGCCCTGACACTGCGCAAGCGGCTCGAGGCCGAAGGGTCGATCTTCCAGACCACCAGCGACACCGAGGTGATCCTGCACCTGATGGCGCGCAACCCGCGCGAGGAGCTGGTCGATTCGCTGATCGTGGCGCTCAGCGAAGTCGAGGGCGCCTACTCGCTGCTGGTGATCACCGCCCAGGGGCTGATCGCGGTGCGCGACCCGCACGGCTTCCGGCCGCTGGCGATGGCGCGCCTGAACGGCCCCGCCGGAGTCGCCACCTGCTTCGGCAGCGAATCGTGCGCCTTCGACCTGCTCGGCGCCGAGCTCGAGCGCGAGCTCGAGCCGGGCGAGGTCGTTCTGGTCGACGGCACCGAACGCCGCTCGTACCGGATTCCGGTGGCGGGCACGCCGCGCCGCTGCGCCTTCGAGCACGTCTACTTCGCGCGCCCGGACAGCGTCGTCTTCGGCGACCCGGTGGGCGAAGTGCGCCGCCGCCTCGGCGCCCGGCTCGCGCGCGAGGCGCCCGCGGCGGCCGACCTGGTGGTGCCGGTGCCGGACTCGGGACTCTTCGCCGCGCTCGGTTACAGCCGGGAGTCCGGGCTGCCTTTCGAGTTCGGGATGACCCGCAACCACTACGTCGGACGCACCTTCATCGAGCCGAAGCAGTCGATCCGCAACTTCGGCGTGAAGGTGAAGCTGAACCCGGTGCGCGCGCTGATCCAGGGCAAGCGAGTGGTGCTGATCGACGACTCGATCGTGCGTGGCACGACCTCGCGCAAGATCGTGCGGATGATGCGGGAGGCGGGTGCCGCCGAGGTTCATCTGCGCATCTCCTCGCCGCCGACCGCCTGGCCCTGCTACTACGGCATCGACACCCCGCGCCGCTCGGACCTGATCGCGGCGCAGAAGTCGCTCGAGGAGATCCGCGCTTTCGTCGAGGCCGACTCGCTCGCCTATCTCTCGGTCGAGGGGCTCCTCGCCTCGCTCTCGGGCGCGCGCGCCTCCTACTGCACCGCCTGCTGGACCGGCGACTACGCCGTGCCGATCGCCGGCGAGGATCGCCGCCAGGCCGAGCTCTTCCCGGCCGATTCCGAAATCCCCTGAGCCGCCCGCCGGCCGCCCCGTCCGGGGGCGCGCCGGGACCGCCCCGTCCGGGTGGTGCGAGGGCGGCGTCTCCCCGGCAGTCTTGCCGCGGAGGGCTTCCGCCATGCCCGACGCTGCTCGCATCGCCCCGGCGCGCACCGCTACCCGCCCGCGTCCGTTCCTGCTCCCCGAACTGTGCAAGGGGTGCGGGCGCTGCATCGACGCCTGCCCGCGACACTGCATCGCCGCCGGGGAAGCGGTCGATCCGCGCACCGGCCTGGTCCCGGTCGAGCTCCATCTCGAGGACTGCAACGGCTGCGGACTCTGCCTCGCCGCCTGCCCGGAGCCGTTCGGCCTGAGGGCCGAGATCACCGGGCCGGAGGTGGACCACGATTTCCGCGCCGGCGCCCGGCCCGAACCGGTCGCCGACCGTCATCTGCCGCTGGCCGGCCGCCAGCCGATGGCCATGAAGGGGGCGCATGCGGCAGCCATCGGTGCCCTGGCCGCCGGCTGCCGGCACTTCTACGGCTACCCGATCACCCCTTCGACCGAGGGCTCCGAGCTGATGGCGCGGCTGCTGCCCCGCCTGGGCGGGCACTTCGTCCAGGCCGTCTCCGAAGTGGCGGCGGTCAACTTCCTCTACGGTGCCGGCGCGGCCGGTGTCCCGGCGGTCACCTTCACCTCGTCGCCCGGCTTCAGCCTGATGCTCGAGGGGGTCTCCTACATGATCGGCGCCGAGATCCCGGCGGTGATCCTCAACGTCATGCGCGGCGGCCCCGGACTGGGCAACATCGCCCCCGAGCAGACCGACATCAAGCTCGCCTGCCACGGGCTCGGGCACGGCAACACCCGGGCGATCGTTCTCGCTCCGGCCTCCCCGCAGGAGATGCTCGACCTGACGATGCTCGCCTTCGAGCTCGCCTTCCGCTACCGCAACCCGGTGATCGTGCTGGCCGACGGCTACCTCGGCCAGATGACCGGCCGGGTGCACCTGCCCGCGCACGTCGTCCAGCCGGGCACGCCGGCCTGGGCGGTGACCGGCGATGCCGCCCATCGCCGCAACCTGGTCTGCTCGATCCACCTCTCGGAGAGCGACCTCGAGCAGCACAACCTGCGGCTGCTCGGCAAGTACGAACGGATCCACCGCTTCGAGCAGCGCTCCGAGAGCTACCGCGCCGACGACGCCGAGGTGCTGCTTATCGCCTGCAACACGCCGGCCCGCATGGCCAAGGGCGCGGTCGAGGAGTTGCGCGCCGGCGGCGTGGCTGCCGGCCTCTTCCGGCCGCTGACCCTGTGGCCCTTCCCGGTGGCCGCGCTGGCGCCGCTCGTCGGGCGGGCGCGACGGACGATCGTCGTCGAGGCCGGCCCCGGCCAGCTCGCCGACGAGGTCCGCCTGGCGCTCGCCCGCGCCGGCCATCCGGTGCCGCCCCTCGGCGCCGTCTGGCGCTGCGGCGGCACCCTGCCGACCACCGACGACATCGTGCGCCACGTGCTGGCCACCGAGGAGGTCCCCTCATGAGCGTCTTCTACGAGCGGTTCGAGCGGCACGCGCACGGTGAGGGGCTCAAGGGGCAGACGACCCACTACTGCCCGGGCTGCGGCCACGGACTGGTTCACAAGTACCTCGGCGAGGCGATCGAGGAGGAGGGGGTGCAGGATCGCACCGTCGCCATCTCGCCGGTCGGCTGCGCGGTCTTCATGTACTACTACCTCGACGTCGGCAACACCCAGGCGGCCCACGGGCGCGCGCCGGCGGTGGCGGTGGCGCACAAACTGGCCCACCCGGAGTCGATCGTCGTCTCCTACCAGGGGGACGGCGACCTGGCGTCGATCGGCCTCGCCGAGATCGTCTCGACCGCGCAGCTCGGCGTGCCGATCACGGTGTTGTTCGTCAACAACGCGACCTACGGCATGACCGGCGGCCAGATGGCGCCGACCACGCTGCCCGGGCAGCGCACGACCACGACGCCCGAAGGGCGGCCCGACTCGGCCGGCCGGCCGCTGCGCATGGCCGAGCTGATCGCCCAGCTCGACGGCCCGGCCTACGTCGAGCGCGTGGCCCTCTACGACTCCAAGCAGCAGATGCGGGCGAAGAAGGCGATCCGCAAGGCGCTCAAGCTGCAGATCGAGGGGCGGGGATTCGCCTTCGTCGAGATCCTCTCGGAGTGTCCCACCCACCTCGGCCTGACCCCCACGGACGCCGCGGCCTGGGTGCGTGACGAGATGACCCGCTACTTCCCGCTCGGCGTGCTCAAGGACGAGGCGCGCGAGCCGCTGCCTCCGGCGCCCGAGCCGGTGTTCGACCCGGAGGCTCTGGCCGACCTGTCCGGCGCCGCGATCCTCGCGCCGCCCCGCTTCGCCACCGGTCTGCCGGCGCGTTTTGGCCCCGGCGGCGCGGCGCTCAAGTTCGCCGGCGCCGGCGGCGACGGCGCCCAGACCGCCGCGCTGCTGGTGGCGCACGCGGCGATCCACGAGGGGTTCGACGCGACGCAGATTCCGAGCTACGGCCCGGAGTCGCGCGGCGGCACCTCGTTCGCCGACGTGCGCATCGCCGAGGGGGAGGTGATCTCGCCGGCGGTGCCGGCGCCGCACGTGCTGGTGGCGTTCAATGCCCCGAGCCTCGCCCGCTTCGCGCCGATGGTGGCGCCTCGCGGCGTGGTGATCTACGACTCTTCGGTGGCTCACGACCTGCCCGAACTGGCGCCGGACGTGCGAATCCTCGGCATCCCGATGACCGCCATCGCGCGCGAGCTCGGCCGTCCGGTGATCAAGAACGTCGTCGCTCTCGGCGCCCTGCAGGCTGCCACCGGGATCTTCCCCGAGGAGACCTTCCTCACCGCGCTCCGCGAGGCGCTGGCGCGCAAGAGCGAGCTGGTGCCGGTCAACGAAGAGGCGTTCCGCCGCGGGGTAAGCGCGGTCAGCGCGACCGCCGCGGCCGCCGGCGCGGCGCCGGCGACGGTCTGATTCCCGTTTCCGGCCGGTCGCCCGCGCGTGCCGCGCGAGCGGGAGTCGCGCCGGCGGAGTTTCACGCGCCGAATCTTCGAGTGTCGCGACGTGTCAGGCGGGCGGGCTCGCCGGCGGGCGCCATGGTTCGATCGCGCTGAGCGGACCGAGTTGCACGAAGTAGTCGTGGAGTTCGCCGATGCGGGCGACGCGATAGATCGGGTAGACGTGGAAGTACTCGCAGGGCAACAGCCCCGCGGCGCCGTGCAGATCGAGAATCGTGCCGCCGGGCCAGCCGGCGGCTGCCGGCATCCCGTCGCCGTCGAGGGCGATGCTGACGATCTCGCCGCGCGGCACGCCGCGGTCGAGGAGCCGGGCGCCGGCCGGCCGGCGGTTCTCGACGTCGAATCGGTAACGCCCGCCGAGCATCATGTGCATCGAGCCACCATAGGCGACGATCCGGGCCGCCGGATACTCCGCGGCCGCTGACACCAGCGCCCGCGCCATCGTTGCGTTGCGGGTGTCGTCGAGCCGGGCGCGGGCGAGCACCGTTCGCCAGCGGTCTTCGTCGAAGGCGACCACCCGCTCGACCCGATCGCGATGAGCCCGGGCCCAGCGCAGGATCGGGTGGAGGGGGAGTGCTTCCTGCTCGCCCCAGATATTCGCGAAGTGCTGCTCGTCGCCGGAGTCGAGATAGGCGTCGATCCCCTTCTGGACCGACCGCGGCAGCTCGAGCAGCAGCACCAGAGGACCCTCGTCGAGCTGGTCGAGCAGGTCGAGAAACCAGGCGACCGTTTCGTTCTTGAAGTGCGTCTCGCCGACCAGCAGGAAGCGGGAGGGTGCAACCCGCCGCGCCAGCTCGGCGAGCTCGATCAGGTCCGGCTGGATCAGCCGCCTCAGCTGGTCGACCTCACCGGGCGCGAAGTCGGCGTAGGCGACGCCGTGCCAGTCGGGGGCGAGCACCGCGCGGACGCCGAGTGCCGCGCCGAGCAGGGCGAGGATTGCCGCCACGACCACCAGAGTCCGGATCGCGCGGGAGCGTCGCATCGGGAGCGGTGACACGGTGGCGGAGTAGAGCGCACGACGGTTCTGGCGGGTATGACGAGCGTCAGGGGAGCGGAGCGATCGCGCCGCGCGCCGCGCTATGGACCCTCAGGCGGGTTCGATCCGGTGCGCCCGCACGACGTAGCGCCATCGCCCCCCGGGGAGGAGGCCGCCGATCGGCCAGCAGGTGGCCAGGGAGAGCGCCGCGCCGGCCTCTTCCGCGAAGGCCCAGGGGTCCTGCGCATCGACGACGCGCAGCTCCGTCACCCGATAGACGACACGAACGCCGTCTGGGCGCTCGACGTCGATCCGGTCGCCGGCGACGAGCCGGGCGAGGAAGCGGAAGCTGGTGTCGCGGTGGCCCGCGACAATCGCGTTGCCCGCCTCGCCCGGGAACGCGGTGCCAGCCACGTGTCCGGGTCCGAAGGCGAGGGCGCTGCCGTCGGCGCCGGCGAGGACGATCCGTTCGACCGCGAGGCGGGGGACCGCCAGGCGGGCCACCGGCCAGGTGTCGGCCCACGGCCAGGGGCGTGGCGCCGCCTCGCCCGCCGCGGCGCGCTGCCAGGCGCGGGCGAGCAGGAGCTGGGCGAGCTGCGCCTTGGCGGGGATCCAGAGCGCGTCCGCCGCGGCGACGGCGGCCGCCGCCAGGCAGAGCAGCGCCAGTGCGCGCGCTGCGCGCCTCACGCCGCCGCTCCGGCGAGGCGGCGCAGGGCGAGGCCGGCCAGCGCCAGGCCGAGCGCCGCGGCGAGGCCGAGCGCCGAGCGTGTCCCCCCCTGCGGCAGAGCGGCGCCGGCCGGCGTCATCGTCGGAACGTCGCGGGCCACCGGGTCGCCGGGCGCCGCCGAGGGGCGCTGTTCGACGGCCAGGAAACTGGTGTGCGCGGTGGCCAGCCCGTGCTCGAGCGCCAGGGCGACGATCCCGGCGCGCAGGGCGTCGCGGTCGGCGCCGGGCAGGCGCCGTTCGGCCTCGAGGGCGTCGATGCGGCGGCGCGCCCAGAGCTTCGCCAGACCGCTCGCCGGGACCGGCGTGCCGGCCGGCGCGGTCCACTCGAAGCGTTCCCCGGCTCGCCGCCCGGCGACGCGCACCGCGGCGTCCGGCTGCGCCAGCCGGGCGACGAGCAGCAGCGGCTCGCCGACGTAGAGATCCCCCGGTCGCTCGGGCTCGCTCTCGGCCGTCGGGTCGTCCCAGGTGACCTCGAGGTCGGCGAGCACCGGCCGCTCGAGCTTGGCGAAGAGCCCCGCCATCTTGTCGGCGACCTCCTCGACCCGGCCGACGAAGGTCGCGCTGCCGCGCCCCAGTTCGGCGGCGCGGGTGAGCAGGAAGGAGTTCGGGGCTGAGCCGATGCCGACCGGGAAGAGGCGCCGGTCGCCGAGGCGCGCGGCGAGGAAGGTGAGGAGCTCCTCTTCGTTGGCCACCTGGCCGTCGGTGACGAAGAGCAGCTGGTTCACCACCCCGGGGTCCGGCGTCGTGGAGAGGGCGAGGTCGAGGGCGGGGAGCATCCGGGTGCCGCCGCCGGCGGCGAGGCGGGCGACGAAGGCGTCGGCGATCTCGAGCGAGCGGGTGTCGGCGGCGACGCTCTCCGGGAAGAGCGCCTCGGCTTGATCGGAGAAGCGGATGATGTTGAAGCGGTCCCACGGGTGCAGGCGGGAGAGGGCGGCGCGCACCGCCCGGCGGGCCTGGTCGATCGAGGCCCCCTGCATCGAGCCGGAGGTATCGAGGACGATGAGGAGCTCGCGCGGCAGCGGGGGGTCGGCCGCCTCGGGCGCCGGCGGCAGGAAGAGCAGCGCCGCGAAGCGGTCGCCGCCGGACTCTTCCTCGAAGCGGGCCACCCGCGGGGCGCGGCCGCGCACCGGGCGCCAGACCAGCTCGAGGTCGCGGTCGGCCGGGACCGGGTCGGCTCCCAGGCCGACCGTCCAGAGGCCATCCGGCCGGCGCCGTGCCTCGAGCGCGTGGGTCGGGCTTTCGACGGCCGCGAGCGCCACGCCGGCGTCGATGCAGGCGGTCAGGCGCACCGGACGCAGGACCGGCGCGGTCGCCGGAGTGACCGGCTCGGCCGGCTCGGGCATCGGCAGTGTGGGGCCGGGGTCGAAGCGCGGCGCCACCACCAGCGGCACGCGCAGGCGGAAGAGGCCGAGGTCGTAGCGCACCAGCTCCTGGTATTCGAGGCGGACCGAGATCTCCTGGCCCGGGTCGATGCCGGCGACGGCGACCGACCAGACGTTGGGGCGCCGGCTCTCGAGCAGCGCGGCGCGCTGGCCGTTCGCGCGCGCCGCGGCATAGTCGCTGCTGGCCGCGTGACGTTCGCGCACCTCGCCGACGACGCGCCGGTCGCCGAGGTCCATCTCCAGCCGGTCGATCGCCGCCCCCTCGGGGAGCGGGAAGAGGTAGCGCGCCTCGACGCGCTCGGTGGAAGGGTTGCGGAAACGCTGCTCGAGGCGCGTGCGGGCGATCAGCCCGGTGACCCGGATGTCGATCGTCGTGTCGAGTTCGGGCGCCAGCCGCCAGGCCTCCGCCGGCTGCCCGGCGGCGCGCTCCTCGCGCACCTCGAAACCCCAGCTCACCGGCTCTCCGGCTCCGCCTTGCGCCGCCGCCGCGCCGGCGGTGGCGAGTGACGCCATGGCCGCCATCAACGCCCGCTGCACGATCCGCCGCTCCTCCCGCATCGCGATCCACATCTGCCGCCTCCTCGCCCTGGCGCCGGCGCCCGCGCCTCGATTGCGCCACCTCCATTCGAGCGCCCCGGCGCGCCGGCGCCGGGCCGCTGGCGCGGAGATGTGGTGGCGAATTGTGGCGAAGGCGAGGAAGCGAGCCGCGGCGGGGCGCGAGCGATCCAGGCAGACGCGGACGCTGACGAGGTGCGGCGGCCTGTAGAGGTGCTCGCGCGCCGTATAGACTCGGGTCGACCCCATGCGACCGCCCGCCATCACCGCGCTGCTCGAGCGAGCTTCCGCAGGCGACCGGGCGGCGTTCGACGAGGTCGTGACTCTGGTCTACGAAGAGCTGCGCCGGATCGCGCGGGGACAGCGGCGCCGCGTCCTGCCCGGCTCGACGCTCGAAACCACCGCCCTCGTCCACGAGGCGTGGGTCCGTCTGGCCGGCGCGCCGGCTCCCGACTACGCAGGAGGCGGGCACTTCCTCGCGGTGGCGGCGCGCGCCATGCGCTTCATCCTGATCGACCACGCCCGCGAGCGGACGCGCGCCAAACGCGGCGGCGAGTTCGTGCGCGAGGCGCTAAGCGAGGCCACGCCGGCATCGGTCGGCGACGCCGAGGCGCTGCTCGATCTCGAACGCGCCCTGACCCGCCTCGAGGCGCTCGAGCCGCGCCTCGCCCGGGTGGTGGAGTGCCGGCACTTCCTCGGCCTCGGCGAGCAGGAGACCGCCGCCGCGCTCGGCATCTCGCTGCGTACCGCGCAGCGCGACTGGAAGGCCGCGAGGCGTTTCATCGCGCGCGAACTGGAGCCGACCTCCGGATCCGGTGCCGTGTGAACGCCGACGCCGAAGAGCAGCTCGTCGAGGTGCTGCGGCGAGCCGCGGCTCTGCCTCCGGATGAGCGGCGGACCTGGATCGAGCGCACCGCCGGTGACGAACCCCGCCTGCACGCCGGCCTGGAGGCCCTGCTGCGGGAGACCGCCACGGTTGGCGCCGGCGCGGCGCTCGCCACGGGTGCGGCTCTCGATGGAGAGGTGGCGCGCGAGCTGGCGGTCCGATTGGCGAGCCGGGGAGGCCGTGACCTGACCGGTCGCCAGGTCGGCTCGATTCGCCTCGACGCTCTGCTCGGCGAAGGGGGGATGGGCAGCGTCTACCGCGGCTTCGACACCCGCCTCGATCGGGCGGTGGCGGTCAAGACGGTGCGCCGACCGTCGCCCGAAGGGCTCGCCCGCTTTCGCGACGAGGCGCGGCTGCTGGGGGGCACCGAGCACCCCGGCATCTGCCGCGTCTACGATCTGCTCGAAGAGCCGGACTGCGACTTCCTGGTACTCGAGCTGATCGACGGGCTGCCACTCGGCCGCTGGGCGCGGGCCGAACGCGACCTCGAGGACCGGCTGGCGGTGGTGGAGCAGATCGCCGCGGCGCTCGCCTTCGCCCACGCGCGCGGCATCGTCCACCGCGATCTCAAGCCGGACAACATCCTGGTCACCGTCGACGGAACCGCCAGGATCCTCGATTTCGGTATCGCCACGCTGGTGCGACCGGAGCTCTCGGGCGAGGCGGCGGGGGCCCCGGACGCCTGGCGCCTCGCCGGCACCCCCGGTCACATGAGTCCCGAACAGGCGCGGGGCGAAGCGGTCGGGCCGGCGAGTGACCTCTTCGCTCTCGGCCTGATATTGCACGAGCTGGTCGGCGGACGACCGGCGTATCCGCGCGACTTGCCAGCCGAGGAACTCTTCGCCCGGGCACGGCGCGGCGAGACCGATCCGCTGCCGGCGCTCGATCGAGACCTGCGCGACCTGATCGCGAGCCTCGAGAGCCCGATTCCGTCCCGTCGGCCGAGCGCCGCCGAAACCGTCGCGCGCCTCGCCGAGTTGCGCGCGGCGCCGCAACGCCGCCGGCGGCGCCGGACCGTGGCGGCGCTCGCCACGGCGGCCGCGGTGCTGCTCTTGGTCACCGCCCTGGTGATCGCCCGCGAACGGCTCGGCAGCGCGCGCACCGCCGCCGAGTCGCAGCGCTTCGCCCGCGAGGCCGAGGAGATCGGCTGGCGCATGGCGATCGAGGAGCTCGGACCGCGACGCAGCCTCGCGCCGGTGCGCGACGAGCTGCTCCGGCAGATCGGCGGGCTGCGCGCGGGGATCCCGGAGCTGCCCGAGCTGGCGCGGCCGGTGGCCGACTCGGCCGTCGGCCGCGCGGCGCTCGCTCTCGGCGATCTCACGCTGGCGCGTACCCACCTCGACGCGGCCTGGGCCGCCGGCGCGCGCGACGGCGCGCTCGCCTGGTCGCGGGCGCGGCTTTACGGCCGGCTCTTCGCCGAGGCGCAAGAGCGGGACCGGTTGACGAAAGGGCGTGCGGAGAGCTCGCCGGCGACCGAAGCGCTGCGCGGCGAGGCGGTGGCGATGCTCTCCGCGGTCGGCGACGCCGCCGACCGCGACGCGGTCGAAGCCGAGCTCGCGCTCTACGAAGCGCGGCTCGACGAGGGTCTCGCCGCCGTCGCGCGGCGGCTGGTCGCGCGGCCGACGAGCTGGCAGGCGCACCTCACCGCCTCTCGTCTTCACCGGGCGGCGGCGGCCGAGCTCGACCGGCAGGGGGAGTACGCCACCGCCGCCGGCCGCTTCGCGACGGCGCACGCCGCCGCCGACTCGGCGGTCGAGATCGCCCGCAGCAGCCCGGAGGCCTGGTTCGAGCTCTGCCGGACGGCGTTCGATCGGGCGTGGGTCGATCAGCGCACGCTCTACCGTGGGGGCAGCCCCGCGACCGACGCCGCCCGGGCCGCCTGCTCGGCGGCGGCCGAAGTCGCGCCCTGGTCGAACGCGGCGGCGGCGCTGCGCGTCGCCGTCGTCCTGCTCGAGATGCAGCATCTGCCCGACCTCGACCGGGTCGACGCACTGGCGCGCGACGCGGCAGCGGCACTCGGAGAGCTGCTCGAGCGCGATCCGGACGACCTGCTGGTCCGCGGCCTGCGCGCGCGAGTCCGGCTGGTGGCGGTCGAGCGACGCGTCGAAGCCGGTGGCGAGAGCGAACACCTCGAGGGGCTGCTCGAGGACCGTCTCCGGCTGGCGGCGGCCGAGCCCGGCAACGGTCTCTCCTGGGCCCTCTACTGTCAGGCGCTGGCCAGCGCGGCGACGACCGATATGGCCCGGGGCGCTCCCGGCCGCGAGGCGCGACTCGTCGCCCTGATCGAGGCGTTGCGCGACGGCCGGCAGCGTTTCCCCGAGTTTCCCTACTTCCAGCGCGAGCAGCGACTCTTCGCCGCGATCCTGCTCGGCATCGACCGGCTCGACTCGGGGGGCGATTGCGAGACCCCGTTCGCCGAGGCCGCGACCTTCTTCGCGGCGGCGTTCACCGCCACCGAGCCGACGCTGCCGCGCAACGTGGCGCTCGCGCTCGACGGCCTGATCCAGTGCCGACTGCGCGACGGGCGGCCCCCCGGCGAGGAGGCCGAACGCGCGCTCGAAGTCGCCGCGCGCACGCTGCAGCTCGCCCCGCAGTGGTCCAACTCGCACTTCGGCCTCGGCTGGTCTCACCTGCGCGCGGCGGAAGTGGCGCGCGCGGCCGGGCGTTCTCCGGCCGAGCACCTGGCGGCGGCGGAGCGCGCCTACGCGAAGGGCTTCGAGCTCGAGCCGACCCGCACCGCCGGCTGGGTCGAGCTCGCCGAGGGACGGGCGGTCGAGGCCGGCTGGCGGCTCGACCGCGGGGAGGATCCGTCGCCGGCGCTGGCGCGCGTGCGTCAGGCTCTGGCGCGCGGCGCCGCGGTGCTCGGCGAGGACCGCGACGTCGCCCGTGCTCGCGCCCGGCTGACCGCCCTCGAAGTCCGCGATCGGGTGCGCCGCGGTGAGCCGGCGGCTAAGGCACTCGCCACCGCCCGCGCCGCGCTCGCGGCGGCCAGGGCCGCGGGGGTCGGCGAGGGCTCGCTGCGCCCGATCGAGCGGGAGCTCGAGCGGACGCGGTCGCTCACGGAATCGTGACGCTCCAGGCGGCGGTCGCGCCGTGCTCGAAACCGTCGCGGAACAGATCCTTCGCGTTGCGCAGGCCGACCACCCAGCTCTCCGGGACGTCGAACCCGTCGGTCAGGTGAGTGCTGACGGCGGCGACCGGCCGCAGCGTTCCGGGGACGATCGCCACGTCGCGGACCCGGTGGTGCCGACCGCTGTCCGGGCCGGTCATGCCGCCGGTGGAGACGGTCGGGTCGAGGGCGCCGCTGGCCGCGAGCAGGCGCGCGGCGCGCACGCGATCGACGGTGCCGAACGGTCCGCCGGTGCCGAGCTCGGTGCCGATCGAGAGGATGTCGCCGGTCGCCGCGTCGTAGTGCAGGCGCGCGGCCCGGAAGCCGACCTGGCCGGGACTGCTCGCATCCACCCAGGCGATCCCCTGGCTGCCCCAGGTCATGCGCAGATTGGGGGTCGCCCCCACGGTCCGGAAGTAGGCGGTCGGTTTCGAGAGCAGACCGGACTCGACCCAGGCGGCGAGCACGAAGTCGCCGTTGTTGGCCCGGACGATGCCGGCGGCCCGCAGGCTCGCTCCGGGAGCCGCCGGCAGCGTGAGCGGGAGAGTGAAGGACGGGGGGCCACAGTTCGGGGACGGCCCGGCGTAGTGGAATAGCGACAGGACGCCGTCGCGTTCCGCGAGGATGGCCTGGCAGGGGCCGCCCGCCCCCGAGGCGGCGATGCGGAGCCAGCGCTCGCTGACGGACGGCAGGCTCGAGTTCGAGCCGCCCACGAGGCTGCCATAGCCGTCGGACAGATCGAGGATGGCCTGCAGGCCGAAGTCGAGACCTGCCGTCGGGTGGTTGCGCCAGCCGACGATCTCGAGCAGCTGGCTCGTCGAGCCGTTGAGCGCGGCGTCGGCGGCGAAGGCCTCGAAAGCGGTTCCGCCGCCCCGCGTCAGGCGCAGTCCATCGATGCCGAGCTGCTCGTCGAGCGAGCCATCTTCGTGGAGCCGGAAGACGAGGATCCAGCTGCCGTCGGACAGCTCGGCGTTGCCGACCGCGACGATGCCGTTGCCGCCGCCCGGCAGCAGCCGGACGATGCGCACCGCCGAGGCGCCCCAGACGGTGACGCTGGCCGAGCCGAGGAAGCCGAACGAGGTGTCCACCGCGCCACTGTCGAACGTGCGGACGAGCTTCACGATGCCCGTGCCGTCCTGGGCGACCGTCACGATGCGGCCCGCCGAGTCCACCATCAGGGCGCCGGGGATCGGCCCCCAGACGGTGGACCAGAGGTTCATCCATCCGCCGGCGGCGAAGCCGGTGTCGACTTCGCCCCAGGCGGCAAGGGTGGTGCACGGCAGCGCGAGAACGAAGAGCACGGCGACCAGAAGGGTACGGAACACGGGGCCTCCTTGGGGTGGGGGAGGCGGACCGACGAGGTCCGCTTCGGATGGGTTCTCGACGTTTCCGGGTGCGACCCGCCATCTCCTCCGTCGCCCGGGTCGATCCGAATCGCGGTGTCACGGCATCCAAATGTGGCCGAATCGAGGAATCTGGCCCGCCGAGGCGCTCGAAGCTTGAAGCGCGCGCCCTCGCGGGCGGAGAATCGCGACCATGACGACGCAGGTGGGAGCCCCGGGCCTGGTGGCGCTGGTCGACGACGAGGCGAACATCCGCGAGACGGTCAGCTTCGCGCTGCGCAAGGCGGGCTATCCGGTCGAATGCCACGCCGACGGCGCCGCGGCGTGGAGCGCGTTCGAGCGCTCTCTGCCGGCGCTCGCCATCCTCGACATCCTGATGCCGCGCCTCGACGGGCTCGAGCTCTGCCGGCGCCTGCGCGGACGCTCGGAGACGCTGCCGATTCTCTTCCTCTCCTCGCGCGACGAGGAGCTCGACCGCGTGCTCGGCCTCGAGCTGGGCGCCGACGACTACCTGTGCAAGCCCTTCTCGATGCGCGAGCTGGTGGCCCGCGTGCGGGTGCTGCTGCGCCGGGCGGCGCTGCTCGAGCGGCCGCGCGAGGCTGGAGAGGAGTCGATCTCGGCCGGCGAGCTCGAGCTCGATCCGCGCCGCTACCAGGCGCGGCTCGCGGGCCGGCCGGTGCCGTTGACCGTCACCGAGTTCCTGATGTTGCTCGCCCTGGTGCGCCACCCGGGGCACGTCAAGAGCCGCCGCCAGCTGATGGAGCAGGGTTACGCCCACGACACCTTCGTGTCGGATCGCACCATCGACAGCCACATCAAGCGGCTGCGGCGCAAGCTCGAGACGGTCGATGCCGCCTTCGACGGCATCGAGACGGTCTACGGCGTCGGATACCGGTACCGGGAGCGCTGAGGTGCGGCGCCGCCGCGGGTTGCGGCTGACCGTCCGCCTGCTGCTGTTCAATCTGCTCGTGGTCTTCCTGCCGATCGCCGGACTGGTCGCCTTCGGCCTCCACGAGCGGCAGCTGCTCGAGGCGCAGGAGCGCTCGATGGTGCAGCAGGGGCGCATCCTCGCCGCGGCGCTCGAGACCGCCGGCGAGGTCGACGAGATCTCGGCCGAGCGGCTGCTCGCGGCGCTCGACCGGCGCTCGGAGGCGCGGCTGCGGGTGGTCGATGCCGACGGCCGTCTGGTCGCCGACTCGGCCCGCCTCGGTCCGCGGCGGGCGCGCGGCGGCGAAGCCGACGAGACCGCCGCGGCGCCGGGCGAGCGGCGCGGCCTGGTCTACGCCCTCGGCGCCCTGCCGTTCGTCGCCTGGGCGCGCCTCGCCGGCGCCCCGGGCGTGCTCGGCGCGCAGCCGCTCGCCGTCGCGGCGGGGCGCCTCGACGGGCCGGAGATCGCGGCGGCGCTCGCCGGTCGCTACGGAGCGGCGACCCGTTTCGCGCCCGGCGCCGGCCGCGGCCTGGTCCTCTCCTCGGCGGTGCCCGTGCGCCTCGACGGCGTGGTCGCCGGCGCGGTCGTCGTCTCGCAGTCGACGGCGCGCATTCTCGGGCATCTCTACGAGATCCGCCTGCGCACCTTTCTCGTCTTCCTCGCCTCGCTCGCCGCCGCCGTGGCGCTGTCGCTCTATCTGGCGCGCACCCTGGCGCGGCCGCTCACCGCGCTGGCCGGCGAGGCGCGCGCCATCGTCGACGGTCGGGGGCGGCTGCGCGGCCGCTTCCGCGGCTCGGACCGCGCCGACGAGGTGGGGGAGCTGGCCCGCGCCCTCGAAGAGCTCACCCGCCGGCTCGAGGCGCGCCAGGCGGCGATCGAGGCGGTGGCGGCGGACGTCGGCCACGAGCTGAAGAACCCGCTCGCCTCGATCCGCGCCGCCGCCGAACTGCTGGCGATGGCCGAGCCTGCCGCCGATCGGCAGCGCTTCGCCACGATGATCGACGGCGAAGTGGCGCGCATGGAGCGGCTGCTCACCGGCGTGCGCGAGATGGCCCGACTCGATGCCCCGGAGGCGGAGGAGGAACGGACACGCGTCGACCTGGCGGCGCTGGCGCGGCCGCTGGTGGAGGCCTGGCGGGTTCGGCGCTCGGGCAGCGTCGACGTCCGCCTGACCGTTCACGGCGGGCCGTTCGAAGTCACCGGTGCGCCCGACCGTTTCGCCGCTCTGCTCGATGGACTGCTCGACAACGCGGTCAGCTTCTCGCCCGCGGGCGGCGTCGTCGAAGTGCGGCTCGCGCGCGAGGGGTCGACGGTCCGCCTGGAGGTTGCCGACCACGGTCCCGGAGTCCCCCCCGAGCATCGCGAGAGAGTCTTCGACCGCTTCTTCACCTGGCGCCCGGACGAGGCGCGCGGGGACCACTCGGGACTCGGCCTGGCGATCGTGCGCGCCATCGTCGAAGGGCACGGTGGCAGCGTCGAAGTCGCCGACCGGGACGGCGGCGGCGCCCGCTTCGTGGTCACCCTGCCGACCTCCTGAGCTCAGTCCGCCGGCAGCTCGACCTTCGTCGTCGCGGCGAAGTGCTCGAGAAAGAACTGGCGCGGGCGCGGGAAGAGCACCTCCCCCGGCGCGCGCCAGAGCACCGGTTGCAGCCAGGTCGCCGCCTGGAACGAGACGAGGACGAAGAGGCAGGTCCAGAGCCGCAGCGCGCCGCGGGCGCGCTCCCCCGTGAAGGCGACCAGGCAGCGGCGGGCGAAGGCGATCGCCACCAGCCAGACGAGGGCGTGGAGGACGGCGACCGAAGTCAGCCGGCGACTGGAGACGCTGAACAGCCAGGAGACCGGCAGCAGCGCGGCGAGCAGCAGCGCCAGGCCGGCGGTGAAGGCGAGGGCCGCCGCGGTCAGGCGGCGGGCACTCCAGCGCGCTCCGGCGAGGGCGGTCGCCGCCGCCAGGCTCGGCAGGCAGAGCAGGACGGAGAAGACGGCGATGAGCGGGGCCTTCAGCGCGGAAACGGCGACCTGCTCGCCACCGGCGAAGAGGCCGGCGACGGCGCCGCAGACGACCAGGCCGGCGAGCGCGAGCGCCGCCAGGGCACGCAGGCGGGAAGGCTCGCCGGCCAGCCAGTCGGCGAGCGGCTCGTCGGGCTGCGGCCCGAACAGGCGGCCGAGCAGGGCCTGCAGCGAGCCGTCGACGGCTTCGGGTGCGCGGGCGAGAGGGGGCTGCGGATCCACTTCGGTCATCGTCGGTCTCCCGGGTCGGTGCCGCCGAGGTGCGGCAGGATGTCGGTCCAGATGAACTCGTAGACATTGCCGTCGAGCGCGTCGTCGCGCAGGAAGGCGATCGGCTCGTAGACGCTGCCGACGAAAGGTCGCAACACCCAGGCGAGCTCGCCGCCGACCAGGGCCGAGACGGCGACCCAGATGGCAAACGCGGCGCGGCCGGCGGTGCGCGTCGGTGCCGCGGCCACCAGGTCGCGTCGCAGGGTGGCCAGTCCCGCCAGACCGCAGACGGCCACCAGCGCGGTGTGCGTCAGGTAGAGCAGGTTGTGCGCCGTACGGTGGAGGGCGTCCGGCGGCGGCGCGGCCCATACGAAGAGCGCCGCGGCGGGCGCCAGGGCGCCGAGCAGCCAGGCGGTCGTCGCGTAGCCGCGCAGGGAGAGCCGCAGCGCGCCGCCGCGGGGCAGCTGGAGGCCGAGCGCGCGCGCCACCAGCTGCTGGAACGCCGCGGTCGCGAGCGCCGTCAGAAGAAGCAGCAGCGGCAGTTTGGCACCAGCGTAGAGAGCGAGGCGCGGGCCGTGCCAGGAGCCGGGCACGGCGCCGTAGAGCGCGCTTCCGGCGATCAGCCGGCCGAGGATCGCCGCGCCACCGTCCGCTCCGCGCCGCTCGCCGTCGATCCGGGTTCCGCTTCGCACCCGAGGAGTCTCGCCAGCCGATGCGCCCGTGCGGCGGCGCGGGCGAGGCGAAGCCGGCGCCGAATCGGGCCGAATCGTGACGCGTCGGGTCGCGGGCGCGGGTTGCGCCGTCGCGGAGCCGTCTGGTACCCTGCCCTTGCGCTTCTTGCGTCTCGTGCCCGTGCGTGTTGCGCGGGCCGGCCGGCTTCGCGGGCCTCGCCGCCCTCTCGCCTGCGGCGATCTCTCCCGATCGCGCGCGATCCGGCCCCTACTGGACCTTCCGCTCCGGAAGACGTCGCCCGCCGTAACGGCGAAGTCGACCCCGGCCGGACCGACCCGGAAAGGAGGACGCGACGATGAACGATGTCGTTGCCGCCGGTGCCCGCTATCGGGCGATCGGACTCCGTCAGATGGAATCGCTGCCGCGTTGGGGGCAGCTGGCGCCCGAGCTGCGCGAGGGCGTCGAAGTGGTTTCGCAGGTGCTGCCGTTCCGCACCAACGCCTACGTGCTCGATCTGATCGACTGGGACGACCTGCCCGACGATCCGATCTTCCAGCTCACCTTTCCGCAGGCCGGCATGCTCGAGCCGGGTGACTTCCGCCGCATCGCCGGGCTGCGTGCCGCCGGCGCTTCGCCGGCCGAGGTGCGCGCCGCCGCCGACGCGATCCGGCTGCGGCTCAACCCCCATCCGGCCGGACAGCTCACCCACAACGTCCCCGAGCTCGACGGACGCGAGCTCGAGGGCTTGCAGCACAAGTACCGCGAGACCGTCCTCTACTTCCCGGCCCAGGGGCAGACCTGTCACGCCTACTGCACCTACTGCTTCCGCTGGGCGCAGTTCGTCGGCATGCCGAACCTGAAGTTCGAGGCGCGCGAGTCCGCGGACCTGGTCGCCTACCTCGGCCGTCATCCGGAGGTCTCGGACCTGCTGGTCACCGGCGGCGATCCGATGATCATGACCACGGCGGCGCTCGAGAAGCATCTCGAGCCCGTGCTCGCTCCGGAGCTCGCCCACGTCCAGTCGATCCGCATCGGCACCAAGTCGCTCGCCTACTGGCCGGCGCGCTTCGTCACCGACAAGGACGCCGACGACCTGCTGCGCTTCTTCGAGCGGGCGATCGCCGCCGGCCGCCACGTCGCGCTGATGGCGCACTTCAGCCACCCGCGCGAGCTCGGAACCGATCTCGTGCGCGAGGCGATTCGCCGGATCCGCGCCACCGGGGTCGAGATCCGCATGCAGGCGCCGCTGGTCCGGCGCGTCAACGACCGGGCGTCGACGTGGGCGGGGATGTGGCGCGAGGGGGTCAAGCTCGGCCTGATCCCGTACTACATGTTCGTCGAGCGCGACACCGGGCCGAAGAACTACTTCGAGGTGCCGCTGGCGCGCGCCTACCAGGTCTTCCGCGAGGCCTACCAGAGAGTCTCGGGGCTGGCGCGGACGGTACGCGGGCCGTCGATGTCGGCGACTCCGGGCAAGGTCAAGGTCTCCGGCGTCCAGACGGTCGCCGGCGAGAAGGTCTTCCTCCTCGAGTTCCTGCAGGCGAGAAATCCGCTCTGGGTCAAGCGGCCGTTCTTCGCGAAGTTCGATCCGCGCGCGACCTGGTTCGACCAGCTCCGGCCGGCGTTCGGCGAGGACCACTTCTTCTTCGACGGGGTGCGCGAGCGCGACGAGAGCGAGCGCCAGCTGCTGACCATGCCGGTGGCGGTCTGACCGGGCGGCGGTAAGCTCCCGGCGTGGAGAACCACGAGCGCGTTTCGGCGAAGATCGGCAAGTTTCAGCCCTCGCTGACCCTGGCCCTCAAGCGGCTGGCCGAGGAGCGACGGTCGCGCGGTCTGCCGGTCTTCGACTTCGGTCTCGGCGAGACCAAGGGGACGCTGCCCGAGCCCGTGCGCGAGGCGGCCGAGCGTGCCTTCCGTGAGGGGCGGACGATGTACGCCGACCCCGCCGGGCTCGCCGAGCTGCGCGCCGACGTGCTGCGCTGGCTCGGCGTCGAGGGGCGCTACACGCCCGACGACGTGGTGATCACCGCCGGCGCCAAGCAGAGTCTGTTCAACGTCTTCCTGGCGGCCTGCAACCCCGCCGACTGCGTGCTCTTCGATGCGGCGCCCTGGGTCAGCTACCAGCCGCTGGCGGTCGCGGCCTACGCCTTCCCGGTGCAGGTGCTGCCGACCCGGCCCGACAGCCGGCTGAAAGTGTCGGCCGACGACCTGCGCCGCAACCTCGACCTGCGGCCCTACACCCGGCTCTTTCTGCTCAACAACCCGTGCAATCCGACGGCGCAGCTCTACTCGGCCGCCGAGGTCGAGGAGCTGCTCGCGGTCTGCGTCGAGCGGCGCGTCTATTTCGTCCTCGACCGGCTCTACTGGCGCATCGTCTTCGACGGCGTCCCCTTCCCGGAGCCGCGGGTCGACGAGGAGACCCGCCCGTGGCTGGTGCAGATCGACGGTCTGTCGAAGAACTTCCGGCGCTCGGGAGGGCTTCGCATCGGCTGGACGGTGGCTCCCCCGGACCTGGCGCGCGCCATGGTCAACCTGCAGAGCCACTACACCTCGGGACCGTCGACGCCGGTGCAGCATGCGGCCCTGGCGGCGCTCGAGTCCCCTTATCCGACCGGGCTGCGCGAGGAGCTCGAGGCCAAGCGGGACCTCATCCGCGCCCGGGCGCCGCAGCTGGCGGGGGTCGACGTCTGGCCGACCCCGGCGACCTTCTACTCGTTCTGGGACGTGCGCGGCACCTTCGGCAAGCGGACGCCCGACGGGCGGACGATCCGCGGCTCGATCGATCTGGCCACCTGGCTGGTCGAGCGCGCCGGCGTGGTCACCGCGGCCGGCGCCGCCTTCCTCCAGGAGGGCTACCTGCGCGTCTCCTTCGCGGTCCCCGACGAGGAGCTCGAGGCGGGCCTCGCGGCAGCCGCCGAAGCCTTCGCCGAACTCGCCTGAGTCGCGGCTCAGACGGCGTCGCGCACGGCGTCGATCGCTTCCGGGTTGGCGAGCGTCGACAGGTCTCCCAGCCGCTGCTCGCCCAGCGCCACCGCCTTGACCAGGCGGCGCAGGATCTTGGCGCTGCGGGTCTTCGGCAGGTCGCGCGCGAAGCGCACCTGGCGCGGCCGGGCGAGCTTGCCGAGGCGCTCGGCGACCGCCGCGGCGAGCTCGGCGCGCAGCTCGTCGGACGGCTCGACGCCGGGCTTCGGCACCGCGAAGAGCACGATCGCCTCCCCCTTGAGCTCGTCCGGCACGCCGATCGCAGCGGCCTCGACGAT
>CAYYIK010000010.1:53145-60845 GCA_964471955.1 uncultured Thermoanaerobaculia bacterium | reverse complement strand
TCGACCTTGTAGCGGTCGTGCAGCGGCGCGCCGGGGTCGTACTTCATGACGTGCACCTGCGGGCCGACGCCGACGGCGCGCACGAACAGGTCGAAGGGATCGACCGCCTTCTGCAAGTGCATGATCCGCCGTCCCGACGAGTCGTAGGCCTTCTGCAGCTCGGCGCGGTCGGCGATCTTCGACACGCCCACCCAGGCGCCGCCGTCGAACGGCTTGATGAACAGCGGATAGCCCACCTTCTCGCCGACCTCGCCGAGATCGAACAGCCGCGCGTAGCGGTCGAGGGTGACCTGCAGGTCGGCCGCCGGCTCGTACTCCTTGGGCGGCAGCAACCAGGTGTCGGGCACCGGGAAGCCGAGCCGCATCATGGCGGCGTAACTGGTGTGCTTCTCGTTGGCCTGGATCGACCAGGGGTTGTTGAAGACGTAGAGGTCGTTCATCACGACCGCCTTTTTGATCCACTCGCGGCTGGTGTGGTACCAGTGCGTGAGGCGGTCGAGGACGACGTCGTAGCGCACCGGCTGGGCGAGGTCGAACGGCTCGATCGTCAGCCGCTCGACCTCGAAGCGCACCGTGTCCCCGTCGAGCTTCAGGGCGAGGTCGAGGCGCCTGAGGATCTCCTCGAAGCAGATCGGCCAGCAGAGGTCGGCCCCCAGCGAAAGCCCGATCCTGCGCACCACCTCGGCCATGGTCCCGTCCCTTTCTCGCCGTCGTCGGTCGATTTCCGCCGCGGAGCCTAACCCAACCGGCCGCGCACCGCCGGCGGGGCCTTCGCGGGCGAAGCGGGAAGACCGCCCGGACTCATTCGTAGATGAACCAGAAGGGGCCCGGGAAGAGCCAGGAGAGCCCTTCGCGCAGGCGGTCGCGCCAGTTCTCCCAGTTGTGCCCGTCGTTGGCCTCGACGTAGCGCACGCTCATGCCGGTGCGCTCGAGCATCGGGATCAGCGAACGGTTCTCGTAGATCAGCGACTCGTAGACACCGCACGAGACGAAGACCCGCTCGGCGACCGCCCGCGGCTCGGCGCGCCAGGCGTTCATGAACTCGACCACCGGCTCGAACGCCGGTCCGCGCTGCGACGGCCCGATGTCGGTGAAGGCGAACGAGCCCGATTGAAGGAGCAGCCGGCCGAAGATCCCGGGGTGGCGAACCGCCGTCGAGAAGGCGGCGACGCCGCCGAACGACGCGCCCATGAGACCGCGCGAGGCGGCGCTCTCGCGCAGCGGGTAGCGCTGCTCGAGCGCCGGCAGCAGCTCGCCGGCCACCCAGTCGGCATGCCGCGGGTCGGCCGCGTACTCGCGCAGACGCTCCGGTGAATCGATCAGGGCGACGACCAGAGACGCCACCTCGGCGCGGTGGATGAGGTTGTCGAGCACGGTGCGCAGGGCCGAGAAGCGCAGGTAGTCCCCACCGTCGTGGACGATCAGCAGCGGGTAGCGCCGCGTCTCGCGGTAGTTGGCCGGCAGGTAGACGCGGATGCGGCGCTCGGCCTCGCCGAAAGCGGCCGCCGGCACGGTGACCGGTTCGATCCGGCCGGGGCGCGCCTCGGCGTCCGGGTTCACCCACTCCGGCACTTCGTAGCCCGCCCCCTGGCAGACCGAGTTGGCGCCGAACGGGTCCTGCGCCAGGTGCGGATTGAGCGGGTCGCGGATCAGCCGGGAGACGTCCCCCTGCTGCACCTCGAGCTTGTACTCGACGCGCGAACGCGCCGGGATCTCCTGCACCAGGAACCAGAGGTCGCTCCCCTCGACGCGCTGGAAGGGCACCGCCTGGGGCAGGCCGAAGATCCAGTGCTGGAGGTAGACGGCGTCGGCGGGACCGCGGTAGACGAAGGTCACCGAGTTGCCCTCGACGAGTGGAAAGGCGTGCCCGGCCAGGAAGGCCTCGATCCGCTGCGGGTCCGGCGCCCCGGCGGCGGTCAGCTCGCGAATGGCCAGGTTCATGCGGCGAGCGGATGGACCCGGCCGTCTTCGCCGAAGCGCGCCACGCCGCGCCCGGGTCTCCGGCCGTTCGCCTCGAAGAGGATCCAGCCGCCGTCCTCGAGCGCCAGGCAGTCGGCGGGCGCGAAGCGGCGGCTGAGCAGCTCGATGCGGCGCCGATCTTCCATCTGCAGGCGGCGGCGCGCGTGGGGAAAGGCGACGACGCCGGGAACCAGCCCGAGCCCCTCGCCGAACAGCTCGGTGTTGCCGTAGCCCTGCGGCGGGGAGTGGTGGAAGAGCACGACCCGTTCGCAGATCGCCATGGCGCCCGCCGACCAGGCGAAGACGGTGCGCCCCGCGACGCGGCCCGCGACGCCGAAGAGCCGCAGCCGGTCGAGCAGGATCGCCAGGTGGCCGCCGGCGATCAGCAGCGCCTCCGAGCGCTCGAGGATCCTCCCCACCGCCGCCGCGTGGCGGGCCAGGGCCGGGCGCGCCGCCGGGGCGAAGGCGCGGTCGAACTCGGCGTGGACCGCCCGCGTGCTCGCAAGGTGCGCGGCGTCGATGTCGCGCACCACGCGGCGCGCCTCCTCCTTGATCGGGTCGAGCAGCGACGCCTCGCCGCCGCGCTCGTGCAGTTCGCGCAGCGCCGCCTGCGCGTGACCGACGCGGATCCGGTAGAGGGCCTGCAGCTCGCGCAGGCGGTCCTGGCGTTCGCGGTGGGCCGCCGCCAGTTCGGCGTCGCGCTCGAAGACATCCTCGCCGCGCGAGAAGAGCATCAGGTTGGCGGTCCGCTCCCCGAGGTGCTCGTGGAGCTCCAGATCCTCGGCCTCGCGCTCCTGCCAGCCGGCGGTGACCGAGGCCAGGCGTCCGCCGACGCCGGCCGCGGCGACCGCCTCGCCGAGGGTCGGCGTGAAACGCTGGGGACCGAGCAGGACGACGGTGGGCATGGCGGCCGATCTTATCGGCTCGGGCGGCCCGCGGTCGCCTCCGCAGGGGCTAGAATCGCCGCCATCGCCAGCCGTCGCCGAGCGAGGAGACTTCCATGCACGTCCTGTTCATCGAGCCGAAGTTCCCCTACAACCAGCGCCAGTTCGTGCGCGGGCTCGCGGCCGTGGGGGCGCGGGTGACCGGCATCGGGGAGGCACCGCCGGAGGCGCTCGACGGCGAGCTGCGCGGCTGGCTGCACGGCTACGAGCAGGTCAGGACCGTGGTCGACGAGGGAGCACTGTTCGCCGCGGTGCGCCGCGTCCAGGGGCGCGAGTGGGTCGACCGGCTGGAGGCGACGGTCGAGGCGCACATCCTCCCGGCGGCGCGGGTGCGCGAGTCCGCCGGCATTCCGGGGACCACGCTGCGCACCGCCTGGCTGTGCCGCGACAAGCCGGCGATGAAGGAGGCCCTGCGGGCGGCGGGCGTCCCCACCGCCGCTTCGCGCGGCGTCGCCTCGGCGCAGGAGCTGCGGGTCTTCGCCGCCGAGATCGGCTACCCGCTCATCCTCAAGCCGCGCAGCGGCGCTGGCGCGTCGGGAACGACCAAGGTCTCCAACGACCGCGAGCTCGAGAGCGCGATCGTCGAGTACGGCCTCGACCGCGAGGGAGTCTCGGTCGCCGCCGAGGAGTTCGTCGAGGGTCACGAGGGGTTCTACGACACCCTGACGATCGACGGCAAGGTGGTCCACGAGTTCATCTCCCACTACTACCCCAACGTCCTCGAGGCGATGCGGACACGGTGGATCTCGCCGCAGATCGTCACCACCAACCGGGTCGAGGCCTCCGGTTACGGCGAGTTGCGGGCGATGGGCCAGAAGGTCATCGAGGCGCTCGGCATCGGCACCTCGGCCACCCACATGGAGTGGTTCTTCGGACCGAAGGGACTGCGTTTCTCGGAGATCGGCTGCCGCCCCCCCGGCGTCGGCGTCTGGGACCTCTACGCCGCCGCCAACGACTTCGACATCTACCGCGAATGGGCGATGGCGGTCGTGCATGGCCGTCCCGGCCAGCAGCTGTCGCGCCGCTGGGCGACCGGCATGATCAACCTGCGGCCGGACGGCGACGGGCGCATCTCGCACTACGAGGGGGTCGACGAGATCGAGCGGCGCTTCGGCGAGTGGATTCTCGACTCGCACCTGCCTCCCCCCGGCTCCCCGACCGCGCCGTTCGAGGGGGGCTACATGGCCAACGCCTGGCTGCGCATGAAGCACCCCGACTACGACACGCTGCGCCACATGCTCGACCAGGTCGGCCGCACCGTGAAGGTGCGCACCCGGTGACGCCCCCTCCGGAGGCGGCGAGCGCCCGGCTCTGGGGCGGTGCCGCCAGCCTCTGGTGGCAGAGCCTGTTGCCGCGCCTTGCCGCCTGCCTGCCGGCGCCGCGGCTGCTCGACCTCGGCTGCGGCGAGGGGCGGCTCGCCCCGTTTCTCGCCGACGTCAGCAGCGAGCTGCTGCTGGTCGACGTCGACGAGGCGGCGCTCGCCGCCTGTCGCCGCTGGCTCGCCAGCGAGCGTCCGGAGCACCGTTGCCGCACCGTGCCGACCAACGGCTGGTCGCTGCCCGGCGTGGAGGACGGTTCGGTCGATCTGGTGTTCAGCTTCGAGGCCCTGGTCGCCACCGGCGAGGGGGGGATCCGGCCGCTGCTGGCGGAGATCGCCCGGGTGCTCACGCCGCGCGGCGTCGCCTTTCTCCACCATTCGAATCTCGCCGCCTTCCTGGCACCGGGAGAGAGCGAGCCGGCGATCGGCCGCCCGCACGGCCGGGCACCCGACGTCTCGGCCGAACGGCTTCTCGGCTGGCTCCCCGCGGCCGGCCTCGAACCCCTGCGCCAGGAGCTGGTCGACTGGGGCTCACCCCACCTGATCGACGCTTTCTCCCTGGTCGGGCGCCGTGGCGCCCGACCGGAGGTCGCCCCGTCGCTCCGCCGCCACCCCTACCTGATGGCCGAGGCCTCGCGGGCGCTCGCCACCTCGGAGTTCTGGTCGCTCGCCGCGGCGGCCCCGCGCGCTTCAGCCGACACCGCGATGCCCGAGGCCGACGACTTCGAACGGACGGAGCTGCGCTCGCATCGCGAGTATCTGGACCACGTCGCCCGCCACGCCGGAGCGCTGACGGCCCGCCGCCGCCGCGAGCGCGAACTGACGCGGGAGAGGCCGTTCGCCGTCGAAGGTGTCTGCGCCATCTGCGAGGCGACGGTCGGCTTCCAGGTGGATCCGCAGCTGCTGCACCGCTACGGCGAGGAGCGGCCGCTCTGGCGTGAGACGCTCCACTGCCCGCGCTGCGAGCTGAGCAGCCGGATGCGCGCGGCGCTGCACCTCTTTCCGCAGATCACCGGCCTGTCGGCCGGGGCGCGGATCTGGCTCGCCGAGGCGTGGGGGCCGCTCTACCGGGAGTTCTCGCGCCGCTATCGGGTCGAGGGGAGCGAATTCCTGCGCGACGGCACGCCGGGGGGTGGCGTCGACGGCGCCGGCGTCCGCCACGAAGACGTCCTGGCGCCCGCCTGGCCGGCGGCGAGTTTCGACGCCGTGCTCTCGTTCGAAGTCCTCGAGCACCTGCCCGACCACCGGCCGGCACTCGCCGGCATGGCGAGGGTCCTGGCGCCAGGCGGCGTGCTCGTCGTCTCGGTGCCGTTCCACGCCGGCCCGCGGACCGACGTGCGGGCGCGCCGACGCGCCGACGGCACGATCGAGCATCTGCTCGCTCCCGACTACCACGTCGACCCGCTCGATCCCGCCGGCTGCCTCGCCTTTCGCACTTTCGGCTGGGATCTGCTCGACGATCTCGGCGCCGCCGGGCTGGTCGATCCCGTGGCCCATCTCTATGCCTCGCACCGCTTCGGCTATCTCGGCGCCGACCGCTTCCTCTTCACCGCCCGCAAGGCTCCTGCCGTCTGAGGCTTGCCCGGGCTCACCGCCAGCCGTCGATCATCGCGGTCAGGCAGTCGGTCAGCTCGCGCTCGAAGTCGGCCGCGAGCGGCGCCAGCTCCGGATCGGACGCGGCCGCCGCGGCGAGCTCCGGACGCGCCTCGACGAGCGGCGCGAGGCCGACCGCGAGGGCGCGCAGTCGCGCCAGCAGCCGGGCTCCCTCGCCGTGCCTGAGCTCCGCCAGCCGCTCCTCGAGGCGCGCCGCCAGCGGCCGCAGCGTCGTCGCCTGCGCCCGCTCGAATTCGAGCCCGCCGGCGGCGTCGCCGCGTGGAGCGAGCACCGGATGGGCCAGCGCGGAGAGACGCAGCAGGCGTGGCCGCGCCGCCATCTCGCCGGCCAGGGCGCGCGCCGCGCTGCGCGCCGAGCGGCCGCGCGAGCCGTCGAGCCGCCCTTCGACCGCCGCCGCCCAGGCCGCGAGCTCGAGCAGCAGCAGCTTGCGGAAGAGACTCTCCTTGGACGGAAAGTAGAGATAGGTCGCCCCCTTCGAGACGCCCGCCGCGGCCGCCACGCCGGCCATCGTCGTCGCCTCGAAGCCGCTGCGGTCGAAGCAGCGCGCCGCGGCGGCGAGCAGCGTGGCACGCCGCGCAGCCCGGTGCAGTTCGCCGCGCCCGCGCGTCTCGGTGGTCGACATCCCGGCGCTCCCCGGCGGTGGTCGCGAATACTGACCGCCGGTCATATTTTCCTGACCGGCGGTCAGTCCGTCAAGCCGGGGGGGCGGGGACCAGGGTGAGCACGCGCACCGCGCCCGGGGCGACGGCGATCACCTGCGTGCCGGGCGCCAGGCGCGGCGCCGCCTCGCGGCTCCACGGGCCCGGCGGGTCGGCGCCCGTATCGAGGCGCAGCGCCCAGTGGCTCCCCCAGGGGGAGCGCGGCACCGGGAAGCGGACCTCCCGTTCGCCGCCGTTGCAGGCCAGCAGCAGGCGCTGGCCGGCGGGCGCCGGACCGCCGTCCGCCGTGCAGGCGGGCAGGACCAGATCGACCATCAGCTCGGTGCGTGCCTCGTCGGCGAATCCGACCGGAAACGCCGCCGCGCCCCAGCCGGCGTCGGCGATCTGCGCCGCCTCCTCGGCGGTCAGCTCGCGGCGCAGCGCGATCAGGCCGCGCACCCACGCCTCGAGCTCCCCCTCGCCCGGCGGCCAGACGACCCAGCCCGTCTCGTTGTCCTGACACCAGGCGTTGTTGTTGCCCTGCTGCGTGTTGCCCGCCTCGTCGCCGCCGAGCAGCATCGGCGTGCCGCGGGCGAGCAGCAGCTGGACGAGCAGGTTGCGCCGCCGGAGCAGCCGCCGCGCCACCACCTCCGCGTCCTCCGCCGGACCCTCGACACCGCAGTTCGTCGACAGGTTGTCGTTCCAGCCGTCGCGGTTGCCCTCGCCGTTGGGCAGGTTGCGCTTGTCCGAATAGGTGACCAGGTCGGCCAGCGTGAATCCGTCGTGGCAGGTGACGAACTGGATCGAGGCCGCGGCGCAGCGCGGCGGGCCGAAGCGATCCGGGCTGCCCGACAGGCGCAGCGCCAGCTCGCGCTCGATGCCGCCGTCGCCGCGCTGGGCGCGCCGCAGGGCGTCACGAAAGCGCCCGTTCCAGATCCGCCAGGGCAGCGGGAACCGGTCGGAGGCGTCGAATCCCGTGGCATCCCAGGGCTCGGCGATGAGCAGGCGGCGCGACAGCACGGTATCCGCGGCGATCTCCTCGGCCAGAGGGGAGCGCTCGAGGACTTCGCCGCGCGGGCCGCGAAAGAGCGCCGCCGCGAGGTCGAAGCGGAAGCCGTCGACGCCGAGCCGCTCGACCCACCAGCGCAGGGCGTCGAGGACCAGCCGGCGGACCACCGGGTGGTTGAGCTGGACCGTGTTGCCGCAGCCGGTGAGGTCGAGCGGGGC
>CAYYIK010000010.1:0-53045 GCA_964471955.1 uncultured Thermoanaerobaculia bacterium | reverse complement strand
CCACCGGGTGGTTGAGCTGGACCGTGTTGCCGCAGCCGGTGAGGTCGAGCGGGGCCACGCGGCGATCGAGGATGTAGTAGACCTCGGGCGCCAGGGCCGCCAGCGAGCGCACCGGGTCCCGCCGGCCGAGGCCCGCCTCGGCGGTGTGATTGAGCACCACGTCGACGACCAGTTCGAGCCCGGCGGCGTGACAGGCGTCGGCCAGGGCGCGCAACTCGAACAGCTCACGGCCGTTGCCCGGCGCGACCGCGTACGACGCCTTGGGGGCGAAGAACGAGACCGGGCTGTAGCCCCAGAAGTTGACCAGCCGCTCCCCCGTCTCCGGGTTGCGGCGCCGGTTCTCGGTCTCGTCGAACTCCGCCACCGGCAGCAGCTCGATCGTCGTCACCCCGAGCTCACGCAGCCGGGGCAGGCGTTCGATCAGCCCGGCGTAGGTTCCCGGCGCGCCCGCTCGCGAGCTCGGGTGCCGGGTGTAGCCGCGCACGTGCAGCTCGCAGACGACGCGTCGCGCGTCGGCGACGACCGGACGGGCCGCCTCGTCGAGGACAGCGGGAATCGCGGCGGGGACGAGGCCGCGGTAGACGCGCCAGCGCGGCTGGTCCCCCTCGGCCAGCTCGCGGACAGCCTCCGGCGTCCACCCCCAGACCTCGCCGCCGGCGAGCGCCGGAGCCCGCGGGTCGAGCAGCGGCCGCGGGTCCGCATCGGCCCGGAAACCGTACTCGAAGCTTTCGGGGAGGCCCGCCACTTCGACGTGCCAGACGTCGCCCGTCCGGTCGCTGCGCGGATCGAGCTCGATGGATGCGAGCGACGCGCCGCCGGGCTCGGCCAGCTCGAGGACGAGCCGCTCCGGGCGGGTGGCGAAGAGCGCGAAGTTGCGGCCGGCCGCCGAGCGCGATACGCCGAGCGGCTCCGGCGTGCCCGGGCCGACCCGCCGGGCGGTCAGGAGATCGTCCCGTCCTCGTGCACGGTCCAGGTCTCTCCGGCGCGCAGCAGCGCTTCCAGCGTGCCGGCGCCCTTGCGCTCGCGCTCCCCTTCGATCTGGCCGACCACGCCGGCCTCGAATGTGGGCCTCTCGACCCGCCGCAGGACGCCGATCGGCACCGGGAAATCGGGCGCCTTCATCTGCGCGGTCATGAAGGCGATCGCCGGGTTGATCCGCGTCTCGTCCCAGACCAGGCAGTCCCCGGGACCGAATCCGTCGGCGAAGCGCACGACTTCGAGCTCGGTGCCGGCGAGGCGCACGCCGCGATCCCTCTCCTGGCCGAAGACCAGCGGTTCGCCCTGGCGCAGCTCGACCACCGCGTCGGCGCGTCGCTCCTTGTCGGTCAGGTGAGCGAACGCCTTGTCGTTGAAGATGTTGCAGTTCTGGTAGATCTCGACGAAGGCGGTGCCGCGGTGGGCCGCCGCGGCGCGCAGCGTCTCCTTGAGGTGGGCCTGGAAGACGTCGACCGAGCGGGCGACGAAGGTCGCTCCGGCGCCGATCGCCACCGAGGTGGCGCTGAACGGATAGTCGACCGAACCGTACGGGCTCGACTTGGTGCGCTTGCCGAGCTCCGAAGTGGGCGAATACTGCCCCTTGGTCAGCCCGTAGATCCGGTTGTTGAACAGCAGGATCTTCACCCCGACGTTGCGGCGCAGGGTGTGAATGAGGTGATTGCCGCCGATCGACAGCGCGTCGCCGTCGCCCGTCACCACCCAGACTTCGAGCTCGGGACGCGCCACCTTCAGCCCCGTCGCCACCGCCGGCGCGCGGCCGTGAATGGTGTGGAAGCCGTAGGTGTTCATGTAGTAAGGAAAGCGCGAGGAGCAGCCGATCCCCGACACCACCACGAACTTCTCGCGCTCGATGCCGAGCTCGGGAAGCACCGACTGCACCGCGGTGAGGATCGCGTAGTCGCCGCATCCGGGGCACCAGCGAACCTCCTGGTCGGTCTGGAAGTCCTTGCGCGTCAGAGTCGTCGCGGGCGTCGTCATGCCGTCACCGTCCCGCCGGCGCTCGCAAGCGCCCGTGGCGGCCTTCTGGAAGCAGTTCGGTTCATCCTCGCGCCCCGCCGAGCAGCTCGCCGATCCGCGCACGGATCTCGTGGCGGAAGAAGGGCTTGCCCTCGACCTTCGTGTAGCTGATCACCGGCTTGAGGTAGCGCCCCTGGATCAGCAGCGCCAGCTGGCCGAGGTTCATCTCCGGCACGAGCACCTGATCGAAGCGCGCCAGCACCTCGCCGAGGTTGGCCGGGAACGGGTTGAGGTAGCGCAGGTGGGCGCGCGAAACCGCCAGCCCCTCGCGCCGTGCCAGGTTGACCGCGCCGGTGATGGCGCCGGCGGTCGACCCCCAGCCGAGGACGAGCAGCGGTCCCCCCTCGGGATCGCCATGCACCTCGAGCGCCGGGATGTCGCGCGCGATGCGCGCCACCTTCTCGGCGCGCATGCGCACCATGTGATCGTGGTTGGCCGGATCGTAAGAGACGTTGCCGCTGCCATCCTGCTTCTCGATGCCGCCGATGCGGTGCTCGAGCCCGGGAGTCCCCGGAATCGCCCACGGCCGGGCGAGGGTCTCCGGATCCCGGGCGTAGGGGGCGAAGCCGACAGGCGAGTCGTGGAACTCGACCGGGAAGTCCGGCAGCCGGGAGACGTCGGGCAGCCGCCAGGGTTCGGCGCCGTTGGCCAGGTAGCCGTCCGAGAGCAGCACCACCGGCGTCATGCAGCGCACCGCCAGCCGGCAGGCCTCGATCCCCATCTCGAAGCAGTCGCCGGGCGACGAAGCCGCCAGCACCGGAATCGGTGACTCGCCGTTGCGGCCGAACATCACCTGCAGCAGGTCCGCCTGTTCGGTCTTGGTCGGCAAGCCGGTCGACGGCCCGCCGCGCTGGATGTCGATGACGACCAGCGGAAGTTCGGTCATCACCGCGAGGTTCATCGCCTCGCTCTTGAGCGCCACGCCGGGCCCGGAGGTCGAGGTGACGCCGAGGGCGCCGCCGAACGAGGCGCCGATGGCGGCGCAGACCGCGGCGATCTCGTCCTCGGCCTGGAAGGTGGTGACGCCGAAGTGCTTGAGCGGCGCCAGCTCGTGCAGCAGGTCGGAGGCCGGAGTGATCGGGTAGGCGCCGAGGAAGAGCGGCAGCCCGGAGGCGCGGGCGGCGGCGATCAGGCCGTAGGCGAGCGCCGTGTTGCCGGTGATGTTGCGGTAGACGCCGGGCGCCAGCTTCGCCGGCTGGATCTCGTAGCGGACCTGGAACGCCTCGGTGATGTCGCAGTAGTTCCAGCCGGCGCGCATGACCTTGATGTTCGCCTCGGCGAGGGCCGGCTTGGCGGCGAACTTCGTCTCCAGCCAGCGGACGCTCGCCTCGAGCGGCCGCGAGAAGATCCAGTAGGCCATGCCGAGCGCGAAGAAGTTCTTGCAGCGCTCGATCGACTTGGCGTCGAGTCCGCTCCCCTCGAGGGTGCGCCGGGTGAGCGTCGCCAGCTGCACGGGCAGCACGCGGTACGCCGCGAGGCTGCCGTCCTCGAGGGGGTTGGCCGCGTAGCCGGCCTTCTTCAGGTTGCGCTCCTCGAACTCGTCGACGTTGACGATCAGGATGCCGTTCGTCTTGAGGTCGCGCAGGTTGACCTGCAGCGCCGCCGGGTTCATCGCCACGAGCACGTCGGGCGCGTCGCCCGGGGTGTGGATGTCGTAGTCGGCGATGCGGACCTGGAAGGCCGAGACGCCGGGCAGCGTGCCGGCGGGCGCGCGGATCTCGGCGGGAAAGTCCGGAAAGGTGGCGAGGTCGTTGCCGACCAGCGCGGACGTCGTCGTGAACTGGCCGCCGGTGATCTGCATGCCGTCGCCGGAGTCGCCGGCGAACCGGATCACCACGTCTTCGAGCGTCTCGCGCGGGACCTGCCGGGAGGGCTCCACGCTGGGAAGGGTCATTCGCAATCCTCGGGCGAAGCGCGACGCCTCAGCTGGCGTCGCGGCGCGCCGGGCATCCTAGCACCCGGTCGCCGGGACGACCTCGCTCAGTCGCGGCCGTCCGGAGTCCACTCCGGCGCCTTCAGCCGCGCGCCGCCTTCTCCGCGCTCGCGGACCTCGAGCGCGGCCGGTTGCGCCGGGGCGCGGTCGGTGCGGAAGTAGAGCAACGTGCGCGTCTCGATCGCCGCCAGCGCCCGCTCCACCTCGTCGCCGCCCAGCGCCAGCTCCCCCGCCGTCGCCGCGACCAGGCGGCGCAGCGGGGCCAGCGCCACGTCCACGGCGCGCTGATCGGCGGCCGGCCGCCCCTCGGCGGCCGAACGAGCGGGATCGAGCAGATCCACCGTCCAGGTCGTCTTGTCGCTGCCGGGCAGCGTGGTGCCCGGCTTGCCCGCCGGCCCCGGCTCGGCGGCGATGGCCGGTCCCAGCGCGATCACGCTCCAGCCGCGCTGCGCGAGGGTGCGGGCGGTCCGCGCGGCCGCGTCGAGCGACGCCCCGGCCGCCTCCCCGCCGCGCCAGCCGCCGCCGATCCACACCAGCAGACAGGGGGTCGCCGGGCAGGTGAGCGACGCCGGATCCGGGGCCTCGGCCGCCGGCTCGAGCGCGCAGCGGACGCCGCCGAGCGCCTCGATGCGCGAGGCGGCGAGCCGTGCGTCGCGCGTCGACTCGGTGGCCGGCTCCCTGCCGCCGAGGCGGACGACGTCGACCGGGCCGAGGGCGACCCAGCGCGGCGCCAGCGCCGCGAGGGCCGGCACCGCCGCCGCGACGGCCTCGTCGCTGCAGTGCAGGCGATCGACCGCGAGGGTGACGCGGGCGAAACCCGAGCCCGCCGGGGGCGCCACCGGCGCCACCGCCGAAAGTTCCCGCGGCGAGCCGTCCTCGAGGATCACCAGATCGTCGGCGAGGGCCGCCGCGCCGCGCTGCCGCCAGGCGGCCGGCAGGTCGACGAGCACCGGGACCTCGCGGATCTCCAGCTGCTCGCGCACCTCCGGAAGCTGCGCGGCGACCGGCGCGGTCGCGGCGAGAACGGCGAGAAGGGTGGCGGCGCGGCGGCAGGTGGTCGTCATGGCTCCTCCGCGGCGAGGATACACGCCGCCCGCCCGGCGCGCCCCGCGCGCGGGGGTGGAGAGAGGGCGCGGCAGCGGCGCCGGCCGGCGGTCAGCCGCCGGCGACGGCCGACTGCGAGGTACCTTCGGCCTTCCGGCGCGCCGCGGCGACCAGGTCGAATGCTTCGCGGCGCATCGCCGCCCGCTGGGCGTCCTCTTCCGGGTAGTAGGGGCGATAGCCGAGCCGCGCGGGGTCGACGGTGTAGGGCTTCATCAGGTCGGCCTTGCCGACGATCGACTGCTCGCGATTGAAGAAGGCCATGTCGTGGTTGTTCGACATGATGATCGCCTCCTCCGGGCACGCGTCGACGCAGTAGCCGCAGAAGACGCAGCGCAACATGTCGATCTCGTAGACCACCGGATACTTCTCGACGTTGACGTCGTTGTGCTCGCCCGCCTCGATGTGGATGCACTGCGCCGGGCAGTTGGTGGCGCACAGGAAGCAGGCGACGCAGCGCACCGAACCGTCCGGACGCGTGGTCAGGATGTGGTGCCCGCGGTAGCGGTGGCTGTATTCGCGCCGCTCCTCGGGGTACTGGATGGTCACCCGCTTGCGCAGGCCGAGGAGATTCTGGAACATGTGCCGGATGGTCACCATCATGCCGGTGAGCAGCGGCAGGTAGAACCGCTCGGCGAGCGACATCCGGCGCGGCCGGAGCTCGGTCGGGTGCTGCTGGATGCCGGGAAGCTCGAGGGCGCGGGGGTCGACGTTCATCGTTCGAGCTCTCCGGCGATGACGTTCAGGCCGCCGAGCGTGGCGATCGCGTCGGAGACCGAAGCGCCGCGAATCATCGTCGGGAAGGCCGAGAAGATCGGGAAACAGGGCGGCCGCACGCGCACGCGGTAGGGTTTGCCCGAGCCGTCCGAGACGCAGTAGTAACCGAGCTCGCCGTTGGCCCCCTCGACGAAGCCGTAGCGCTCGCCCGGCGGCACCTGGATGCCGTCCATGATCAGCTTGAAGTGGTAGATCATCGACTCCATCTGGTTGTAGCAGGCGTCCTTCGGCGGCAGAGCGACGTGCGGGTCGTCGACCACGAAAGGCCCCTCGGGCATGCCGCGGTCGAGCAGCTGGCGGATGATCGACAGCGACTGCCGGATCTCCAGCATGCGGACCTTGAAGCGGTCGTGAACGTCGCCGCCGTGGAGGACCGGCACCTCCCAGTCGACCGTGTCGTAGAGGTCGTAGGGGTGCGCCTTGCGCACGTCGTAGGCCACCCCGGCCGCCCGCAGGCAGGGGCCGGTGAAGCTCCAGTTGACCGCCTCCTCGCCGGTGATCGCCGCCACGCCGACCGAGCGGTCGAGCCAGATGCGGTTCTTGTCGACCAGCGTCTCGACGTCGTCGATGAACTGCGGAATGTGAGCGAGGAGCTTGCGGCAGCGCGCTTCGAAATCCGGCGGGAGGTCGGCGAGCAGACCGCCGATGCGGCACGCCGACACGGTCAGCCGGGCGCCGCACACCGACTCGAGCAGTCCGTAGATCTCCTCGCGAACCTGGAACAGGTACCAGAAGTTCGTCAGCGCGCCGCAGTCGACCAGGGTCGAGCCGTTGGCGACGACGTGGTCCATGATGCGCGAGAACTCCGACAGGATGGTGCGCGCCCACACCGCCTTCGGCGGCACCTCGATGCCGAGCAGCGACTCGACCGTCCGGCAGTACCCGACGTTGTTGAGGAACGACGAGCAGTAGTTGAGCCGGTCGGTGTAGGGAATCACCTGCTGCCAGGTGTGCGTCTCGGACATCTTCTCCATGCAGCGGTGGAGATAGCCGATCTCGATCTCCGAGGTGACGATCTCCTCGCCATCGACCAGGGCGATCATGCGGAAGGTGCCGTGCATCGCCGGATGCGAGGGCCCGATGTTGATCGTCATCCGCTCGAACATCGAGTCCTCCCTCTCGGGAGCCTCGAGCTTCGGTTGCCAGATCTTGTCCTCGGTGAGGATCCAGCGCCGCGCCGGGTCGTAGTCCTTGCGCAGCGCGTGCCCCTGGAAGGCGTCGTGGGTGAGGATCCGGCGCAGGTTCGGGTGACCGCTGAAGCGGATGCCGAACATGTCCCAGGCCTCGCGCTCGAACCAGTCCGCGCCCTTCCACACCGACACCACCGACGGCACCACCGGGTCCGCCTCCGGAACCGGCACCTTGAGGCGCAGCCGCCGGCCGGTCGGCATCGAATAGAGGTGGTAGACCGCCTCGAACCGCCCGCCGCCGGCGTCGCCGCGATCCGGGTAGTCCATGCCGAAGACTTCGAGCAGCAGGTCGAAGCGGGTCTCCGGACTGCGCCGCAGCTCGCCGGCGAGCTCGAGCAGCACGTCGCGCGACACCCGCCAGGTCGGCTGGTCGGCCGGCGCGCCGGGCCCCGTCAGGGCCTCCACGCTGCCCGCCGGGAAACGCGCGACGAATCCGGGCAGGTCAGGCTGCATGACGCGGCTTCCGGTTCTTCTTCGAGCGCTTCAGCGCCTTGCGATCACGATCGACCTTCTCCTTCACCTGGAGAATGCCGTACATGAGCCCCTCCGGCGAGGGCGGGCAGCCGGGCACGTAGACGTCGACCGGGATGATCTCGTCGATCCCCTGCATCACGTGGTAAGCGCGGTAGAACCCTCCCGAGCAGGCGCAGGCGCCCATCGAGACGACCCACTTGGGATCGGGCATCTGGTCGTAGATGCGCTTGAGTACCGGAGCCATCTTGTCGGTGATCGTCCCGGCGACGATCATCAGATCGCTCTGCCGGGGCGAAAAGCGGACGACCTCATAACCGAATCGGGCCATGTCGTAGTGCGACGACACCGACCCCATGAACTCGATGGCGCAGCAGGCCGTGCCGAAGGGCAGCGGCCAGAAGCTGTTCTTCTGCGACCAATCGATGAAGGCGTCGAGCTTCGTGGTCAGCCAGGATTCGCCTTGGACTTCCATCGCGCCGCGATCCTACTACGCCGATCAGGCCGGAATGTCGCCGGCCGAGCGGGTCACCGCGTCGAGCAGGCCCTCGATGCGCGCCGCGTGGGCGCGCTGCGAGTCGACGATGCCGGCGAGCACGCCGCCGGTTTCGGCGTCGACCTCGCGGATCATGCGCGGATAGAGCGACTCGATCTCGTACTGCTCCTCGGCGAGCGCCGCGGCGATGGCCGCCGGCAGCTCTTCGGCCGGTTCGCGGATCGACTCGGCCGCGGCGTACTGGACGAGCGCCAGCTCGTCCTTGGCGGTGGCCAGCTCGGCGAGCGCCGCGGCGAGGCGCTGGCGCCCTTCCTCGCGGGCGCGCGCGGCGAGGGCGCGGAAGCGGGCCGCGCTGGCGGCCTCGGCGTTGAATCCGGTCTTCAAGTACTCTTGCGCGCGTGGCAGTCGGGACACGGAACCTCTCCTCTCCCCGGCGTCTGTGCAATCGAATGTGCGGACGGAAGCCGCCCACGCCCGGCATTGTAGCGGACCGCCGGGTCGGATTCCGAGGGTCTCCGGAACCCGCGGACCCGGAAGCCGTATGGTGAACGGAGAGACCGCCCGCTTGCCCGCTCCCCCGCCGCCCGACCGCCGCCGCGGATCGCGCCTCAGCCGCCTCGTGCTGCTGGCCGGCGGGGTCTTCGCGCTGGCGCTGCTCCCCGCCCGCCTGTCGGACTCGGCGCTGGCCGACGTCTTCGCCGCCCTCGCCGGACTCTGCTTCGCCCTGTTGCTCGCCGCCTGGCTGGCGCGCGCCGTCTGGCGCCGCGTCTTCTGGAGCGTCGGGCGCCGGCTCGCCGTCTCCTACGTGCTGGTCGGCGTCCTGCCGCTCTTCCTCATCGCGGTGCTGGTGGCGCTGGCCAGCTACCTGGCGGCGGGCTTCCTGCTCGGCCATCTGTCGCGCGACGCCATCGAGGACCTCCACCTCGACCTCGAGGCGGCCGCCCGCGACCACCTCGACGGTTCGTACCCGGCGGTGCGCGGCGGCGGCGAACTGGCCGTGGCCGAGTACCGCAACGGCCGGCGGGTCGAAGGCGATCCGGAAGCCCCCGCCGTCTGGCCGGAGTGGCTGGCCGGGGCGCAGCGGCTGCGCCGGCTCGACCCGGAGGAGCGCCGCCGGCCGTTCGTCGCCCTCGCCGACGGCCGCCTGAGCGTCGCGGCACTCGCCGGGGACGGCCGCCGCGGCGTCCTGGTGCGGCTCGACGGCGATCCGGCGGCGGTCCTGCGCGAGCGTTCGCGCGCCTGGTTCCAGCTCTTTCGCGCCGACGACCCGGGTCGCCTGTCGACGACCCGCATCCAGGTCTTCGGCCGAGTCCTCACCTTCCGCGGCCTGTGGATCCGCCGCACCGCCGAGGAGACCGCCGAGTACTTCCGCCTCGCCCCGCCGGCCACCCCGGGCGAGCCGACCTGGCTGGAGCGGCCGATCGTCCTCTGGATGGAACGCACCGGCGACCTGCGCGCGCTCGCCGACGGCGCGGTGGTGACCGACGGCGTGCGGGTCTCGCTCGCCGCGAGTCCGACGATCCTCTTCCGCACGCTGCTGTCGGCTTCCGAGCAGGCCGACTCGACCGCCTGGGTCGCGCTGGCGGGCGTCGCCGTGCTGCTGTTCGAGATCTGGATCGCCGCCGCGGCCTTGGCGGTCTTCATGATCTTCGGCCTCTCGCGGGCGGTCAACCGGCTCTCGGCGGCCACCCGCGCCATCGGCCGCGGCGACTTCGCCTTCCGCATCCCGGTACGCCGGCGCGACCAGATCGGCGCCCTGCAGCGCTCCTTCAACGCCATGGCCGGGCATCTCGGCGAGCTGGTCGAGACGGCGGCGCAGAAGGAGGCGCTCGACAAGGAGCTGGCGCTCGCCCGGGAGGTCCAGCAGAACCTGCTGCCGGAGACGATCGCCGCCCGGCCGGGGGTCGAGATCGCCAGCTTCTTCGAGCCGAGCGCGGCGATCGGCGGCGACTACTTCGACGTCCTCGAGCGCCCCGGCGGCCGCCTCGGCCTGGTGATCGCCGACGTCGCCGGCCACGGCCTGGCGGCCGGCCTGCGCATGGCGATGGTCAAGTCGGCCTTCGAGCTGATGACCGACGAAGGGCGGCCGGCCGCCGAGATGCTCGAGCGGCTCCACCATCTGCTCCGCCGTCGCTCGGGCGAGCGCTCGTTCGTCACCCTCGCCTTCGTCGAGTTCGACCCCGCCAGCGGAGCCCTCGAGCTGATCAACGCCGGTCACCCCCCCTGCTACGTGGTGCGCGCCGGCGGCGAGGTCGAGGAGCTGGCGGCGCCCGGCCTGCCGCTCGGCACGCTGGCGGGGCGCCACGGACGGGCCGCGGCGCGGCTGGCCGCCGGAGACGCCATCGTGCTGCTTTCGGACGGCATCATCGAGTGCTGCGACGGCGGCGGCGAACAGTTCGGCTACGCGCGGACGCAGCGCAGTCTCGCGGTGGCCGGCGCCAGCGCCGAGGCGCTGCTCGGTGAGCTCCTGGCGAGAGTGCGCGCCTTCTGCGGCGAACAGACGGTGGTCGACGACCGGACCGCGGTCGTGCTGACCTACCGCCCGCCGGCGGCCTCGGAGACCGCCAGCCCGAGCCGCGCGTAGATCCGGCGCACGTACTCGCGGGTCTCGCGGTAGGGCGGCACGCCGCCGTGGCGCTCGACCGCCCCCTCGCCGGCGTTGTAGCCGGCGAGGATGCGCGGCAGGTCGTCCTCGAAGCGGCTCGCCAGCCAGGCCAGGTAGCGCGTCCCCGCCTCGATATTGCGCGCCGGGTCGAACAGCTCGTGACCGCGCAGCCCGAAGCGGCGGGCGGTCGCCGGCATCAGCTGCATCAGGCCGCGCGCCCCCTTCCATGAGATGGCCCGCGCGTCGAAGGCGGACTCGACGCGCGCCACCGCGGCGACCAGCAGGGGGTTGATCCCGTGCCGCCGCGCCGCCGCCTCGATCTCGTCGCGAAACGGGACCTCGGGCGCCGTCTGCCCCTCGCGCCAGCGCACTTCGAAGCCCGTGGCGGCATCCGCGAGCGGCGCGCCGCCGCCCGGTGGCGGCGGCTCGACCTCGTCGTCGACCACCCGCTCGACCCGGGCGAGGTCCATCTCCAGCCGGCCGCCCCCCGGCAGCTCGAGCAGCGCCAGGTCACCGGCGGCGCGAAAGGTCTCCACCTTGAGGACCGCGCCGTCGGTGAGCACCACCAGCTCGGCCACCGACGGCGCCGCGGCGAGCGCCAGCAGGGCCGCCAGCGCCGCCGGGCGGCGCCGCTCAGGAGCGCGGGTGGAATCGGTCATAGATGCCGCGCAGTCTCTCACTGTGCAGGTGGGTGTAGATCTCGGTGGTCGAGATGTCGACATGGCCGAGCAGCGTCTGGACCACTCGCAGGTCGGCGCCATGTTCGAGCAGGTGCGTCGCGAAGCTGTGGCGCAGCACGTGCGGCGACAGCTCGCGCCCGATGCCCGCGGCGCGGCCGTAGGCCTTGAGCAGCTTCCAGAAGCCCTGGCGGGTCATCGCGGCGCCGCGGCGGCTGACGAAGACCGCCTCGTGCCGGCCGCGCGCCAGGCGCGGCCGCCCCTCGGCGAGCCAGCGCCGCAGCCAGGTCTCGGCCGCCTCGCCGACCGGCACCACGCGCTCTTTCGACCCCTTGCCGAAGGCGACGAGAAAACCGCCGTCGAGGCGCAGCTGATGCAGCTCGAGGCCGACCAGTTCGGAGACGCGCAGGCCGGTGGCGTAGAGCAGCTCGATCATCGCCTTGTCGCGCAGGCCGGCCGGCGTCGCCGGATCGGGCGCCGCCAGCAGGCGCGTCACCTCGTCCTCGGAGAGCACGCCGGGCAGCAGCTTGAAGCGGCGCGGCGCCTCGAGGTGCTCGGTCGGATCGTCCGGGCGCTCCCCTTCCTCGGCCAGCCAGCCGTAGAAGCCGCGCATCGCCGACAGGGCGCGGGCGACCGAGCGCGGCGAGAGGCCGCGCCGCGTCATCCAGCGCAGGTGGTCGGCGAGCGCCGCCGCGTCGGCATCGGGCAACGTCCCGCGGCGCTCCCCGGCGAGCCAGGCGGCGAGCCGTTCGAGGTCGCCCCGGTAGGCAGCCACGGTCCGGCGCGACAGCCCCGCTTCGACCGCCAGCGCCTCGAGCCAGAGCTCGAGCCGGCGCCGCCAGGGGGTTGCCGCCCCGCCGCCCGCGCCCGCCGGCCGCCCGCTCGCGCTCGTCGGTTCCATGGCTCGGATTGTACGTCCGCGGGCGCTGCCCGCCGCCGCCCTGGGATAGCGTCCCGCGCATGCCCGCGCCGCCCGCCCTCCGTCCGGTATCGCCGGACGCCGGCGAGCGGGACGTCCGTTTCGATCTGCTGCGCGGCGCCTGCGTCCTGCTGATGATCTTCGGCCACCTCGGCTGGCGCTCGCTCGAGGTGCACTTCCGGCTCGGATTCGTCTCGGTCGCCGAGGGGTTCTTCCTGATCTCGGGCGCCACGCTCGGCGTCGTCGCCGCCCGCTACGCGGCGCGCGGCGAGACCGCGACGCTCGCCCGCCGGCTCCCCCGCCGCGGCCTCTGGCTCTTCGCCGCCAACCTCGTCGGGGTGGCGCTCTACCGGGCGCTCACCGGTCCGCTCTTCCCCACCGCCCTGATGGCCGAGTACTGGCAGGGGGTGCCGGCGCTGGCGCAGTGGCTCTCCTTCGACCAGCCCTCGGTGCTCAACGTGCTGCCGCGCTACGCCCTGTTCCTCCTCGCCGTGCCGCCCGTGCTCGTGGCGATGGAACGCGGCCACCAGCTCGCGGTGCTCGCTGGCTCGACGGCGCTCTGGCTGGCCAACTTCGCCCTCGCCGGCGCCCTGCGGCTGCCCGGGCTCGAGACCGCCCACGCCCCGTACCCTGCCGCCAGCTGGCAGCTGCTCTTTTTCGGCGGCATGGCGATCGCGCACCGGTTGCGCAGCCGCCCGCCCGCCCGCCTGCCGCCCGCGCTGCTGCCGGCAGCCGCGCTCGCCGTCGTGGCGTCGGTGCTGCTGGCCCGCGGCGAAACAGCCTGGAGCCCCGACGCCGCCCTCTGGGTGTCGCGCCCGCTGCTCGGGCCGCTGCGGCTGGTCAATCTCGTGGCCATCGCCGTGGTCGCCCTGGCCGCCGCCGGCTACTGGCGGGAGCCCCTGGTGCGCCGCCTCGGCTGGCTGCTCCTCCCCTACGGCCGCAACGCCCTGCCCGCCTTCCTCCTGCACATCCCGCTGGTCTGGCTGCTGCTCGTCACGCCGGGCGTGGCGCACGACGACCTGCTGCGCAAACCGGCCGCGGCCCTGGCGATCCTCCTCCTGCTCCCCCTCGTCCGCCACCCCGCCACCCGCCGCTGGCTGGCACCGTGAGCGTCATCGAGGAACCGCCCGGGCTTGCAGACCCGGGCGGAAGGTCTCCGATCGCTCAAACCTACGGGGCGCAACCTCGCGACGCGTCGTCGCAGAAGCGGGTGGCCTCGAAGTTGTCCAGCTTGAAGAGGTTCGGCGGGTAGTTGCCGGCTTCCCGGTCGGAAGCCCAGAAGAACGCCTGTTCGAAGCCGGTCGCCGGAATGGCGATCTCCTTCGCGATCAACGTGCCATCGCGATAGAGGTAGCCCGTCAGCGCACCGCTCGTACCTTTCTCGATCAGGAGCCGCACATTGTGGCGCGCGCCCTGCCCCCACCCGGCGACCGCAGCGAGCGTGACCGGCGCACTGGGAGGCATCTCCTGCACCACGCGGACGGTCGTCGAGGTCCATTCGGTCCCTGCACTCGCACCGCAGTCCGCCATGATGTAGGTCATGCGGCCATTGGGGGCCTTGGTACCCAGCTTGACCACCCCCTGATTGCAGGTGATGTCGCCGCGCACCTGGAGCTTCGTCCAGTTCACTCCGGAGCCCTCACCGAAAGGCAGGAAGCCCTCCGAGTAGGGTATCCCGGCGCCGGACGCCGTGACGTAACCCATCGTCCGGCTCGGGCCCAGGCCCCCCGTCTCGACTGACTCCTGGACGACCGCTGCGTTCGCCGCAGTCCAGACCGCGTTCGCCACGTCCGAGTTCCGGCCGTGGATCGCCAGCGGGCTGCTCGTCTCGCCGTTGAACGCATCGCGCACGAGGTGATTCCCGTTGGCGCTGTCGATCGGAAGGCTCAGCCTCATCTCGTCGACCACGCTCTTCTGCCAGGCCTGATTCATGGTCGTGCCCCCGCTGGCGGCATCCCAGTCGCCGGCTGCGCTCCCGACCTTGGCCAAGGCCTCGTTGATCACCTCGAAGAGCATGTTGCCGACGCCACCCACCTCCTCACCGACGCGGCGCAGGTAGCGCGAATGAACCGCCAGCATCTCATCGTCGTACTGGCCACCGCTCTCTCCGATGAACAATGGCAGTGGGTGACAGTTCGGCGCCGCGAAGCTGCCGGGCGCGTCACCGCCGATCAGATTGGTGCAGGAGCACGAAGTCCAGGAGTCCGGCATGAAATCCTGGGTGTTGTTGAAGTCCTTGTAGGGGCTGTGCTTGTACCGGTAATCGGTACCTGGGCAGATCAACCCGTGCTTGTCGAAGAGCGACAGCTGGACCACGACACCGCGATCGGCCGCCTCTTGCGCGAATCTTCGAAGCCGATCGTAGAAGATCGGACTGTCTTCGTCGAGATTGTACTTACCGCCGAACGTCCCGGCGAACGGCGTGACTCCCTCATAAGCGCTCGGGGCCTGGCCAGTCCACTGCTCCACACTCCAAACCCGGGTGAAATTGACGTTGTGATTCCGCAAGGCGCGCATGTACGGTCCGATCTCCAGGCGAGCATCACCCGCAGCCAAGGCCCCCATGTACCCGAGGCCGACCAGGCGCTTCGGATCTTCGGGGAAGGTCGAGCCATCAAGGGCCTTCCATCGGAGCTTTCGGGGAGAGGTCGACTGCGTGAGAAGCGTCCCGTTCTGAAGCAGCCGTGTTTCGGAAGCAGACGCTCCACTCCCGTCGCGAATGAACTGAAGCATTGCCCTGGGACCGATGGGAATGGAAGGATTCATCGCATTGCATTCAGCGGCGGTCGGAAAGTCCCTGTCGGGCTCCCCAAACGGATCAAGGATCGGATGTCCATCGCCCGCCCACTTGCTCAGGCAGAGATCGAAGTGTTCGAAGTGAATCTGGCCGAGCTCGTGCGCTGGGGACTGGATGTCCAGGATCCAGCCCTGAACATCCAGAGGTGCGACGTCTTTGAGGTCGCTGGAGAGGATCTTCGTCCTGCTGTTGTGAGAATATTCACAGCGAGCCTTGGCCGCCTGACAGTCGTTGCCCACATGAAAAGCGCTACCGCCGAGGCGAGCGAAGGCCGCCAGATTCTCGAGCGGCGGCGTGACATCCTGCGGACAGGTCGCTGGTGAACAGTTGCCGGCCTGCGCCGTGGGGTGTAGATTGGCTGTCACGAGACGCTTTCCAGCCAGTCCCGGAGACGCGATGAACGCGAGTGACAGGCCGAGGATTGCCCCCCCCCAACGAACTTCGCGGCGAATGGATCGTGTGGCCCCTCTCTTCACCCTGGGAATTGGTTCGGACATGTGTGGCGCCCCTCCTGCTGCGACGATCTCAACCGCCAGAGCCCCGGTCGCACGCGCTGACCGGATTGCGCCCGTATCGACGATACTGGCACCCTCTGCCATGGCAGAACTCGGCGATTGCGAATCGTTGTCTACTGCCAGATACGATCCTGGTCCGATGCCGTCGCCTGTGGACTCGCTCACACCCTCCGCAAAATATGACGGACGAGGCCGCGATGTTCCTTCAAAAGCACCCTGTAGGGCGATGGCTCGGCGGGAGAAAGGCAACGACCGAGATCGAAGGCGATACCGATTGCCAACAGGTGTCGTCGAAAGCCTCTCTTTGTGTCTGCTCCTCCTTGGCCTTCCGGCGTCTGTGGCGCTCGGCCAGCCGTTTCCTCTGGATCCGACCGAATTTCAGGTCAACACGCTGACAACCGGAGCACAGTACGCCGATGACATCGCGACACTTCCGAACGGACAGTTCGTCGTGGTCTGGTCGAGCGCCGTCTCGGCGGGCGACGACGTCGACGGCCTGAGCATCCAGGCCCAACGATGGGCTGCGGATGGCACACGAATCGGTGACCAGTTCCAAGTCAATACCTTCACGACCTCCGATCAATGGATCTCTTCCGTCGCCGCAGCGCCCGACGGCACCTACTTCGTGGCGTGGACGAGCAACGTCGGCCTGTCGGGGAGTTCCGAGTTCTTCTCGGTCTTCGGTCGCGCCTTTGCCCCCGACGGAACCCCACTCCAGTCATCCGACCGGCAGCTGAACACATACACGACCGGCACTCAGTTCGCGCGACAGGTGGCGGCTCTTTCTTCGGGGGAGTTCGTCGTGATCTGGAGCAGCACCGGCTCCTGGGGAACTGACACCAGCGGGTATAGCGTCCAAGCCAGATTGATCGACCCTTCCGGAGTGGCCGCAGGAGCCACCGAGTTCCAGGTCAATACCTACACGACGGGAGCGCAGCGCGCGGGCGGTGTGGGAGCGGACGGGAGCAATCGCTTCATAGTTGCTTGGACGAGCGCGGGATCGCTCGGAACAGACCAGTCAGACAACAGCGTGCAGGCTCGCCGCTTCGACGCGACCGGCGCCGCGCTGGACGCCACCGAGTTCCAAGTCAACACGCAGACGATCTTCTATCAGGAGGGGGGGCTCGTGGCCGCGGCTCCGAACGGTGATTTCGTGGTTGCCTGGACGGACGCGTACGACCCGGTAGGCGACGATCACATCGGCGTCAAGGCACGGCGCTTCGCGAGCGACGGGACTCCACTCGACCCGAGCGATTTTCAGGTCAACACCTATACGCCCACCGGGCAGAGAGCGTCCGACGTCGAGATCGACGCCGAGGGAGACTTCGTCGTCGCCTGGTACAGCGTCGGATCGGCGGGTCCCGATGGGGACGGGAGCAGCCAGATCCGGCGCTATCGAGCGGACGGTTCTCCGGTCGACCCAGTCGAGTTCCAGCTCAACGTATTCACTACAGGCACCGAAGGTCCGCCTCGCATGGCGCTGACCGCAGACGGAGATCTGATCGCGGTCTGGACGAGCCCCGGGTCGTTCGGCACGGACAACGATCTCTACAGTGCCCAGGCAAGGAGGTTCAGTCGCCCTCGTATCCCGGTGACCTCGACTTCGGGGGGCACCGGCGGGCCGGATTGCACGCTGCGCGATGCCGTCGCGGCGGCCAACAGCGACTCGGCGGTCGGCGGTTGCCCGGCGGGCAGCGGCGGCGGCGTCGTGGTGTTGCCGCCGCGCGCCACGGTCAACCTTTCGACCGTCGACAACGCCTCGAACGCCCTGCCGGTCGTCACCAGCCCGGTGACCCTGCGGGGGTCCGGTTCCCGCATCCAGCGCGCTCCCTGGCTCGCCTGCGGCAGCGGCGGGCCCGAGTTCCGTCTCGCCGAGGTGGCCGACGGCGGCGTGCTGGCGCTCGACGGGGTCGCTCTGGCCCGCGGCTGCCTGCCCGCAGCGGAGAGCGGCGGCGGCGTCCTGGTCTCCGGCGGCACGCTCGTCCTGCAGGGGTCAAGCATCGAGTCGAGCGAGGCCGGCTCGGGAGGCGGCATCGCCCTCGACGGCGGCGGTCTCTACCTGTTCGAAGCGACGATCCGCGACAACCGCGCGGACGAGTCGGGCGGCGGGCTCGCGATCCTCGCGCCGGCGGACGTCGTGCGAATTTCCGGATCGACCCTGTCGGGCAACCGGGCCACCTGGGGTGGGGCCGCCGCGGTCGCCGCGGAAGCCCCCTTTTCGGTCCTCAACTCGACCTTTTCCGGCAATCTCGCGGCGGGCTCGGCCGGCGGCCTGCTCGTCGGCGCGCCGGGAGCCGCCGTCGGGCTCGACTTCACGACGGTCACCGGCAATTCCGCGCCCCTCGGCGCCGGACTCCTGGTGGCCGGAGGATCCGTCCGGCTGCACGGCAGCCTCGTCGGGGACAACGCCGGCCTCGGCGCCGACTGCTCGGCGCCCGGCAGCGGCGCGCTGGAGGCCTCGGGCGCCAATCTCGATACCGACGGCAGCTGCGCCTGGCTCGCCGGCGGCGCGGTGGCGACCGTCGCCGATCTCGGCCTCTCGCCCCTGGGCAGCTACGGCGGCCCCACCCGCACCCACTTGCCGCTGGTCGGCAGCGCCGCGCTCGACGCCCTGGCCGACTGCCGCACGAGCCGCGGCGCGCCCCTCCGGATCGATCAGCGCGGCCTTCCCCGGCCGGTCGACGACCCGGGCGCACCGGGCACCGGTTGCGACCTCGGAGCGGTCGAGGGCAGCCCGATCTTCCTCGACGGCTTCGAGTCGGGAGACCTGACGCCCTGGGGGAACCAGGGCCCGTAGGAGCGCGGCCTCAGATTCCTTCGTTCGCCTCCTGTTCGACCGGCCCCGGGTCGTAGCCGGCCGCGGCCTCGCAGGTCAGACAAACATAGGTCGCCTCGAAGTTGTCGATTTCGTGGGTACCAGGTGGGTAGGGAGTGCCCACCGTCCCGCCGATCGAACCCGAGAAGCCGACGGAGTGGATTCCCCCGCTCTGAGCGTCGAGGGCGACCGGGACATTGGCTAGTGTCGTCTCCTCGCCGTCCAGAAAGACCGTGGCCAGGAACTGGTTCGCGCCTTGCCGCGTCGGCTCCAAGCGAACTTCGTGGGACTCGGTGGGGTCCGTGACATTGATGGTCCCGTGGTCGCAAGCCGCGAGACAGCTGCCGATTTCCCAGAGCTGAAGCGTACCGGTCGCTGGATGCAAGCTGACGACCACGGACTCTCCGTACTGCTTCGCGACGGAAAGACTCGCGGAGCCGGTCGAGCCCTTGAGTTTGGCCCGGACGTTGAGATCGGTCCACAAGGGAGGCTGCGAGAAGGGCAGACTTCCCGACATGCTCATGCTGCCGAAATTACCGTTCGAGGTGGCGTGGCCGAGCCAACTGTTGGTCCAGATCGTCTCGTTGTCGTTGACATCTCGCTCCTGGACGATTTGGACGTTGCTTGCCGACCAGAGGTCCGAACCCGTGAGTCTCCGGTCGGGGACACGACCAGCCAGTGCAAAATCACGGTTTTTCCACTAAGCCACTCGTCGTTGAACGCATCGCGCGCGACCTGGACCGGCAGTGCCTTTTTGAAGTTCACCGCCTGCAAGAGCTGCCAGTCGTCCCCTCGGGGATTGGTGTCCCACCAGTCGAGCCCGGCCATCGCCTCGTTGATGATCTCGAACATCACGTTGCCCATGCCGCCGACTTCGTCGGCGACGCGGCGGACGTAGGCGAGGTGGTTGGCCTGAAGATTGCTGTTCGTGACGAAACCGTTAGGCCCTTTGCAGGAGCCGGATCGCCCCTCCGTGGCGTCTCCGCCGAATGCGCTGGAGCAGGGTCCGCAGTAGCTGGGCGTGGAGCTGATGTAGCCGTTGTTGTTGTGCAGAGCGTTGTAGGGGCTGTCGTCGAACCTTCCGGGACATTCCGTCTCAGTCTGCGGATCAAACGGGTAGTTCAGCAAACCGTGGATATCGTACAGAGACAGTTGAACGACGACGCCCCGGTCCGCGGCCTCCTGCATGAAACTCCGGAGCCTCTTGTAGAAGTCCGGATTCTGCTGGTCGAGGTTGTAGTCGCCGCCAGGGCCGTGAGGTGGCGCCGGCTTCCATGTCCCGACGAACGGGGTCGGGCCCTCGGACTGTTCCGGTGCACAGGTCGACTCCACTCTCCCGTTCCACCTTTCGACGGCCCACACTCGAGTGAAGTTGACCCCGTTCCATCCCAGGATTCGGAAGTAGCTCTCCGCGTCGAGTCTCTCGCCGGCCGCCAGAGCGCCCATGTACCCATACCCCTTGAGCACGGTCGCGGGGGTATTCACCTCGCCTCGCGGCTGGGTGAAGTAGAGCTTGTGCCGGTTATTGGGACTGATCTGGGTGCCGCGAAAGAGGAGACCGTTTGGGTGGTGGTCTACCCCGCAATTCGCGGCGCGGGCCTTGATCTTGGCCAACGCATTGCGCGATTTCGTCGGAAAGGACGACCAACCGTCGATGCAGCTGCCTGCCTCGGAGTGACCGTTGAGATAGCGGTCATAGTGCTCGAAGTGCAGCCTTCCCTTTCGGCCCGTCAGAGCAGCGTCTTTGCAGATCAGGTCGAGATAGAACTCGACGTCGCTACCGTCGCCACCGTGCCGGACCTCGACTCCGGCCATGTCCGTCGAGAGGATCTTGGGGCGTCCCGACGGGCTGTACTCGGCGATCGCCTGGCAGAACCGCCCCCGCCAGCGGCGCCAATCGGGCGAGCCTGTACTCGGTCTCCACGGATTGACGTGATGGGAGAAGGCGTCGATTTCCGGCCACTCGCTCGAGTTGTCTGGGTTGGGCAGCGCCTCCGCTCCGTTGTTGAAATCCGCCGGAGCAATGTATCGGCAGCCAGCCGGCGGATTGTCGCCCGGGCACCCCTGCGGACAGAGGCCGCTGTTTTGCGGGCAGTAAGTGCAGTCCCCGTGATCGTTGGGCTCGTTTGGCCCGTGCTGGTTGACGGTGACCACGCCGATGCCGGCTTCGACCGGCAGCGCCAGGCCGAACGCGCTGATAAATCCTGCAGCCGTGGCGAACCTCCGGATTCGCGGATACATCTCGGACCCCCTCTCTTCACCGGCGCCCTCAGCGGACGTTGCGGACAGGAACTTTCAGGACGACAGGCTAGACAGAAAAAAAAAGAACTTCTGTCAAGATCCCCCTCGGTGGGCCGTTCGGCCGGGGGGGGTTCTAGGCGTCCCTGCCGACGGGTGCCAGCGAACTCCCGAGGAGATCCGGTGGTTCCCAGAAGCGAGTTCAAAGAGCGCCTTGGAGGCCGGAAGCGGCGCAGCTGTCAGCGGGCCTTCGCGAGCCTTGCGGCGCTCCTGGGACTCGCGCGCGGCGGAGTTGCTCAACTCGTCCCCCTCGATCCCGTCGAGTTCCAGGTCAACTCCTGCACGGAACGCGCGCAGCTCGAACCGGCGATGGCGGCCGTTCTTGGCGGGTCGTTTTTTGTGGTTTGGTCCAACGACACCAGCGGGTACGACAACGATGTGTGCGAGGGCATCCGCGGACGTCGGGTCGATCCCGGAGACGTGCCTCCGAGCACCTCGGAACTGCAGATCAGCGAGGCAACTCTCGGTCTTCAGCGCCGGCCGAGTATCGATGCGGATTCTGAAGGAAACTTCGTCGTGGTCTGGGACAGCCTCGACAGTTTCGGCAACGACTCGGACATGACGAGTATCCAGGCTCGCCGCTATCGAAGCGATGGTACGCCGATGGAACAAGCCGAGTTCCAGGTCAACACCTTGACCGAATGGATCCAGAAGACCGCGGACGTCGCGGTGGCCCCCGACGGTGACTTCGTTATCGTCTGGGAGAGTTGGGACACGACCGGCGACGACGATTGGGCGACCAGCATCCAGGCCCGACGATTCCGCGCCGATGGCACGCCGCTCGATCCGGTCGAGTTCCAGGTCAATACGATGACCGCCGGCTACCAGCTGCGGCCGCGGGTCGCCTCGCTGCCGCACGGCGGGTTCGTCGTCGGCTGGACGACTTACGACTATTACTACTTCGGCGTCGCGGCAAGGCGTTTTGCAGCGAGCGGCGAGCCGCTCGACGCCCAGGAGATCCCGGTCAACGTCTGGGAGGACGACGATCAGCAGTACGCGGATGTCGCGGCGGGCGCCGACGGCTCCTTCGTAGTCGTCTGGCAGAGCCGGGGGAGCTTCGGTAGCGACAACGACGTCACCAGCATCCAGATGCGGCAGTACGACCGGAACGGACAGCCGAGACAGCCGGCCGAGATTCAGGTAAACACGTTCACGACGCAGTGGCAGGCCATCCCTTCGGTGGCCGTGGACCCGGCGGGAAACTTCGTCGTCGGTTGGATCGATCTGTACGTAGACGGTGGCTATCCCCAAACTGAGCGATTCTTGGGCATGCTCCGGCGCATCTCGGCTGGAGGTGAGCCGATCGATCCGGTGGAGTTCGAGGCGAACGCATTGGAGGAGGGTACGGTCGCCCGCGTGGAAATGACCCCGGAAGGAGATCTGGGTGTGCTACTGGGGGGAATCTTGGCCCGCCGCTTCACTCGACCTCCGATCCTCGTCGGAGGTGGCCAGGGTCCTCAGGGAGCGGGCTGTTCGCTGGTCGACGCGATCGCGGCGGCAAACACGGGCGTGCCCCAGGGCCAGTGCCCGGCCGGCAGCGGTGGAGCGGTGATCACCTTGCCCGAAGGCGGGTTGATCTCGTTGGCGTCCGCCGTCGACGGGCAGAGCGCAACTCCGGTCGTGCGGACGCCGATCACGATCCGGGGCCACGGCGCGACGGTCGAGCGCGACGCGGCGCTCGGCTGCGCGGGGTCGGACCCGTTCCGGCTCTTCGAAGTCGACGACGGGGGCTATCTCTCCATGCAGGACGTGAAGCTCCGCAACGGCTGCGTCCCCGGCGCCGTGGGCGGCGCCGTGCTCGCGACCGGCGGCGCGCTGCGGCTCGATCGGGTCCGGATCTCCGACAGCCGTGCCGCGGACGGTGCCGGGGTCGCGCTCGCCGGGGCGGCGAGCCTGGTCGCCGTCGACACGACGCTCGAGAGAAACGTCGCCTCCGGGCTGGGCGGCGGCGTCGCGGCCCTCGACCCTCAGACCTGGATCACGCTCGACCGCGCGACCCTCGCGCACAACTCGGCGGCCACCGGGGGCGGAGTCGGCCTCGCCTCGGGCGCCGCGCTCGATCTCTTCCAGGGAACGCTTTCGGCCAACGTCGCGACGTCGGAAGGCGGTGCCCTCGGCATCGACGGCGAGGCCGGCGAGGTCTCTCTCACCTTCTCGACGATCACCGGCAGCTCGGCTCCGGCCGGCTCGGCGCTCTCTTGGGGGGACGGAGCCGTCCGGATCCACGGAAGTCTCCTCGGCGACGGATCGGGCGGCGAAACCTGCGCTTCGACGGCGGGCGCGCTCACCGCCTCGGGCTGGAACCTCGCGACGGACGCCAGCTGCGGCGCGCTCGCGGGCGGGGGCGTCGGCGAGGTCGGCAAGCTCGGCCTCGGGCCGCTGAGCGACCAGGGCGGGCTCGTCGCGACCCACCTGCCGCTCGCGGGCTCACCCGCGCTCGATGCCGCGCCCGCCTGCGCGGGCCCGAACGGCCGCCTGGTCTCGAACGACGCCCGCCGCTACCCGCGTCCGACCGACGACGACGGCGACGGCGAGGCCGCCTGCGACCTCGGCGCCGTCGAGCGCGGCCCGCTCTTCGTCGACGGCTTCGAGTCGGGAGGCTCCGGGGCCTGGACGGCGGCCGTCCCCTGACGGATCAGTCGAGTCGCGCCGCCGCGTGCTCGCCGACGAAGGGGTTGTCGCGGCGTTCGGCGGCGAGGGTGGTTGCGGGGCCGTGGCCGGGCAGCAGGGTCCAGTCCCCTTCGAGGGGGAAGAGCTTGTGGCGGATCGAATGCACCAGCGCGGCGCCGTCGCCGCCGGGCAGGTCGACGCGGCCGACGCTGCCGGCGAACAGGGTGTCACCGACCAGGATGGTGCGCGAGGCCGCGTCGAGGTAGCAGACGCCGCCCGGGGTGTGCCCCGGCGTGTGGATCACCTCGAGGCGCAGGCCGGCAACGTCGAGCGTCTCGCCCTCCTCGATGCAGCGCTCGGGCGCCGGGCAGGGGCGGGCGCCGAGCAGCGCCTCGAGCTCCGGCCACTGCGGCCCCTCGAGGTACGGCAGATCGGCGCGGTGGACGAGCAGGCCGATGCCGTAGCGCTCGGCGACCTGGGCGCAGTGGGCGATGTGATCGACGTGACCGTGGGTGAGCAGAATCTTCTCCGGCACCAGACCGAGCCGCTCGATGGCGGCGAAGATCCGCCCGCTCTCGGCGCCGGGGTCGATCACCGCGCAGCGCGGCGCCACGCCGACCAGCCAGCAGTTCTCGGCCAGCGGACCGACGGTGAGGCCGGCCAGCTTCATCCGACAAAAATCCGGGCAACGCGTCTCATGCGCCCGCATCCTACCCGTCGGGGTGGGCATCACGGAATCGCCGCGCGACTGGCTCCGCGGCGCCGAACGTGCGAGAGTTGACGCAGCGCAAACACCGGCCGGCGGAGGGAACATAGGCTCCGCGCAACGTTGAACGCCCGACATTCCGGAGGAATCCGCCCATGAAGCCACTGCACGTCCCCGCTCTCGCCCTGCTGCTCGCCGCCGGCCTCACCGCCGTCGCCTGCGGTGGCGACAAGGCCGCCGCTCCGGCGCCCGCCAAGTCCGCCACCCAGTCCGCGGCCGCCGCTCCGGCGGCGCTCGATCCCAAGGACGTCGCGGAAGCGACTCAGATCTTCGCCACCCGCTGCTTCACCTGTCACGGCGCCGGCGGCAAGGGGGACGGCCCCGGCTCGGCCGGCCTGACGCCCAAGCCGCGCGACCTGACCAGCCCGGAGTGGCAGGCCTCGGTCACCGACGAGCACATCGAAAAGATCATCCTCTACGGCGGCGCCGCCGTCGGCCTCAGCCCGATGATGCCGCCCAACCCCGATTTCATGTCGAAGCCCGGTCTCGTGCGCGCCCTGCGCGCCCACGTCCGCGGCCTCGCCCCCGCGCATTGAACCGGCCGCACGAAGAGGAGCTCGCCATGAGAAAAACCCGCCTTTCCGTGATCCTCCCGGCCGCCGCCCTGGCCGCCATCTTCGTCGCCGCCCTCGCCTGCCGCGCCGGTGGCGGAGCCGCCGCCGGCGCCTCGGCCGGCATCCAGCAGCTGATGCAGGCGCGCAATCTGAGCGAGGAGAACGTCACCGCGGCGCTCAAGACCTACACGCCGACCGGCGTCAAGGACGAGTACTACATCTTCGCCTCCGGCGGCCACAGCGGCCAGGTGCTGGTCATCGGCGTGCCCAGCATGCGCATCCTCAAGGTCATCGCGGTGTTCACGCCCGAGCCCTGGCAGGGCTACGGCTACGGCGACCAGACCACGGCGCTGCTGCGCAGCGGCGACCGCGACGGCATGCAGCTCAACTGGGCGGACACCCATCATCCGGCCCTCTCGGAGACCGGCGGCGACTACGACGGCCAGTACCTGTTCATCAACGACAAGGCCAACGCCCGCGTCGCGGTGATCGACCTGCACGACTTCGCCACCAAGCAGATCGTTTACAGCGACCTGATCCGCAACGACCACGGCGGCACCTTCGTGACTCCGAACACCGAGTACGTCATCGAAGGCGGCCAGTACCCGGCGCCGCTCGGCGGCGGCTACGAGCCGATCGAGAGCTACCAGGAGAAGTACCGCGGCGCGGTCATCTTCTGGAAGTTCGACCGCGAGAAGGGCCGCATCGTCCCCGAGCAGTCGTTCGCCATGGAGCTGCCGCCCTACATGCAGGACCTCTCCGACGCCGGCAAGCTGGCCAGCGACGGCTGGGCCTTCATCAACAGCTTCAATACCGAGATGTCCTACGGCGGCAACGCCGAGGGCAACCCGCCGCTCGAGTCCGGCGCCTCGCAGAACGACATGGACTACCTCCACATCATCAACTGGAGGAAGGCCGAGGAGTTGGTCGCCGCCGGCAAGTTCGAGACCATCGCCGGCACCCGCGTCATCCGCCTGCAGACCGCCATCGACGAGGGGATTCTCCACCTGGTCGGCGAGCCGAAGAGCCCGCACGGCGTCGACGTCACGCCGGACGGCACCGAGATGGTCGTCTCCGGCAAGCTCGACACCCATGCCACGGTCTACAGCTTCGAGAAGATCAAGTCCTTGATCGAGCAGAAGAAGTACGCGGGCAAGGACGGCTTTGGCGTGCCCATCCTGCCGTTCGAGGAGACCATCCGCGGCCAGGTCGAGATCGGCCTCGGACCGCTGCACACCCAGTTCGACAGCGACGGCAATGCCTACACCTCGGTGTTCATCGAGTCGGCGGCCGCCAAGTGGTCGCTCAAGGACCTCCAGCTGATCGAGAAGATTCCGGTGCACTACAACATCGGCCACATCCTCGCCGCCGAGGGGGACACGGTCAATCCGGACGGCCGCTACCTGGTGGCGATGAACAAGTGGGCCCTCGACCGCTTCGCCGACGTCGGTCCGCTGCTGCCGCAGAACTTCCAGCTCATTGACCTCACCGGCGAGAAGATGCAGCTGCTCGCCGACCTGCCGATTCCGATCGGCGAGCCGCACTACGCGCAGATGATCAAGGCGGACAAGATCAAGCCGATCACCGCCTACACGCCGGTCGGTATCAACCCGAACACCGACCAGGAGGATCCGTTCAAGGTCGTCGGCGGCGAGGAGGGGATCGAGCGCAAGGCGGACGGCGTGCACGTGAAGATGACCGCCGTGCGCAGCCACTTCACGCCGGACACCATCCGGGTGAAGAAGGGGGACACGGTCCACCTGCACATCACCAACGTCGAGCAGGCGCACGACGCCACCCACGGCTTCGCCATCGCCTCGTACAACATCAACCTCAGCCTCGAGCCGGGCGAGCACGCCAACGTGACGTTCAAGGCGGACAAGGAAGGCGTCTTCCCGCTCTACTGCACGGAGTTCTGCTCGGCCCTCCACCTCGAGATGGCCGGCTACCTCCTCGTGGAGCCTTGAAGCACCGGCCTCGACGAACCGCCGGGCCGGATGGAGCCGGAGGCTCCGTCCGGCCCTTGTCGTTCCCGGTCGAAGCCGTCCGGCAGCCCGCCCGGCGGCGACCCGCCCTCCGGCGAGCCGGCCTGCTCCTGCCCGCGGTGCTGCTGCTCGGCGCCTGCGACGGCACGGTCCCGCCCCTGCCTGCCGTCCCGCAGGCGAGGCAGGCGCCGCCGGCGCCGGCGCGACCCTCCCCCTGCCGCGACGTCGCGGCCGGCGAGCCGCTCGCGCCGCTGCTCGCGGCGGCGCGACCCGGCGACGCCTTCTGCCTGGCGCCGGGAGTCCACGCGGCGCCTTTCGAGATCGGCGCCGGAGTGACCGTCTGGGGATCGCGCGAGGCCGTCGTCCGCACTTCGGGAAGCGGCGACACGATTCGCATCGGAGGCGCCGACGCCGCCCTGCTCGGCCTGACCGTCGACGGGAGCGGCTCGCGCTTCGATCTCCAGGAGGCCGCCGTTCACGCCGTTTCCGCCGATCGCGCGCGCATTCTCGGCGTGCGCATCGAGCACGCCCTGTTCGGCGTCATCGTCGAGAAGTCGCGCGGCGTCGTCCTCGCCGGCAACGAGATTCTCGGCGGGCACCGCGATCAGATCGGCCTGCGCGGCGACTCGATCCGCGTCTGGGAGACCCACGGTTCGCGCATCGAGGCGAACTTCGTCAGCGGCGCCCGCGATATCGTGATCTGGTACTCCTCCGACAACGACGTCACCGGCAACGAGGTGGTCGACGGACGGTACGGCACCCATTTCATGTACAGCCACGGCAATCGCGTCACCGGCAACCGCTACGTCGGCAACGTGGTCGGGATCTTCGCCATGTACTCGCGCGACCTGACGATCGAGGGCAACCTGCTGGCCGCCTCCGCCGGCGCCGCCGGCATCGGCCTGGGACTCAAGGAGTCGAGCCGGGTGACGGTCCGGGACAACGCCTTCGTCAAGAACACCATGGGAATCTACTTCGACAACTCTCCGTTCGAGCCCGGCTCGACGAACGAGATCAGCGGCAACGCCATCCGCCTCTGCGACGTCGGGGTCGGATTCCACTCGTCGACCGACGCGAACAGCTTCCGCGGCAACAGCCTGCGCGGCAACGCCATCCAGGTGCGCGTCGACGGCGGCGGCGACGCCACCGGAAACCTCTGGCACGGCAACGACTTCGACGATTACGCCGGCTACGATCTCGACCGGGACGGCGTCGGCGACGTCGCTTACGAGCTGCGCTCGTTCACCGGCTCGCTGCGCGCCGCCCACCCGCAGCTCGACTACCTGCGCGGCTCGCCCTCGCTCTTCCTGGTCGACGCCGCGAGCCGCATCCTGCCGATCCACCGGCCGACCGCCATCCTCGTCGATCCGGCCCCCCGGGCCGGACGGGAGACGCCGGGAGACGCGCGTGCGCATTGAGACGCGCGGCCTCGTCCGCCGCTTCGGCGCCACCGAGGCGCTGCGCGGCGTCGACCTCGACATCCCGTCCGGCCGGCGGATCGGGCTGGTGGGCCCGAACGGCTCGGGCAAGTCGACCCTCCTGCGCATCCTGATGGGCCTGCTGGCGCACGAGGGGACGGTGCGCGTGGGCGGGCTCGAACCCCGCCGGCAGCGCATGGAGCTCGCCGGCCGCCTCGCCTACGTGCCGCAGATCGCCCCCGGCCTCGCCGCCACGGTGCGCGAGCTGGTGACCGTGATCGAGCGGCTGCGCGGGCGCAATCTGCGCACCCTGCGCGATCGCTGCGCCGCGCTCGCCCTGCGCTGGGAGGCGATCGTCGACCTGCCTTTCCGCGGCCTGTCGGGCGGCATGAAGCAGAAGCTCCTGGTGGCGCTGGCGCTCGACTCCGGCGCCGACCTGATCGTCCTCGACGAACCGACGGCCAGCCTCGACGCCGCCACCCGCGAGACCTTCTTCCGTATGTTCGGCGAACTGCCGCCGACGACCACCTCGATCCTCTGCTCGCACCGACTCGACGAGATGCGTCATCTCGTCGACCATGTGGTCAGTCTCGAGGAGGGGCGGGTCCGTTTCGACGGCCCGGCGGAGAGCTACCTGCGCACCCGTGCCCTGTCGGTGCTCGAGGCGCAGCTGCGCGATCCGGCCGCCGCCGACTGGCTGGCCGGACTCGGCTTCCTCGCCGGCCACGCCGGGTGGTGGCGGCGCACGGTCGACCAGGACGAGAAGATCGACCTGCTGCCGCGCCTCGCCGGGGCGCTCGGCGGCCGGCTCGACAACCTGCACGTGCGCGATCTCGAATCGATCGCCGTGACGGCCGCGGAGGAAGGCGAATGAAGCGTGCCGCCGCTCTGACCCTGCTGCTGGCCGGCCTGGCGGCCGGCGTTCTGCTCGTCGTCCGCCGCCTCGAGCGGCCGCCGGCGGGACCGGTCGAGCCCGCCTGGGACCGCCAGACCTGCGCCCACTGCCGCATGCACCTGAGCGAGCGGCCGTTCGCGGCGCAGGCCCACACGGCCGCCGGCGAGGTGCTCTTCTTCGACGACCCCGGCTGCCTGTTCGCCTGGGAGGAGGCCGGCGGCGTCGCCACCGCGATCTGGTTCCATCACCTGCGCGAGGAGCGCTGGGTCGCCGGGGCCGAATCCGGGTTCGTCGCCGCCGCCCCGACCCCGATGGGCTGGGGGCTCGGAGCCGTCGATCGCGACGAGCCGGGCGCCATCGCGCCGGAAGAGGCGCGCCGGCAAGTGCGCCAGCGCGGCATGCCGGCTTCGCCGGCGGAAGCGGGAGGAGCCGATGGCCACCCGGCGCACTGAACTGCTCGCGCTCGCCCGACTCGACGCCCACGAAGTGCTGCGCTCGCGCTGGCCGGCGGTCGTCTCGCTGCTCTACGCGGCGCTCGCTGCCCTGCTCGCGTTCGCCGCGATGCGCGAGTCGAACGTCCTCGGCTTCACCGGTACCGGCCGCGTGCTGCTCGCCTTCGCCCACGGCCTGCTGCTGCTGCTGCCGCTGCTCGCCCTCGCCGCCACCGGCCAGACGATCAACCGGGCGCGCGAGGAGGGGGCGCTCGAGCTCCTCTTCGGCCATCCGGTTTCGCCCGGCGGCTACTACACCGCCGTCTCGCTGGTCCGCTTCGCCCTGCTGCTGGTGCCGCTCGCCGCGCTGCTGCTGCTGTTGCCGGCGATCACCTGGGTGGCCTTCGGCGACCCGGTGCCGTGGGGCTACCTCGGCCGTTCGCTGGCGGTCGGCGCGGCGCTCGTCGCCGCCTTCACCGGCATCGGCATGGCGCTGTCGGCGCACGTCGCCCACCAGGCCCGCTCGGCGATCTTCGGGCTGCTGATCTGGGCCGCCTCGGTGGCGCTGGTCGACTTCGCGCTGATCGCCATCCTGCTGCAGTGGCGCCTCAATGCCGCCACCGCCTTCTTCCTGGCGGCGCTCAATCCGGTGCAGTGCGCCCGCATGGCGCTCATCTCCGGGCAGGATCCGGAACTCTCCACTTTCGGGCCGGTCGGCTTCTTCCTCGCCCAGCGGCTCGGCGCCGGCGGTCTGCTCGCCCTGGGCCTCGCCTGGCCGGCCATCGTCGGCATCGTCGCCTGGCTCTTCGGTCTGCGCCGTTTCCGGCGCGGCGATCTGGTATGAACCGTATCCGTCCGCTCACCCATCGAGAGGAGTACCGCGCATGAAGAACGCGCTCGACAAGTTCTACGCCTTCGTCCAGACCCCCCTGCGCCTGCGCTCGCGAATCCTGCTGGCGCTGCTCGTCGTGCCGCTGGCGCTCGCCTTCACCGCACCGCTGTGGAACATCTCGATGACGGCGCCGCAGTACCCGCAAGGGCTCGAGATCGATATCTTCGCGCACAAGGTCGAGGGGGGGCGCGACGGCGCCGACATCCAGGAGATCAACACCCTCAATCACTACATCGGCATGGCACCGATCGACCGTGCGGCGCTCTCCGACCTCGACTGGATCCCCTTCGCGATCGGCGTGCTGATCATCCTGACCCTGCGGGTGGCGGCGATCGGCAACGTCAGCGCGCTGATCGACCTGGCGGTGATGACCTTCTACTTCTCGCTCTTCTCGCTCGGCCGCTTCGTCTACAAGCTCTACGTGCTCGGCCACAACCTCGACCCCCGCGCGCCGGTCACCGTCGAGCCGTTCATGCCGGCCGTCTTCGGCACCAAACAGATCGCCAATTTCACCGTCACCAGCCTGCCCCGCCTGGCGACCGTCTACATGGGGATCTTCGCCACCGGAGTCGCCGTGCTGACCCTCTGGCACCTGTGGGCGGGACGCCGCGACGCCCGGCGCGCCGCCGGCGGCTGAGGACTCAGACGGCGCCGCGCTCGCGGCAGACGGCCAGGATGTCGGCCTCCCCGAGCGTCGCGGAGGCCGCCTTGCACCGCTCGAAGAGCGCCTGCACCAGCTCCGGTTCGGCGGGGATGCTGCGGGCCTGGAGCCAGTAGACGACGTTGGCCTGCCCACTCATCGGACCCAGCTCGACCTCCTGGTGTCGCCCCACCAGCGAGGCCGGAATCCCCGAGTAGATCCGGTCCGCGAGCCAGTCGTCCCCCTTGGCGCGCGCCTTGAGGATCGCCGCGGCGTGGACGCCCGTCTGGGTCCGGAAGGCGTCGCGGCCGATCACCGGATACTGGTCGGGCACCGGCACACCGGTGGCCCGTGAGACCAGTTCGCAGACGCGCGACAGCGGCGCCAGGTTGCGCCGGCTCCAGCCGAGCAGCTCGAAGTTCACCAGCAGCTGGTCGAGGGCGCAGTTGCCGACCCGTTCGCCGATGCCGAGCACGGTCCCGTGGATCCGGTCGGCGCCGGCCTCGGCGGCGGCGATCGAGTTGGCGACGCCGAGGCCGCGGTCGTTGTGGCCGTGCCAGTCGATCTCCACCCGCTCGCCCGTGGCGTCCACCACCTGGCGCAGGTAGGCGACCAGGGCGCGCGTGCCGGCCGGCGTCGCGTGTCCGACCGTGTCGGCGATGCAGATGCGCCGCGCCCCGGCCTCGATCGCCGTCGTGTAGAGCGCGCGCAGATCGGCGGGCCGCGCCCGCGTCGTGTCCTCGGTGACGAACATCACCGGCAGCCCCTCGCCCACCGCGAACCCGACGGCCGAACTCACCAGCTCGAGCAGGCGGTCGAGCGTCCAGCCCTCGGCGTACTGGCGGATCGGCGAGGAACCGAGGAAGCAGGCCGCCTCGATGGCGATGCCGGCGCGCTGCGAGATCTCGGCGATCGGCCGGATGTCCGCCTCGAGCGTGCGCGCCGCGCAGTTGGGCACGATCGCGAGCTTCGCCGCGACGATCTCCTGCGCCAGGCGCAGGACGTCGCGCTGCACGTGCGGACCGGCGCCGGGCAGGCCGATGTCGAGGGCGTCGATACCCATGTCGGCGAGCAGGTGAAGCACCTCGAGCTTGCTCTCGATCGACGGTGTGCGTACCGACGGCGACTGCAGGCCGTCGCGCAGCGTCTCGTCGTTGAGCTCGACGCGCGGGCGGCCGGTCTCCGGCGCCCCGTCGGCGACGTTCCAGTCGTGGATCAGCTCGGACTCGGTGGGCGTGGTCATCGCTCCCCCTTCCCCGGCCTCAGCGGCCGGCGGCCGCTCCTGCGGCGACCGCCCGGGCGAGCCGGTCACCGACCTCCGCAGTCGACAGGCTCCCGCCGAGGTCACGGGTCGTCTCGCCGGCGCGGATCGCCGCCGCGACGGCCGCCTCGACGGCGCTCGCCGCCTCGCCGTGCCCGAGCTCGTCGAGCATCAGCGCGGTCGACAGCACGGCGCCCATCGGATTGGCCCGGCCGGTGCCGGCGTACTTGGGCGCCGAACCGTGCACCGGCTCGAACATCGACACCCGCCCCGGGTGGACGTTGGCGGAGCCGGCCACGCCGAGCCCCCCCTGCAGCGCCGCCCCCAGGTCGGTGACGATGTCTCCGAACATGTTGTTGGTGACGATCACCTCGAACTGCTCGGGCGCCTTCACCATCTGCATGCAGAGCGCGTCGACGTACATGTGCGACGCGGCGATGCCGGCGTATTCGCCCGCCACCTCGAAGAAGACCCGCTGCCAGAGGTCGTGACCGTAGCGCATGACGTTCGACTTGTCGGCCATCAGCACCTTGCCGCGGCCGTGCGACCGCGCCCACTCGAAGGCGGCGCGCACGATCCGCTCGACCCCCTTGCGGGTGTGAATCTCCTCCTGCACCGCCACCTCGTCCGGCGTCCCCTTCTTGAAGTTGCCGCCGATGCCGACGTAGGCGCCCTCGGTGTTCTCGCGGAAGACGACGAAATCGACGTCCTTCTCGCTCTTGCCCGCCAGCGGGCAGAGCCGCGCGTCGTAGAGCTTGCAGGGGCGGAAATTGACGTAGAGATCGAGCTGGAAGCGGATGCCGAGCAGGATGTCGGCGGCGTGCCGCATGTCGGGAATGCGCGGATCGCCGTAAGCGCCGATGAAGATCGCCGCGAAGCGGTCCCGGAACTCCTCCATCTGGCCCGGCGGCAGGGAGATCCCGGTCTCCAGGTAGTGGTCGGCCGAGTACGGAAAGTGGACCAGCTCGAGCGGCAGCGACCAGCGCTCGCCGGCTGCCTCGAGGACCTTGAGGGCCTCGGCGGTGACGTCCCGGCCGATGCCGTCACCGGGGAGGATGGCGATGCGCTGCGGACGATGAAGCCTGGGATCGGTCGCGGACATGAGTCCGCGGATGCTATCAGCCCGGCACCGGCGCGCGGGCCGGCAGGGCGGCGAGCGGCGCCCGGGCCAGCTCGAAGGTCATCCGCGCCGCCGCGACGCGAAAGGCCGAGTGCGGCCGGCTCCAGAGGCCCGGGTCGACCGCCGGCAGGCGGGCCGCCAGCCAGTCGGCGCGCTCGAGCCCGGCCGCCATCGGCACGCCCTCGACCGCCGGGTGGGCCGTCTCGATCCGCCGCACGTCGCTGCCCGGATCGCTCGCCCGGCCCACCCAGGCGCGCGGCCGGTCGCGAAAGAACGCCACCGTCGTCGGCCAGTCGCCGAGCCGGGGTTCGAGCCCCCCGCCGGAACCCGGCCGCGCCGCCAGCACCAGCTGCCGGCCGGCGTGCAGCGTCCAGCGCTGCTCGCCGGGCGCCGCGCCGGCGCGCAGGTCGAAGACCGCGGCGGTGACCGGCTGGCGGCCGATCGTGCGCGCGAGCGGCACCACCCAGGCCGGCACCAGCTCGCGCAGCAGCCAGACGCCTGCCCCCCCTTCGGCATCGCGTACGGGCAGACGCAGGTTGCACTGCGGGAAGGAGAGGCGCGGCCAGGGCAGCGCCGCGACGCGCAGCCCGCGCTGGCGGAAGAGGACGAGGGTGACGAAGGCGAGACGTTCGCCGCCGGCGAGCACCGTTTCGAGCTCGAGCGGCGCCGGCGGCCGCGGAACCGCCCCGGCCGGCACCGCCCAGTTGACGAACAGGGCGTCGGCAAGAGCGGTCTCGAAGATCACCCGCCGACGCTAGCACCGGCGGCGCCGCGGCGCGCCGCCTCGCGGCCCCGGGTGTTACATTGCACGGCACCATGACGAGGAGATCCCGCATGCTCCGCCCCCTGCTCACTGTCGCCCTGGCGGCCGTCGCCCTCGCCGCGACGCCGCTCCCCGCCGCCCCCGCCGGCCCGCCGGCCGTCGACCCGGCGGCGGCTCTGATCACCGAGGCGGCGCTCGCCGCACCGACCCGGCTGCTCGCCTCCGATCTCTTCGAGGGGCGCGCCCCGGGCAGCCGCGGCGACGAGCTGACGCGCGCCTATCTGGCCAGCCAGCTCGAGTCGCTCGGCTACCAGGGGGGGGCCGAGGACGGCGGATTCCAGCAGCGCTTCGCCATGGTCGGCATCACCTCCTCGCCGCCGGCGACCTGGACCTTCCACTCCGCCTCGGGCGAAGTGACCCTGGCGACGCACGAGGAGTTCATCGCCGGCAGCGGCCTGCAGTCGTCCGCGGCCCGTCTCGACGACGCCGAGGTGGTCTTCGTCGGCTACGGCATCCAGGCGCCCGAGTACGGGTGGGACGACTTCAAGGGCACCGACGTGCGCGGCAAGGTCCTGCTGATGCTCAACAACGATCCCGACTGGGATCCGCAGCTGTTCGCCGGCAACACCCGCCTCTACTACGGCCGCTGGTCGTACAAGTACGAGAGCGCGGCGCGCCAGGGTGCGGCGGGCGTCATCATCCTCCACACCGTGCCGTCGGCCGGCTACCCCTGGCAGGTGGTGCAGAGCTCGTGGAGCGGCGAGCAGTTCGAGCTGCCCGACGCCGGCGAGGCGCGCCTCCAGGTCAAGGCCTGGACGACCGAGGCGGCGACCCGGCGCCTGCTCGCCGCCGCCGGCCACGATCTCGACGCCCTGGTCGCCGCGGCGCGCTCGCGCGACTTCCGCCCGCGGCCGCTCGGCCTGCGCACTTCGATCGACATCGAAGCCGCCGTGCGCCAGGTCGAGACCGGCAACGTCCTCGGCCTGCTGCCGGGGAGCGATCCGGAGCTGGGCAGAGAGGTGGTGATCTACAGCTCGCACCACGACCACCTCGGCATCGGCGAAGCGGACGCCGAGGGGGACTCGATCCACAACGGGGCGATCGACAACGCCACCGGCTGCGCGCAGCTGCTCGCCCTCGCCCGCGCCTTCACGGCACTGCCCGAGCGGCCGCGGCGCTCGATCCTCTTCGCCTTCGTCGCCGCCGAGGAGCAGGGGTTGCTCGGTTCGCGCTGGTACGCCGAGCATCCGACCTTCCCGCCCGGCCGCATCGCCGCCAACATCAACCTCGACGCCGGCAACGTCTTCGGCCGCACCGCCGACATCACCTACATCGGCTACGGCAAGTCGTCGCTCGACGCGGTGATCGAAGCCGCGGCGGCGGCGCAGGGGCGGCGGGTCGTCGGCGACACCCTGCCCGATCGCGGCTTCTTCTACCGCTCCGACCAGTTCAGCTTCGCGCGCATCGGCGTTCCGGCCCTCTACCTCGACGGCGGCAAGCAGTTCGTCGGCCGCGATCCCGAGTACGGCAAGCGGCTGCAGGAGAAGTACGAGTCGACCTGCTACCACCAGCCGTGCGACGAATTCTCCGATGAGTGGGACTTCTCCGGGCTGGTCGAGGACACCCGGCTCGCCTTCACCTGCGGCCGGGTGATCGCCGACGCCGACCCCCTGCCGGCCTGGAAGCCGGGCGACGAGTTCGAAGCCCGCCGCCTGGCCGCGCTCGCGGCCCTCGCCGGGGACTGAGACGCGCCGCGCTCCGGGCCCGGATCGGTGGCGGATCCGGGCCGGGGCGCCCGTGCGGCGCCTCAGCGCGCCCGCACGATCACCGCCGCGACCTCCTCGAGGTCGACGTAGGTGTCGTAGAACTCCCTGCCCGCCAGCTTCTCGAGCTGGACCACCCGGTCGCCCACCGAACGCACCAGGCCGGTGAGCTCCTCACCCGAGTCGAGCTGCAGCGTCACCGGCTTGGCGAGGCGCTGGCTGAGCACGGTACGGATCGTCTCCCCCGCGATGACCTGCTGCGCCTCCGCCTCCCGAACGACGCTCGCCAGCCCGGCCAGCCCCAGCACCACCCCCAACGCGATCAGCACTCGGCGCATCTCTCCCCTCCTCCTGTCGGGTTCACGTTCCAGCGGTCGAGCGCGCATGCTATCGGCCGGCGGCCGGTTTCCGCCCCTTGCGGCCAGGGGTCTCACCGGGTGGGCCGTCCGGTCCCGGACTTGCAGGAGCGGCCGGACAGCGGCCGGTTCGGCAGTCGGCCGGAGCGGCCGACGACGGAACCGGAAGACGATCTGGAAGGGAGGCGGCGATGCGCGAAGCGAACGCGAGCGTCCCCCGCGGCGAGAACCTGGCCGCGATCCTGCCCTGGCTCGACGAGCGCGAGGAGGTTCGCCATCGCCGGCTCCTCCGGCGCGGGCTCGGCGTGGCGGCCGGAGTCCACATCGCCCTGCTCTCCCTGCCGCTCATCGCCCCCGAGGCGCTGCCGCCGCGCGTCCTGCGCCTCGATCCGTTCCGTCTCGCGCCAACCCCGCTGGTGCGCCCGCCGCAACCCCCCGAGCCGCCCCCGGCGACTCCCGAAGCGCCGCCGCGCGTGGCGAGCCGGACGATCCCGGTCCCCGACCTGCCGGACCCGCTGCCGCTGGTACGCCCCCTCGCCCCGCTGCCGGTCGAGCTGCCGGCGCGGCCGGAGCGCGTGGCGCCGCTCGACGAGCTCCCCCTTCCCGCCGCGCCCCCCGTCCTGCCGGAAGCGGTCACCGACTTCGGCCCCGGGATCGAGGCTCCGGTCCGCCTCTCCGGCGCGCCGCCCGTCTACACCGAGATGGCGCGCCGCGTGCGCGCCGAGGGGGTGGTCGTCGTCGAGGCGATCATCGACCGCGACGGCCGGGTCATCGAGGCCCGTGCCCTTCAGGGCCTCCCCTGGGGGCTGACCGAGAGCGCCCTGCGGGCGGTCGAGGGGTGGCGCTTCGCGCCGGCGCGCCGGCAGGGCCGGCCGCTCGCCGTGCGCTACCAGCTCACCGTCGTGTTCGAGCTGCGCTGACCGCGCCGCGGGTCGGGGCGACGCCGGAGGGCCGGGCGTAGACTGGCCGCCGGGAGCGTGCCTTGTCGACGAGGGAGCCCGGGCCGCCGCGCGGCCCGCACGAGCTGGCGATCGCCGAGGTCGCCGCCGCTTTCGGCGCCGACCTCGAGCACGGCCTGAGCGAATCGGAGGCCGCCGCACGGCTGGCGCGCGGCGGCCGCAACGAGCTGGTCGGCAGACCCCCGGTACCCGGCTGGCTCCGCTTCCTCGCCCAGTTTCGCGACCTGCTCGTCGTCCTGCTGCTCGTCGCCACCGCCATCTCCCTCGCCCTGTGGGCTCTCGAGCGCGAAACGGCGCTCCCATTCGAGGCGTTCGCCATCTTCGCCGTGGTGCTGTTCAACGCCACCCTCGGCTTCGTCCAGGAGCGCCGCGCGGAGGCGGCTCTGGCGGAGCTCGAGAAGCTCTCGGCGGACGAGGCGCAGGTCGTTCGCGGCGGCGAGGTTCGCCGGATCCCCGCGGCCGACCTCGTCTCCGGCGACCTGCTGCTGCTCGAGGAGGGGGACACCGTCCCTGCCGACGCCCGACTGTTCGAGGCGGTGGCGCTGCAGACGGCCGAGGCGGCGCTCACCGGCGAGAGCCTGCCGGTCGCCAAGGCGGTCGATCCGCTGCCGGGTCCGGCCTCCCTCGGCGATCGTCACAACATGGTGTGGAGCGGCACCGCCGTGACGTGCGGGCACGGACGCGCCCTGGTCACGGCGACCGGCATGGCCACCGAAGTCGGCCGCATCGCCGGACTGCTCGGCGAGACCCGCGACGAGCCCACCCCGCTGCAGCGCGAGCTGGCGAGGCTCGGCCGCCTGCTCGGCGCCGCCGTGCTGGTGCTCGCCGTCGCGATGAGCGCGACGATCGTTCTGGTCGCCCACGTGCGCAGCACTGCGGCGCTGCTCGATGTTCTCATCCTCGGCGTCGCGCTCGCCGTCGCCGCGGTCCCCGAGGGGCTGCCGGCGGTAGTCACGGCGGTGCTGGCGATCGGCGTCCAGCGCCTCGCCCGGCGGCGGGCGATCGTCCGCCACCTCGCCGCGGTCGAGACGCTCGGCGCGGCGAGCGTCGTCGCCTCCGACAAGACCGGAACCCTGACGCGCAACGAAATGACGGTTCGCCGGGTGGTCACGGCGAGCGGGCGGGTGAGCTTCGGCGGCACCGGCTGGACGCCGTGCGGCGAGGTCCGCCGCGAGGACGGCGGCCCGGTCGAGGGGGCGCTGCGCCGCGAGCTCGAAGGCGCGCTGGCCGCGGCTGACCTGGCCAGCAACGCCCGGCTGGTCGAACGCGACGGCGCCTGGCGGGTGCAGGGGGATCCGACCGAAGGAGCCCTGCTGGTGGCCGCTCGCAAGGCCGGCCTGGTCGAGGAGGACCTCGGCGAGCGCCTGCCCCGGGTCGCCGAGGTCCCCTTCTCCTCCGAGCGCAAGCTGATGACCACCGTCCACCGCGACATCCGGGATGGCGGCCATCTCGTCGTCTGCAGCAAGGGGGCGCCCGACGTCCTGCTGACGCTGTGCACCCACGAGATGGTCGGCGACGCTCCGCGGCCGCTCAGCGCGGCGCGGCGCCAGGCGATCCTCGCCGACGCCGAGGCGCTGGCCGAGGCGGCTCTGCGCACCCTCGGCGTCGCCTTCCATCGGGTCGGCACCGGGCCCGAGCCGGGCGGCGAGCCCTCGGGACCGCAGCTCGAGCGCGAGCTGGTCTTCGCCGGCCTGATCGGCATGATCGACCCGCCGCGCGAAGAGGCGGCGGAATCGGTGGCGCGGGCGCTCGCCGCCGGTCTCCGCCCGCTGCTGATCACCGGGGACCACCCACGCACCGCCTCGGTCGTCGCGCGCGAGCTCGGTATCGCCGAGGACGAGCGGGTCCTGACCGGCGCCGAGCTGACGCGGATGACCGAGGCCGAGCTCGACCGGGCGCTGACGCACACCCGGGTCTTCGCGCGCGTCGACCCGGTCCACAAGCTGCGCATCGTCGCCGCGCTGCAACGCTCCGGCGCCGTTGTGGCGATGACCGGCGACGGGGTCAACGACGCGCCGGCGCTCAAGAAGGCCGACATCGGCGTCGCCATGGGGATCACCGGCACCGACGTCTCCCGCCAGGCCGCCGATCTGGTGCTGGCCGACGACAACTTCGCCACCCTTGTCGCCGCGGTCGAAGAGGGACGGGCGATCTTCGACAACATCCGCAAGTTCCTGCGCTTCCTGCTCTCGTCGAACACCGGCGAGGTCATGACGATGTTCTTCGGCGTGCTTCTGGCGGAGCGGCTCGGGCTGCCGACCGCCGAGGGCAAGGTGGTGCTGCCGCTGCTGGCGACCCAGGTGCTCTGGATCAACCTGGTGACCGACGGCGCGCCGGCGCTCGCCCTCGGCGTCGATCCGCCGGCCGCCGACCTGATGCGCCGCCCGCCGCGCTCGGCCGCCGAGCCGGCGGTCACCCCCCGCATGTGGCGGGGGATCGCCGGCGTCGGCGCGACCATGGCCGCCGCCACCCTTTTCGTGCTCGACGCCAGCCTGCCCGGCGGCTTCGTCGCCGGCAGCGGCACGCTCGCCTACGGGCAGTCGATGGCCTTCACCACCCTGGTGCTCGCGCAGCTGTTCAACGTCTTCAACGCGCGGTCGGGAGAGGTCAGCGCCTTCGTTCGCCCCTTCTCGAACCCCTGGATGCAGGGCGCCGTGGCGATCTCGCTCGCGCTCCAGGCGCTGGTGCTCTACCTGCCGCCGATGCGGCACGCCTTCGGCACCATGCCGCTCTCGGCCGGCGACTGGCTCGCCTGCACCGCGGCGGCGAGCAGCGTGCTGGTGGTGCGCGAACTCTGGAAGCTCGCCGCGCGCCTCGGCGGCGGCCGGCTCAGTCGAAGTCGCCCAGCTCGCTGACGCGGCCGGGCGGGCGCAGCGCCGCCAGGTAGTGGTGCGGCCCGTGCTCGACCAGGGAGTAGCGGGCCGCGTCGCGGCTGCGCGCGGTGCCGAACAGGGCGAGCAGCGAACGCGGCACTTCGCGGATGCTGGCCAGCTGTCGCACCGGCACCGCGGAGGGGCGCCACGCCCCCGCCTCCCAGCGGACCTCGCGGCCGATGTGGGTGAACCGCCCCCAGGACGCCGCCGGCAGGGCCGGGATCAGGTCGCGCGGGCGGACATGGCGGACGATTCGCGCCTCGACCTCGCGCGCCTCGGCGGGCAGCTCGCCCGCGGTGGCGAGCGGCTGGCCGAAGGTGTGGAGGGCGCGCAGCCGGTCGACCAGCGCGCGGTGCTCCGGCCGCCCGGCGAGCGAGAGGGCAAAGAGCACCGCCATGGCGCCGCCCAGGCTGTGGCCGCCGATCAAGAGCGCTTCGAGCGGGTGCGGAACCGGCCGCTCCGGGTCGGCGAGCGAGCGCCCGGCGAGGGCGTGCGCAAGCTCCTCGAGCACGCTCCAGCGGGTTGCCCGCATGTTGCGCCGGAATCCGGCGTGCACCGGCAGGCGCGCGTTGCCCACCGGCATCTCCTCGGGACCGACGTCGGCATCCCCCAGCCAGTTGGCGAGGTTGGTCGGCTCGGTGCCGCGGTAGCCGAGAAGCACCACCCGGCCACAGCGGCTCTGCACCAGGTAAGCGGTCGAGAAGACGAACATCGCGTCGACCGCCTGCTCGATCCGCACGCATCCGCCTCCCGCCAGCCCCAACCGCCCCATCACCATCGCCACCGTGGCGGTGTCCGCGTAGGCGTACGCCGCGAGCGCTCCGAGCCCGTGCGCCACCGTCGCGGCGCCATCGGCGTCCGGGGCCGCGCCCGCGGCGAGCAGCTCCCCGGCGAGGCGCGGATAGACCGGAAATGGCGCGGCCACCTCGTCGATCGCCCGCCTCTCGATCTTCACCGTTCCTCCTCCGGCGCGCCGGTAGCCGCCGCGCTGCCTTCCGGACGCGAGCTCACCGGCCGTGCCCGTCGCGCCGCTTCAGACCGCCAGCGGCTGTCCGAGGTGGCGCTCGGCGAGCGTGGCGATCTCCTCGCGCATCGCGGTGGCGAGGGCGGCCTTCCCGGCCGCCGGCAGGAAGCTGTGATCGACCGCAGCGAGCGCCAGACCGGCGAGAACCTCGGGGGAGTAGTCGTGGGCTTCGGCGAGGCGCAGGTACTCGCGCGACAGGGTCGTGTCGAAGAGCGCCGGGTCGTCGGTGTTGACCGACAGTTCGAGGCCGGCGCGACGCAGACGCTCGAAAGGGTGGGCAGCGAGGTCGGGGGCGACGCCGAGCAGCAGATTCGAGGTCGGACAGACCTCGAGCGGCGTGCGCCCGACGCGCAGCCGCTCGATCAGGCCGGCGTCCTCGATCGCCCGCACTCCGTGGCCGATCCGCTCGGCACCGCAGGCGTCGAGTACCGCCAGGACCGAGGCCGGGCCGGCGTGCTCGCCGGCGTGCGCCACGCCGTGCAGGCCGTGGCGGCGGGCCTCCTCGAAGTGGCCGGCGAACGGCTCGCTCGGGCAGATGGCCTCGCGGCCGGTCAGCCCGAGCGCCACCACGATCCCCCTGCGGTAGCCCTCGATCGCCCACTCGAGCGTCGGGTCGGCGGTGGCGGAGCCGACGTCGCGCACGATATCGGGGATCAGACGCAGCACGACGCCGCGCTGGCGCTCGGCGCCGCGGATCGCCTCCTCCATCGCCTCGAGGATCTCGTCGATCGGCAGACCGTTCTGCCAGTGGGTGCCGATGGTGAAGTGGATCTCCGAATAGCGGATGTTCTCGCGCTCCTGGTCGGCGGCGAACTCGGAGACCAGCAGGGCGAAGTCTTCCGGGTCCCGCAGCACCGCCGAGCAGGCGAGGTAGACCTGGACGAAGTGGTCGAAGTCGCGGAAGCGGAACCACTCGCGCAGTCCCGCCACGTCGTCGGCGGGCAGCGAGACTCGCCGCCGGCGCGCCAGCTCGAGCAGCGTGCGCGGCGCCATTGCCCCCTCGAGGTGGACGTGGAGCTCCACCTTCGGCATGGCGCGGACGAACTCGGCGAGGCTCATCGCCCGGCGCCCTCCCCGCCGCCGGCCCGATCGGCCGCCCGGCGTGCCGACATCGCCGCGATCACCGGCGGCGGCACCAGGCCCTCGACGTTGCCCCCCAGGCGGAAGACCTCCTTGACCAGGCGGCTCGACAGGTAGCTGTAGTCCTGGCGCGGCATCATGAAGACCGTCTCGACGCGCGGATTGAGGTGGCGATTCATCAGCGCCATCTGGAACTCGTACTCGAAGTCGGAGACCGCGCGCAGGCCGCGGATGATCGTCGTGGCGCCGATCCGGTCGAGGTAGTCGACCAGCAGTCCCGAGAAGCTCTCCACCCGGCAGAAGCCGGGCTCGCCGACCTGCTCTTCGATCATCGCCACCCGCTCGGCGACGCTGAACATCGGCCGCTTCTCGTCGTTGCCCAGCACCGCGACGACCACCTCGTCGAAGATCGGCCGGCAGCGCGCCACCAGATCGAGGTGGCCGTGGTGGATGGGGTCGAAGGAGCCCGGATAGACGGCGATACGCTTTCTCATCGCCCGAGCTCCCGCAGCAGGTCGAAGGTGCGGTCGTTGAAGGCGGCGTCGCCGAGCCGGACGAGCACCATCCGGGCCTGCGCGGGAATCTCGTTCACGACCAGCTCCTCCGTTCGTCCGTCGACCAGCCCGTCCGCCGCCGCGAGCGGCTTCCACGGCCCGCCGTCGATGGAGATCTCCGCCGCGCGCAGGGGGCTCAGCGGATCGTACACCGACAGCCGGGCCCCGCCCGCATCGCGCCGTGCCGCGCGCAGCTCGGGTGGCGCGTGGTCGACCGTTACCGGCTCGGAGATCTCGCTCGCCGCGAGCTCCGTCCGCGGCTCGTTCACCGCCGCGTCGGTGACGGTGAGGCGGAAGCGCCAGAGTCCGTCGGGCAGCACCGTGGCGTCGAACGACCAGAGGTCGGCGGCGAGGTCATCCGCCATCTCGAACCACGCCTCGCTCCCCTCGCGCCGCACCTCGAGGCGCGCGCGCACCGCGTCGCCGTTCGGGTCGGAGACCTTCCAGCGCAGCGTCCGCCACCCCTTGCGCCAGACCGTCTTGGTCCGCTCCTCGCGGCCGAGCGACGGCTCGAGGGTGGTGAAGATCCCCTCGCGGTTGGGGCTGGCCGGCTCGTACACCTGGTCGGCCGGATTGAAGCCGGTGGGCACCGGAATCTGCCCGGGATCCATCACCGCGAAGCGCTCGATCACCGGCCGCAGGTTCTGTTGCCGGTAGGAGAGCTCGGTCTCGGCGACGCGCGGCGAAGCGCCGCCGCCGGCCAGAGTGATCCGGTACTGCACGTAGCGGGCGGGGGGCACGGCGGCCAGCGGTACCTCTTCACCCGCGACCTCCGCCGTCCAGGCCGACCAGGTGCGATCGGGCTCGGCCGAGTTGCCGGAGCGGAAGGCGAGACGCACGCCGCTGCCCGTCGGCTGCTCCCCGCGCCAGCGGAAGACGCCGAAGCGGGACGTCTGGCCGGCGTCGAGCGCCGCGCTGGTGTACGTGCCCGAGCGCTCACGCCCGCCGGTGAATCGCCAGACCACCGCGGCGTTGGTGGTCAGCAGCGCCGGGCCCGCCTCGCCGGGGACCAGGCCGACGATCTGCCGCTCCTCCAGGTCCTTCTCGAGGCGCAGCCGCTCACCTTCGACCACGTAGAGCTTCCCCTCGAGGCCGGTGCCGACCCAGAGCCGCGCGCCGTCGGGCTCGCCGAGCAGCGAGAAGATCGTCTCGTCCGACGAGCTCCAGACCGCTTCGACGGAGCCGCCGGGCAGCAGCCGCAGCAGCTCGCTGCGCGCCCCGCGGGCGCCGGCGGCGCGCGAACCGGTGGTCGCCCCCGCCGCCTCCGCCTCGCCCTCGACGACGACCACGACCGCCCCCTCCTCCCCACTCTCCGCCGCCTCCTTCGCCGCGGCCGGCGCCTTCGGCGCCGCATCGAGGAAGCTCGACTCGGAGGCGAGAACCGCGGCCCAGATCGCGCCGTCCGCCCCCGGCGCGAAGGCCACCACTTCCGACAGCCCGGAGTCGTGGATCGTGCGCATCTCGCCGCGGGCATCGCGCCGCAGAGTCAGTCCCGACGGTGCCGTGCCGATCAGCAGGTCGCCGCCGGGCAGCGGCAGCAGGCTGCGCAGGTGGGTCTCCTCGCCGTCGAACGCGATGGCACCGCTCCCCTTGCCGGTCACTCGCCAGAGCCGCCCCTCGGTGCCGGTGGCCACCCAGAGCGCCCCGTCGCCGCCGCGCGCGATCGCCCAGATGTAGGTCTCGCCCGGCTCGAACCAGATCTCCGCCCTGCCGTCGGCGATCCGGTAGACCTTGCCGTCGGGCGAGGTGCCGGCGAACAGCGTGCCGTCCGGATCGGCCCACAGCGCGAAGACCACGGGCTCGGCGGCGTCGAACAGCGGCGTCACCGTGCCGTCCGCCGCCACGTGCAGCACCTTCCCCTCGTTGCCGGTGCCGACCGCCCAGCCGTCGGGCAGACGGGCGAACGAGAAGGCGAACGGCTCGGCTACCGCGGCGACGCGATCGGCGACGTCGGCGAGCGCCAGCACGCCGTGGGCGTCGAGCGAGACGTTCTCGAGGGTGCCCTGCTGAAAGGCGGCCGGGGTCCGGGTCGCGAAGATCCGGCTCGACGCCGCCGCCAGCGGGCCGGCGGCGACAAGCAGCCCGGCGAGGGCCGTGACGACTCCGATGCGCATCCTCACTCCTTCCGCGAGCCACCCGGCCCGCCTTTACTGGTCGCCGTGCCGGCCGCCGGCCTGGCGCCGGCTTCCGCCGCCTCGCCGCCTGGCGGCGCCGCGGTGGCCGTGTCGCCGGTCGACGGCTCGGGCCGCCGGATCTCGACGTCGACCCGCACCAGTCCGGCGAGCGGGCGCGGTTCGGCGAAGCGCAGTCGCTGCACGACAGCGAGGCGCAGCGGCCGCGTGCCGCCGCCCCCCGCAACACCCCAGATCTCGCGCGCCGAAGCCGGCAGGCGCGGCAGGATCTCCCCCGCCACCGCGAGGCCGCGGCCGCTCTGCACGCCGAGGACGACCAGTTCGCTGGTGCTGCCGAGCGAGGCGAGCAGCTCGCGGGCCTGCGCGAAGGTCACCGGAGCCACCGGAGCGAGGCCGAATCGGGCCGAGTCGGTGCTCACCCCGTCACCGATCAGCAGCGTGTAGCGCCCCGCCGGCAGGTCGTGCGGGATGGCGAGCGAGAGCTCGCGTCGCTCGGTCTCTCCCTGATGCGGGCGCAGGTCGACGAACAGATCGAGTCGCTCGCCCGGTGCCAGGCGCGAGCGGGCCGGGTGAGCGCCGACCAGCGCCGCGGCGCGCGGCCGTGCGTGCGGGCGCAGGACGACCGAGATCCGCTCGATGTCGACTTCGGCGAGCTCGTTGGCGGCGAGATAGTCGAGCACCGCGTAGATCCACGAGACGGCGCCCGTCGCCGCGCCCGGCCCGTCGAAACTCTGCCGCAGCTCGAGCTCCCCTTCGCTCCCGAGGCCGGCGAGCAGCTCGAGGTCGACCCCTTCGGTGCCGCCGCTCGCCACCGTGGCGTCGAGCGCGCCGAGGCTGCCGATGGCGGCCAGCAGGGGCAGCAGACTCGGCACCCGCGCCAGGCGGAGGTGGAACTCGCGCGGCCGCGGCGCATCGATGCGGACCGCGAGCGGCACCTGGCGCGGCACCGTGCCGAGACGGCCGAGCGTTCCGGCGGCGTGATCGCGGACGAACTCGCCGATCACCGGCCCGCTGTTGGCCAGCTTGAACGAGCTGTAGAGGCTCGGCAGCACGGTGACGACCTCTGCCGGCGCCAGCGGCAGCGACATCTCGCCGAGCCCTGCCACCGGGTGGCCGAAGGCGAGGATCCGGTTGCCCGAGCGCTCGGTGACCGTGCCGGTCGCCGCCAGGCGCAGGTCGCCGTCGATGAAGATGGCGGCCACGGAGCTGCCCCCCTCGAGTTCGCCAGGGATCCCTTCGGCGCGTCCGCTCGCCACGGCGCCGAGCGTCGGCACCAGGGCACGCAACCGTTCGAGCCCCGCCGCCGGCAGGCCGGTCGCCGACCAGACGACGGCACCGCGGCCGGCTCCGTCGCCGCCCGGCAGCAGCCGCGCCGCGGCGCGCGCCAGCAGGTCGTCGGGCAGCCGGCGTTCGGCCAGGGCGGCCAGCGAGGCCGCGGGCCGGGCCGCCGCCGGCCACGGCGCGGCCTGCTCGATGCCGCGCATCTGCTCGATCGGCGTGATGCCGGCGATCGCCTCGCTGGCGAACGGCCACGCGAAAGCGACCGCGCCGACCAGCCGGCCGTCGATCCACACCGGACTGCCGCTCATCCCGGCGATGACGCCGGTGCGCTCGAGGCCGCGGCCGGACAGGCGCGCCAGGATCGCGTCGCTGCCGGGAGACATCTGGCGCAGCACGCCGAGGATCTCCACCTCGAAGCGCTCGCGCGCCGTGCCGGCGAAGACGCTCTCGCCGTGGCCGCGCTGGCCGGCGCGCACCTCCGCCACCGGCAGGATCGGTGTTTCGAGGGGTGCGGAGGCTGTAGCAAAAGCAAAGACCAAGCCTTCTGTTGAAAAGCAGAGGCAGAAAGACAAGGCAAAGGCTGCCATGAAGGGGAGGGAGGGGCGGGCGAGGCGTCGGGTGGCGAGTGCGGGGCCGACCCTGCTCGAGTTGCGAGTGGGGGTGCGGGTCAAGGCAAAAGCTCCCATGAGGGGCGGGATTGGCGGGCGAGGCGTTGGGTGGCGAGTGCGGGGCCGACCCTGCTCGAGTTGCGAGTGGGGGTGCGGTCAGGCAAGGTCGTACCTCCCCGGACGCAGGATGCGCGGCTCGCCCGCTTCGAGTGCGACGAGGGTCGAGGGGGGACCTCCGGGCAGCTCGCCGCCGTCCACCAGGATGAGCTCGAGGCGCGGCGCGCTTGCGGGCTCGCTCGCAGCCGTGTCGTCGCCCGCTCCGGCGAGCTCCGCCTCCAGCCAGGCGGCGAGCGGGGCGGGGGTGAGGTGCGGCGGCTCGCCGGAGCGGTTGGCGGAGGTCGCGGTGAGCGGACGGCCGAGGGCGGCGAGCAGATCGCGCAGGCCGGCGTGGGCGGGGATACGGACGGCGAGGGTCGGCTCGCCGAGCGAGGCCGCGATCGGTCCGCCGGCCAGGGGGATCACGACGCTGAGCGCCGCCGGCCAGCGCGGCGCGGCCCAGGCGAGCGCCGGGTCGCCGGCGGCGACGCCGAGGGGCAGCAGGTGTTCGATCCGCGCCGTGACCACCGGCAGCGGCCTGGCGCCGCGCGCTCCTTCCCCTTTGAGGAGCAGGATGGCGTCGACTCCGGCGCGCGAGCGCGGATCGGCGGCGAGTCCGTAGCTCGACTCGGTCGGGATCGCCAGCACGGCGCCGCGGTCGAGCGCGGCGCCGAGCGGCGCCGGGTCGTCGCCGAAGCGCCAGCGCGGCACGGTCGCGGCCGGCGTGGCGTTCATCGGGCCTCCCGGCCGGCGGCGGCGAGCAGCTCGCCGGCATGTTCGAGCGAGACGGGGGTGACTTTGTGGCCGGAGATCATCCGCGCCACCTCGGCGACGCGCTCGCCGGCGTCGAGGGTGGTCACCTCGGCCCAGGTGCGGCCGGCGCGCACCCGCTTGGCGACCTTGTGATGGCGGTCGGCGAAGCTCGCCACCTGGGCGAGATGCGTCACGGCGAGGATCTGTCCGCCACGCGCCAGCCGGCGCAGCTTGCGCCCCAGCGCCGCCCCCTGGGCGCCGCCGAGACCGACGTCGGCCTCGTCGAAGACCAGCGTCGGGCTGTCGGTCGCCTCGTCGCCGCGCGCGGCCAGCTGCAGGGCGAGCGAGACGCGCGCCAGCTCTCCCCCCGAGGCGGTGCGGGCGATCGGTGCCAGCGGCTCGCCCGGATTCGGGGCGAAGAGGAAGGAGACGCTGTCGAAGCCCGCCGGACCGAAGTCGACCGGCGCGCCATCGAGTACCAGCGGGCTGCCGGCGCGCGGGGCGCGGTCGCAGGCGACGGCGAAGCGCGTCCCCTTGAGCGCCAGATCGCCCAGCTCGCGCTCGAGTCGCTCGGCCAGGCCCGCCCCCCACGCCGCGCGCGCCACCGAGAGGCGCAACGCCGCCTCCCGGTAGGCGGCGAGCGCCGCGGCGCGCTCGCCCTCGAGCGCTTCGAGGTTCTCGGCGTCCCCTTCGATCGCCGCCAGCTCGGCGGCCATGCGCGACCGGCGCTCGACCAGATCGGCCGCCGAGCCGCCGTACTTGCGCAACAGCCGCTCGAGGACCGCCAGGCGCTCCTCGACCGCGTCGAGGCGGCCCGGCTCGCCGTCGAAGTCGGCCAGCCGCGCGGCGACCTGGCGGCCGCACTCGGCGGTGCGCGCCGCCAGCTCGTCGAGCTCGCCGAGGGCCGCGGCGGCGATCTCGTCCCACGCCGCCACCGCGGCCAGTTCGTGGCGCGCCTGGGCCAGGCGGTCGGCCGCCGCCCCTTCGTCCTCGACCAGCGTCGCGTGGGCCGCGCCGAGGGCGCGCAGCGTGGCGTCCCGGTGGCGCAGTCCGTCGCGTTCGCGGCGCAGCCGTTCGTCCTCGCCCGCCTCGGGACGGACCTCGTCGAGCTCTGCGAGCTGGAAGCGCAGCAGGTCGATCCGTTCGAGACGGAGCCGATCGTCGCCGGTCGACCGGGCCATCCGGGCGTCGAGCTCGCGCCAGGTCTCGTAACGGGCGCGCGTCTCGCCGAGCAACCGGCTCCCCTCCTCGCCGCCGGCGCGGTCGAGCCAGGCGCGCTGCAGCTCCGGGTCCGCGAGCCCCATCTCTTCGCGCTGCCCGTGAATGCGCAGCAGCGACGGCGCCAGCTCCTGCAGCAGGCGCAGCGTCGCCGGCTGGTCGTTGAGGAAGACGCGGTTGCGGCCGGCGCGGCCGATCTCGCGCCGCACGACCAGCTCGTCGTCGCCCGGCTCGAGCTCGATGCCGGCCGCGGCGAGCCGCCGGCCGATCTCCGGCGTGCGGTCGAAGACGCCGGTCACCGTCATCGCCTCGGTCCCCTCGCGCACCAGCTCGGCGTCGGCGCGCGCCCCCCCCAGCAGCGCCAGCGAGTCGACGACCAGCGACTTGCCGGCGCCGGTCTCCCCGGTCAGGACGTTGAACCCGTCCCCCAGCTCGACCTGCCCCCCGGCGAGGACGGCGAGGTTGCGGACGTGAAGGCTCCTCAGCACGCGCCCTCTCCCCCGCCCCTCAGCCGCGCGTGAAGGACGGCACGTACTCCGGATCGTCCTGGCTGCGACGTTCCGAGCACAGGAAATCGTAGAAGCCGCAGCGGCCGGTGCCCGGGTAGGCGCGGCAGATCGCGGGTCGCGCCTGGTAGATCGTGCAGCCGCGCGTCTCGCGGTCGAGGAATCGACAGGCAGTGCCGAAGTGCTCGTCCGGGGCGTGGCGCAGGATGCGCAGCGGCTTGCCGTCCACCTTCACCTTGCGGGTGAAGCGCTTGCCGGCCACCTCCGTGGACAGTTCGAAGTGCTTCGCCAGCCGCTCGAGGTCCCGGTCGGTGACCTCGATGTGGTCGTAGCTGCAGCAGTAGGCGGGACAGTTCGAGCAGTTGTACTGCAGGCGCGTGGAGGTCACGCCGGCATTCTATTCGGCGCCGGCGCCGGGCGCCTCCTCGGCCGCGACGGAGCCGATCTCGACGCGATCGCGCCCCCCCTCCTTGGCCCGGTAGAGACCGCGGTCGGCGGTGGCGATCAGGTCGTCGAAGCGGCGCATTCCGGGGGTCGCCTGGGCGACGCCGAAGGAGCAGGAGATCCGCACCGGCGTGCCGGCGCAGTCGAACGGCGCGCCGGCGAACAGCTCGCGCAGCTTGCCGGCCAGCGCCACCCCGCCTTCGAGGTCGGTTTCGGGGCAGAGCACGCCGAACTCCTCGCCGCCGATGCGGGCGAAGATCTGCTCGGGTCGCAGCAGGCCCGCGACCCGGGTGGCCAGCTGCTTGAGCACCGCGTCGCCGCAGAGGTGGCCGTGGGTGTCGTTGACCGACTTGAAGTGATCGATGTCGAACAGCAGCAGGGTCAGCGGGCGGACGTGGCGCTGGGCGCGCGCCAGCTCCCGCCGCCCCTCCTCCTGGAACTTGCGCCGGTTGTAGATCTCGGTCAGGCCGTCCCGCATGACCATCTCGTAGATCGCCTCGTGATAGGCGTGCTCGACGTCGCGCTCGTGCAGAAACTTGAAGTGGACCGACCCGACCTGGAAGCGGTCGCCGCTGTGCAGCTCGACGACCCCCTTGACCGCGCGCTCGTTGACGAACGTTCCGTTGCGGCTGCCGAGGTCCTCGATGGTGACCACGCCGCCGAGATAGCGCAGGCGGGCGTGCAGGCGCGACAGCGAGGGGACCTCCGGCAGACTCAGCTGGGCGGCGCTCGAGCGCCCGATCTCGATCGTCCCGCCGGGCGAGAGGGTCAACCGGAAGCCGAGACGGCGGTTCTCCGGGTGGGCGATGAGGATCATCGAGGCGTCGTAGTAGCTCTCGCTGCCCGGCACCTTCTGCCACTCGGCGACCGTCGGCCGGTCGGTGGTGCTGCGGGTCATCCCGGCGTGGGTCCCGGAGAGGCCGTCGGTGGAGGGGTCGCGGGTGTCGGAGTCCCGCCCGCGACGGCTCACGCGCGCCCCCGGGAGGCCGCGCCGGCGGCCAGGTCGAGGAACCGGGCGAACAGGCTCGCCGCCTCGGGCGAGGGGCGCAGCGACCCGGCCAGCCGGGTCAGCGTCGCCTCGTCCGGCAGATAGCCGTCGCGGTAGAGCGACGCCCGCTCGATCATCCGCTCGGGTGTCAGCTCGACGTGGAACTGGCAGCCCCAGACCGGCGCGCCGGCCAGTCGGAAGGCCTGCACCGGGCAGCGCGCGGTGCGCGCCAGCTCGACGGCGCCGGGCGGCAGTTCGACCACCCGGTCGTTGTGCCCGAGCTGCACGGGAAAGCGGAGCGGCAGACCGGCGAAGAGCGGATCGGCGGACCCGGCCGCGGTCAGCTCGAGGTCGAAGGTGCCGAGCTCGCTGTGCTCGAGATCGGTCTCGACCCGTCCGCCGAGGGCGCTGGCGAGGAACTGGTGGCCGAAGCAGGAGCCGAAGATCGGCCGACCCGCGGCCACCTGCTCGTGCAGCAGCCGGGTGAGCGGCGCCGTGAACGGATGCTCCTCGGTTACCGAGTGCGACCCGGCGCCACCGACGACGATCGCCGCCACCCCGGCGAGCGTCGCCGCATCGACCTCGGGCTCGGCGAGCAGATTCTGATAGCGGAACGCCTCCGGACTCCGTCCCGAAATTTCGAGGAAGCACCGGCGCTCCTGCAGCTCCGCCTCCTCCTGGTCGCGGATCTGCAGCAGCAGAATCGATCCGGCGCCCGAGGGGCGACGGACCGACTCGATCTCGGGTCCGGCAGCGACGGTCATTCCGGGAGGGCTCCGCCGGCAATCCTAGCGAGGCGCGCCCGGTTCCGGAAGGGGCGCCGCGGGGCCGTCCGGCCGGCGCTCAGCGCCGGCCCAGCATCGCCCGCACGACGTGGCGCGCGATCTCCGGGTTCTCGCGCAGGCGCCGGGTCGAGTAGGGGTACCAGTCGCGGCCGAAGGGGACGTAGACGCGCAGCCGGTGGCCGGCGCCGATCAGGGTGCGCCGCAGGTCCGGAGTGACGCCGAGCAGCATCTGGAACTCGCAGCGCTCGCGCGGCACGGCGTACCTGTCGAGCAGGGCCAGGGCGCCGCACACCAGGTGCTCGTCGTGGGTGGCGACGGCGACCCGGACGCCGCGCACGATCAGCTTCTCGAGCGCGTGAAGGAAGTTGGCGCGTACCGTTTCGTAGGCGCGGTAGGCGTGCTGCGGCGACTCGATGTAGATCCCCTTGCACAGCCGCACGCTGGCGTCATCGGGCAGGGCGTCGATGTCGGCCAGTGTGCGACGCAGGTAGGCCTGCAGGACCACGCCGACGTGGCCGTGGCGGGTCGCCAGGTCGCGGTGGATGCGCAGCGTGGCGTCGGTCGTCGACACGTCCTCCATGTCGATGCGCACGAAGCTGCCCTGCTGCTTCGCGGCGAGGACGATGCGCTCGATGTTGGCGTGGCAGAACGCCTCGTCGATCTTCAGTCCCAGGCTGGTCGGTTTGACCGAGACGTTGGCGTCGGCGCCCCGTTCGGCGATCGCCGCCAGCATCCCGACGTAGGTGTCGGTGACGGCGACCGCCTTGTCGCGCTCGGTGACCTCCTCGCCCAGCAGGTCGAGGGTCGCCATCGCCCCCTCGCCGGCCAGGCGATCGAGCGTCGCGAGCGCGTCGGCGAGCGTCTCGCCGGCCACGTAGCGCATCGCCACGCGGCGCACCAGCGGCCTGGGCACCAGGGGCAGCCCGCGGCGGACGAGCCAGGTGAACGCGCCGCTCATCGCGGTCCTCGCGGTCGGGCGGGCATCGGCCGGTCAGCCGCCGTGAACGACGCCGTTCGCCGGGAGCTCCACCTGCTCCTCGGCCACCCAGCGCACCGACTTCGAGCAGGGGCAGACGCCGCCGACGCGCCGCAGCTGCGGCATCTGCTTCTGCGCCTGATCGGCGGTCTTCTCGCCGCGCGCCACGGCGCGCATGTTCTCGACGTAGTCGAGGAAGTCGCGCGTCGCCCGGTAACCGTCCGGCAGAGTGGTGACGAGGTGGCGCAGCCAGGCCTCCACGTCGGTGAACTCCTCGCCGTCGACGCCGACCATCGCGAAAGCCGGCACGCCGCGGCGGCGGAAGTAGCGCGCATCGGGCAGTCGCAACAGATCCTCGGGCCGCACCCCCTCGACCGTCGAGCCGTCCCGCTCGATCCTCGCGAGGGTCTCCTCGGCGGAGGCCGCGGTGAGCGACGGGATGCGGGCGCGCAGGTAGCGCAGGTTGAGGTCGCGCACCACCTTGCCGATCTCCTGGAAATACTGCTCCTGCGCCTCGGCGTTCTTCATCGGCTTGAGGCCGAACTCGACGTTGGTGCCGCCACCGCGCTCGTCGCCGAACATCTCGAGCGCCCGTGGCACCCACTTGTGGAGGTGCTTCTGGATCACCTCCATGGTGATCATCGGCGAACCTCCGGCCGCCTTGACCACCCAGCGGCGCAGCGGCACCACGCCGGTGGCGAGGTGGA
>CAYYIK010000009.1:53983-61733 GCA_964471955.1 uncultured Thermoanaerobaculia bacterium | reverse complement strand
GCGGCGACGCCGAGCATCAGGCGGGCGCGGAAGAAGTGGGCGCCGAGCAGCAGCGCGGCGAGGACGGCGGGCAACAGGCGCAGAATCGTGGTCACCGCGGGGGGCCTCCGGCGCGGCCGACCGCGGCCGCGCGCGGCGCACCGTACCATGCGCCGCCAAGGCCGCGCCGGGGGGCGGCCGGTTGCGCAGCCCGGCGCGCCGCAGTGTGATAGCAATCGCGCTGTTCCCTCCGGCCGCCCCGCCCCTGCGCCCGTCGCTCCGCCGACGGGCGGCACCGGCTTTCGGGACGGGCGACCGGGAGCGGGCATCCACGACCGACGGCCGGTCCGCCGCGCCGTCCCGCAGCGAGGAGGAGATGCGATGACGAAGCGAACGTCCCGAATCCGTTCCCTGCGCGTCCTGGCCTGCGGCACCCTGGCCCTGGCGCTGCCCCTGGCCGCCGGCGCCTCCGATGTCGGCCTCGCCAAGAGCGATCCGGCCTGGCCGGTGCCGGCCCCCGAGGCCACGCGCGGTGTGACGATGAACTGGATCGACCACATCGACACCTACGCCACCGGCAGCCAGATGATCGGCCAGGGGGGCTGGGAGGGCTGGGGCGGCGTTCCGACCGTCGGCGCACTGACCACCGACGCTCAGGCACGCAGCGCCCCGAACTCGATCGAGGTGGTGGGCGCCACCGACCTCGTCCATCAGTACGCCGGCTATACCTCCGGCACCTGGACCTTCACCGCCTGGCAGTACATCCCGACCGGCTTCACCGGGCAGTCCTACTTCATCCTGCTCAACACCTATCCGGCGACCGTCAACGGCAACTGGTCGTTCCAGGTGTGCGCCGACGCCGCCGGCGGCGTGGTGCGCGACGACGTGGGCGGGACGTGCGCCGGCGCCGGCGCGACGCTGCCTCTGATCTTCGACCAGTGGGTGGAGATCAAGGCGGTCGTCGACCTCGACACCGACACCCAGACGGTCACCTACGGCGGCCAGCTGCTGTTTTCCGGTCCCTGGTCGACCCACATCAGCGCCACCGGCGGCGCGGTCAACATCGCCGCCGTCGACCTGTTCGCCAACACCGGAACGTCCGTCTTCTACGACGACATCTCGCTGTCGAACCTCTCGTTCCTCGACGGATTCGAGAGCGGCGACACGCGGGAGTGGCACACGACGGTCGCCGAGTAAGGCGAGCCGGCGGCGCCGCCTTCAGGCTCCCCGTTCGTAGCCTTCGTCGATCGCGAGGTCGGGGGACCTGCAGGCGGCGACCGCCAGTCGGTCGGCGCGCTCGTTCTCGTCGTGGCCGTCGTGGCCGCGCACCCAGACGAAGCGGACCTTGTGCCCGGAGCGCCCGAGCAGGTCGAGCAGGCGCTCCCAGAGGTCGGGGTTGAGCGCCGGCTCCTTGCGATTGCGCATCCAGCCGTTGGCGCGCCACTTCTTCGCCCAGCCCTGCTGGATGGCGTGGACCACGTACTGCGAGTCCGAGTGGATCACCAGCTCGCACGGCTCGGTGAGCGCCTCGAGCGCGGCGATCACCGCCAGGATCTCCATCCGGTTGTTCGTCGTCCGCCGGAAGCCGCGCGAGAGCTCGCGCTCGTGGCCGTTCCAGCGCAGGATCACGGCGTAGCCGCCCGGCCCGGGATTGCCCGAGCAGGCGCCGTCGGTGTAGGCATCGACCCGCTTCATCGCGCCGCGCAGTCTAGCGGAGGCGTGCGGCGAGTCTGGTTGACCGTCCCCTTTTCGCGCAGAGACGAGAGACGGGAACGGTCGTGGGTCGGCCGGAGCTCCGGGAACGCCGCTGGCTGCGCTCCGGGCTCGGCTCCCCGGCTCGCCCGGAAGTCAAAGCCTGCGAAGAACCAGCCGGGCTCGCCGGGGCCCCTCTCGCCACTGCGCGCCGCCAGCGGCGTTCCCGGACTCCGTCCGTCGGAGCATTCGTACCGGTTCGATGCGGCGAACGACGAAGGCGCACGTCGCAGGGGTCGGCCCGGCTCGAGAAAAGTCGCCTGTCCCCTTTTCAGGGGCTTTGGTGCCTGTCCCTGAATTGCGGGTTTCGGTGCCTGTCCCCGAATTAGCGGCCTGGTCTCTCGATCGGCCTGAGTCGGCGGCTCCCGGCCGGGGGTCGCCGGGCCGCGCGGTGGCGGCGAAGCGTCCGAGGGCCCCCGTCGGGGCCGTGCTGGCCCTTCGAAGGCTTTGACTCCAGGCCCCGATGGGGAGCCGGACCGAGGCGCCGCCGAGCGACCCGGCGAGCCCCCGGCTACCACCGGAGTTTCCGTGCCTGTCCCCTTTTCCGGGGTTTCGGTGCCTGTCCCCGAATTAGGAGATTTGGTGCCTGTCCCCTTTTCGGACGGGGGGAGGGTCAGGGGCGGGCGAGTTCCTGGAGAGAGCGCACGCCGAGGGTGCGGCCGCGCAGGGCGGCGATCCCCTCGACGGCGGCGCGGGCGCCGGTCAGGGTGGTGACGCAGGGGATCTGGTAGCGCACCGCGGCGCGCCGGATGTAGGCGTCGTCGAGCGCCGGGTCGCGGCCGAGCGGCGTGTTGATCACCAGCTGGATCTCGCGGTTGATCATCGCGTCGACCACGTTCGGCCGCCCCTCGTGCACCTTGAGCACGTCGCGCACCAGGAAGCCCTGCTCGCGCAGGAATCCCGCCGTGCCGGCGGTGGCCACCAGCTCGAAGCCGAGCTCGGCGAGGCGGGTGGCGATCGCCACCAGCTTCGGCTTCTCGCGGTCGTGCACCGAGAGGAAAGCGGCGCCCGACAGCGGCAGCGCGTTGCCGGCGCCGATCCACGCCTTGGCGAAGGCGGCGCCGAAGCGGTCGTCGACCCCCATCACCTCGCCGGTGGACTTCATCTCCGGGCCGAGCAGCGGGTCGACGCCGGGGAAGCGCTTGAACGGGAAGACCGGCGCCTTGACGAAGACCGCCGGCACCGGCGGCTCGGCGGTGAAGCCGATCGCGGCGAGGCTCTCGCCGGCCATCACCCGCGAGGCGACCGCCACCAGAGGCACGCCGACCGCCTTGGCGATGAACGGCACCGTGCGCGAAGCGCGCGGATTGACTTCGAGCACGTAGAGGTCGCCGCGGTGGCGGGCGAACTGGACGTTCATCAGGCCGCGCACGCCGAGTCGCAGGGCGAGCCGCCGCGCGATGTCGCGCATCTCGTCGAGCTCGGCGGGCGTCGCCGTGTGCGGCGGCAGCACCGCCGCGGAGTCGCCCGAGTGGACGCCGGCCTCCTCGATGTGCTGCAGGATGCCGCACACCACCGCGCGCTCCCCGTCGGCGACCAGGTCGAGGTCGAACTCGACGGCGTCCTCGAGGAAACGGTCGAGCAGCACCGGCGCGCCGTCAGAGACCTCGGCGGCCAGCTCCATGAAGTGGGCCAGCGACTCCTCGTCGTGACAGACCGCCATGGCGCGCCCGCCGAGCACGTACGAGGGGCGCACCAGCACCGGGTAGCCGAGGTCGCGCGCCACGGCGATGGCCTCGTCGAGCGTCGTCGCCGTGCCGTGCTCGGGCTGGCGGATCCCCTCTTCGGCGAGCAGGGCGCCGAAGCGCCGGCGGTCCTCGGCCAGGTCGATGGCGTCCGGCGAGGTGCCGAGGATCGGCACGCCGTGCGCCTCGAGGCCGCGCGCCAGCTTGAGCGGCGTCTGGCCGCCGAGCTGGACGATGACGCCGTCGGGGCGCTCGCGTTCGAAGACGCCGAGCACGTGCTCGAGGGTGAGCGGCTCGAAGTAGAGGCGGTCGGAGGTGTCGTAGTCGGTCGACACGGTCTCCGGGTTGCAGTTGACCATGATCGTTTCGCAGCCGGCCTGGCGCAGCGCGAAGGCGGCGTGGACGCAGCAGTAGTCGAACTCGATCCCCTGGCCGATGCGGTTGGGGCCGGAGCCGAGGATCATCACCTTCTTCCTCGCCGTCGGCTCGGCCTCGTCCTCGGCGCCGAAGGTCGAGTAGAGGTAGGGGGTCTCGGCCGGGAATTCGGCGGCGCAGGTGTCGACCCGCTTGAAGGTGCGCACGATGCCCGCCGCGCGACGCTTGCCGGCCACCGCCGCCGGTGTCGCGTCGAGCAGGGACGCGACGCGCACGTCGGTCAGGCCGCTCTCCTTGGCGTCGCGCAGCAGCGGCACCGGCACCGTGGCGAGCGTCCAGCAGTCGAGCTCCGCCTCGAGCGCCACGATGCCGGCGATCTCGCGCAGGAACCAGGGGTCGATCGACGTCGTCCTCGACACCTCCTCGACCGTCCACCCCTGGCGCAGCGCCGCGAAGACGGCGAACAGGCGCTCCCAGTTCGGCGTCGCCAGGCGCTGGCGCAGCTTCACCGGATCGGCCATGCGCTCCTCGCGCGAGGCCGGCGAGCCGTCGAGCTCGAGCGAGGCGAGCGCCTTCATCAGCGCCTCGCGGAAGTTGCCGCCGATCGCCATCACCTCGCCGACCGACTTCATCGAGGTGCCGAGCGTCGCCTGGGCGCCGGGAAACTTCTCGAACGCCCAGCGCGGGATCTTGACCACCGTGTAGTCGAGGGTCGGTTCGAAGGCGGCGAAGGTGCGGCCGGTGATGTCGTTGGGAATCTCGTCGAGGGTGTAGCCGACGGCGAGCAGCGCCGCCACCTTGGCGATCGGAAAGCCGGTCGCCTTCGAGGCGAGCGCCGAGCTGCGCGAGACGCGCGGGTTCATCTCGATGACGATCCGCTCGCCGGTCGCCGGATCGACGGCGAACTGGATGTTCGAGCCGCCGGTCGCCACGCCGACGCGCCGGATCACCGCGAAGGCGTCGTCGCGCATCGCCTGGTACTCGCGGTCGGTGAGCGTCTGCTGCGGCGCCACGGTGATCGAGTCGCCGGTGTGGACGCCCATGGCGTCGAAGTTCTCGACCGAGCAGATGACGATGGCGTTGTCGGCGTGGTCGCGGATGACCTCGAGCTCGAACTCCTTCCAGCCGAGCACCGACTCCTCGAGCAGCACCCGGCGGACCGGCGAGGCCTCGAGGGCGCCGGCGACGATCTCGTCGAGCTCGTCGCGGTTGTAGCAGGTGCCGCCCCCCTCGCCGCCGAGGGTGAAGGAGGGGCGGACGATCACCGGGTAGCCGATCGACTGCGCGATCTCGCGCGCCTCCTCGGCCGAGCCGGCGTAGCCGGAGCGGCAGACGCGCAGGCCGATCTCCTCCATCGCCTGCTTGAACAGCTCGCGGTCCTCGCCGACCCGCAGCGCCTCGACGCCGGCGCCGAGCAGCTCGATGCCGAGCCGCGCCAGCGTGCCGCGCTCCTCGAGCGCCAGGGCGAGGTTGATGCCGGTCTGGCCGCCGACCGTGGGCAGCAGGGCGTCCGGACGCTCCTTCTCGAGGATCCGCTCGACCACCTCGGGCACCAGCGGCTCGACGTAGGTGGCGTCGGCGAACTCCGGGTCGGTCATGATGGTCGCCGGATTCGAGTTGACCAGAATGACCCGGTAGCCCTCGCGCCGCAGCGCGCGACAGGCCTGCGTGCCCGAGTAATCGAACTCGCAGGCCTGCCCGATGACGATGGGACCGGAGCCGAGGACGGCGATCGAGCGGATATCGGTGCGCTTCGGCATGCCGGCCGGCGATCCTATCAGCGGCTGCGGCGCGGCGCCGGGCCGTCAGCGCCGCTGCTTCTGCCGTCAGCGCCGCTGCTTCTGGTAGGTGCCGATCAGCTCGGCGCGGGCGAGGACGTGGCCGGCCATCGCCGTTTCGAGCGCGGACTTGGTCGGCCGGCCGAGGTCGCCGAGCGTCGTGTCGAGCGCGTAGAGCTTGAAGAAGTAGCGGTGGCGGCCGATCGGCGGGCAGGGGCCGCCCCAGCCGGTGCGGTTCCAGTCGTTGGTCCCCTCGCGCGCGCCTGCGGGCAGCGCCGCCGGCGCGATGCCTTCGGCCAACCCCGCCGCGTCGGCCGGCAGGTCGTAGAGCACCCAGTGCACATAGACGCGCTGGGGCGCCGCCGGGTCGGGGGCATCCGGGTCGTCGACGACGAGGGCGAAGCTCCGGGTGCCCTCCGGCGCGCCGCTCCAGGCGAGCGGCGGCGAGAGGTCCGCCCCTTCGCAGGTGTACTGCCGCGGAATCTCGCCGTGCGGCGCGAACGCGGTCGAGCGGATCGAGAGCGACATTTCGGCGCCTCCCGCCACCGGCAGGAGCCACAGCACCGATGCCGCGAAACTCCGCCGGCGGCCCATGCCCCGAGTGTACGCCTGCCGCGACGGGGTGTCCTCAGCGGCCGAGCAGCGCCTCGATCGCCCGCGCCGCCGCCGCGGCCCCCGCGGCGTCCCCCGGCGCCGGCCGCGGCACCGCCAGCAGCGCCGGCAGCCGCCCGACCCAGCGGCCGCCGGCGAACTCGCGCGGGTCGAGGGCGAGCACCGGCAGATGGCTTCGCGCGAAGCGCTCGAGCACCGCCGTCTCGCGAAAGCCGGGGCGCGGCAGGAAGGCGAAGCGCGTCCCGGCGGCGAAGGCCTCGGCGACCGTCGAGTAGCCGAGCTTGCCGACCACGCAGTCGGCGGCGGCGACGAGGTCGGGGTGGTCGAGCGGCGTGCGGTGCGGCAGCAGCAGGAGGTTGCCGCGCCGTTCGGCCTCCGCCGCGCCGCCCGGCACCACGAAGTCGACCTCCTCGAGCTGCTGCCAGTGTTCGACACCCTCGAAGCGCGGCGGCACGCCCCCCATCGAGACGAGCACCAGCGGCCGTCCCGGCGCCAGCCCCAGCCGCTCGCGCACCTCGCCGGCGGCGAGGCGCGGGCGGCGGGCGATCGGCGGCAGGCGCGCGTCGCCGCGCGCCGGGCCGCAGCAGGGCTCGGCGCGCAGCCGCAGCGTCGCCCGGTCGGCGAGCGGCGCGATCCGCTCGATCCAGCGCCCCAGCCGCGGCTCGCGGCCGAGATACCCGGCCCAGATCCAGTCCCAGGTGAAGCTCTCGAGCAGCACCGAGGGCACGCCGGCCCGCTGCGCGGCGGCGATCGGCAGCGGCGCGCTGTCGGCGACGACCAGCGCCGGCGGGTCGGCGGCGAGCTCGGCCGCCAGCCGTTCGACGGCGCCGGGAGCGAAGAGCGCCGCGAGGGCGTCGGCCGTCGCCGGCAGATCCTCCGCGAGCGGCCCGCGCTGCACCAGGCCGACGTCCCACGCCTCGGCGCGATGGTCGAAGTCGACCCCCGGCAGCGCCGCGGCGAAGAACCAGCGCGGCACCGTGGTGCGGATCTCGAGGCGGAGGCGCCCCGGCGGCAGCTCCGCCAGCACCGCCGCGAGGCGGGCCGCATGGCCGAAGCCGTGCGGAGTGACGAAGGCGACGAGGCGGGCGGGCGCGGCCATCGACGGGCGAGTCTACGGCCCGGCGCGGCGCCGGCGGCGGGTGCTTTCGGGCGGGCCCGCCGTGCGGTATCCTTGGCAGCGCTGCCGCGCTCCCGCGCGGCGCCACCGCGGATCCATCCGCCCCACTGCCGACGAGGTCCACCATGTCCGAAACCGGGAATCCCCCTGCCACCGAAACGCTTCCGGACGCCGCGCCGGAGATCGCAGCCGGCAGCGCCCGGCCGGAGGGGACGCCGGTGGACCCGGTGAGCGCCGGCGAAGCGCCGGCCGCCGAGCCGGCCGCCGAAGTCGCCGCCGAGCCCGCGGCCGCCGCGGCCACCGAGACTCCGGCCGAGTCGGCCGGCGAGGGCGTCGCCGCGACCGCCGGCGAGGCGGCGCCGGCCGGCGAGCGCAAGCCGGGCAAGGGGCGTGGCAAGGGGAAGGGGGCGGGCAAGCGCCCGGCCCACCGCCGCTCCACCCGCTCCGAAGAG
>CAYYIK010000009.1:14366-53883 GCA_964471955.1 uncultured Thermoanaerobaculia bacterium | reverse complement strand
GGGGAAGGGGGCGGGCAAGCGCCCGGCCCACCGCCGCTCCACCCGCTCCGAAGAGTTCGTCGCGCCGACCCCCGAGGAACTCGAGGGGATTCCGAGCGAAGGGGTGCGCCTCGCGGTGCGCGAGGGGCTGCCGGTCGCCGGCAAGGTGATCGGCTGGAATCAGGGGGGCTTCCACGTCGCCGTCGACGGGATCACCGGCTTCTGCCCGCGCTCGTCGATGGAGATCGGACCGCCGCGCGAGCCGGCCCAGTACCTCGACCAGATCCTGCACTTCCGCGTCCTGCGCGTCGAGGAGAAGGGGCACCGGCTGATCCTGTCGCGCGCCGCGGCGCTGCGCGAGGAGCGCCGCCACCAGGCCGAGGAGATGCGCAAGAGTCTCGAGGTGGGGGCCGAACTGGAAGGGCGCGTCGTGGCGCTCACCGACTTCGGCGCCTTCGTCGACCTCGGCGGCATCGAGGGGCTGCTGCACGTCTCCGAGCTGCGCCACGGGCGGGTGGGCAAGCCGGCCGACGTGCTCACGGTGGGCCAGACGGTCAAGGTCAAGGTCATCAAGCTCGGCTCGGGCGGCGAGCGCGTCTCGCTGTCGATCAAGGCGCTCGAGCCCGATCCCTGGGCGGTGGCGGCCGAGAAGTGGACCTCGGGCCAGCCGTTCAGCGGCAAGGTGCTGCGCAAGACCGACTTCGGCTGGTTCGTCGAACTGGCCGAAGGGGTCGAGGGTCTCCTCCACCCCTCGCAACTGCTGCCCGGCATGGGCGAGGACGACGCGAAACTGGCGCCGGGCGCGACGATCGAGGGCTGGGTGCGCGAGCTCGACACCGTGCGGCACCGCGTCTCGCTGTCGTTGCGCGAGACGCCGGCCGGCAACCCCTGGGAGGGGGTCGAGGCGCGCTACGCCGAGGGCGCCGTGGTCACCGGCACGGTGGAGAAGATCCAGCCGTTCGGCGTCTTCGTGACGCTCGAGCCGGGGCTTACCGGCCTGCTGCCGGGGTCGGAGACCGGCCTGCCGCGCGGCGCTTCGCTCGGCAAGGCCTATCCGGTGGGCAAGCAGATCCAGGTGCAGGTCTCGCAGGTCGAGCCGCGCCGCAAGCGGATTTCGCTCACCCTCGAGGGCAAGACGCTCGAGGGCTCGCGCGCCGACTACCAGGCCTACTTGAAGAAGACCCGCTCGAGCACCAGCATGGGCGCGCTCGCAGCCGCCCTGAGCCGTCTCAAGGACTCGAGCCGCTGAGGGCCGCGCGGCGACCGGCTCCGGCATGGACGAGCGGCTGAAGCGCCGCCTCCTCGCCGAGGCGGTCGACGAGAATCTCCGCACCATCCGCAATCAGCCCCCGGGTCGTCCGGCGCGGCGTCGGAGCCGTCTGGGCCCGGCGCTCGCCGGACTCGCCGTCGGGCTCGCCGTCGTCGCGGGGCTGCTCTTCGCGGCCCGCCGCCCGGCCCCGACCGTCCCGGCCCCGCCGGTCTCCGCGGCGTCACCGGACGGGCTCACCCGCCCGCCGCTCGACGGGCCCGACCTGGCGGTCGACGAGGGCGCCGCGGCCCGGCTCACCGCGCCGCCGGCGCGCGTCCCGGGGGGCGTCTTCCCGCTCGCCGTCCGGCGCATCGTCCTCGATCCCGGACACGGCGGCGGCGACCAGGGGACGCGCACTCCGTCGGGTCTGCTCGAAAAGGAGCTCACCCTCGACATCGCCCGCCGCCTGGCGACGCGCCTGCGCGAGGCGGGCATCGAGCCGCTGCTCACCCGCGAAGCCGACCAGCGCGTCGCGCTGGTCGACCGCGCCGGCCTCGCCAGCCGCGCCGGCGCCGACCTGTTCGTCTCGATCCACGTCAACTGGCTCGAGGACGGCCGCGCCAACCGCGGCATCGAGACCTTCTATCTCGGCCCGTCGGACGACCCGGCGGTCACCCGCCTGGCGAGCAGCGAGAACCTCGACTCCGGCTACTCGCTGGCCGACACCCGCCGCCTGCTCGACTCGATCTACGCCGACCTGCGCCAGGAGCAGTCGCGCGCCCTGGCGCGCGCCGTCCAGCGGCGGCTGGTGCGCTCGATCCGCGAGGTGGCGCCCGAGGTCGCCGATCGCGGCGTCAAGTCGGCGCCCTTCCTGGTGCTGGTGGCCACCGAAGTGCCGGCCATCCTCGCCGAGGTCGCCTGCCTGTCGAACGCCGACGAGGCGAAGCTGCTCGGCCAGCCGGCCTACCGGGAGCGGATCGCCACAGCGCTTTTCGACGGAATTGCGGCATACTCGGAGTCCGTTCAGCAGGCCCGGACTGCCGCCGCGCGCGAAAGGGAGCTTCGATGAGTGCCAAGGAGAAAGTGTTGTCGGTCGGGATCGACCTCGGGACCTCGCAGAGCGCCATCGCCGCCTCGGACGGCGGCCACTTCGTCGTCGACAGCTTCGTCGGCTGGCCGGTCGACATGGTCGCCCGCAAGGTCATCAAGAAGCCGGTCCTGATCGGCACCGAGGCGCTCGAGAACCGCACCCTGCTCGATCTCCACCGCCCGCTCGAGCAGGGGATCATCAAGGAGGGCTCGGAGAAGGACATCGCGGCGGTCAAGGAGATCCTCGGCTACCTGATCGACCAGGCGCGCGGCGAGAGCAAGGAGCAGAAGGTCCGCGCCGTGGTCGGCGTGCCCGCCGAGACGATGCGGGTCAACAAGCAGCAGCTGCGCCAGATCCTGCGCGGCACCATCGACGGCCTGATGATCGTCTCGGAACCCTTCGCCGTCGCCTACGGCATCGACGCGCTGCTCCACTCGATGATCATCGACGTCGGCGCCGGCACCACCGACTTCTGCGTCATGAAGGGGCGCTACCCCACCGACGAGGACCAGCGCTCGCTCACCCGCGCCGGCGACTCGGTCGACGAGCTGCTCGCCAAGCTGATCTCCGAGCGCCACCCCGAGGTGCAGTTCTCGATCCACATGGTGCGCACCTGGAAGGAGCAGCACGGCTTCGTCGGCGAGCCGAAGGAGCGCGTCGTCGTCGCCGCGCCGGTGCACGGCAAGTCGCAGCAGGTCGACATCACCGACGCCCTGCGCGCCGCCTGCGAGAGCCTGCTGGCGCCCTTCATCGAGGCGATGTTCGACCTGCTGGCGATGGTCGAGCCGGAGTTCCAGGAGAAGGTGCGCCACAACATCCGCCTGTCGGGCCGCGGATCGCGCATCCGCGGACTGGCCGAGGAGATCGAGAAGGCGCTCGGCGAGCTGGGCGGCGGCAAGGTCACGCCGGTCGAGGATCCCGTCTACGCCGGCGCCGACGGCAGCCTCGCCATCGCGCTCGACGCCGACGAAGGGGACTGGGAGAAGGTCTCGGCCTGAGCGGCCGACCGCCGACCGACCGCGCGACGATGACCCAGCCGCCGACCGACTTCCAGCGCTCGACCCGCATGCCCCTCGAGGCGGTGGTCCGCCTCCACTTCGAGGGGACCGTCGCCTACCAGAACGGTTTCGCCGCCAACGTCTCGGCGACCGGGATGTTCGTCAAGCACCCCGATCCGCCGCCGGTCGGCACGCGCCTCGTCTTCGAGTTCACCATCGGCGCGGCGCGCAAGCCGGTGCAGGGGACCGGCGAGGTGGTCTGGCAGCGCGAGAAGTACGACGGGCCGGGCCGGGCGGCGGGGGCCGGCATCCGCTTCGTCGATCTGGACACTCTGTCGCGTCAGGCGCTCACCGAGGCGCTGTTCGAGTTTCTCGAGGCGTCGCTGGGCGATCGCGCCAGCGAGCACCCGGAGGTGCGGGCGCTGGTCGAGTCCCGCCCGACGCACGCGCCGGTCGAGACGCTCGACCAGGTCGCGGCCGAAGCCGAGGCGCAGCGCCACGAAGCGGCGACGCGGGCGATCCCCGCCTTTCCGGTCACCGAAGAACCGCCGGCGCCCGCGCCGGCCGCCGACGCCGGCGCGGCGCCGACGCCCTTCCGCATCTTCGACGACGAACCCGAACCGTTCCCGGCCGCGGTGCCGCCGCCCGCCCCGGCGATCCCCGCGACCCCCGAACCTGTCCCGGCCGGAGCCGACGCGCCTGCTCCCGCCTGGGGCGCCGCCGCGGTGGCGCGCGAGCCGGCTGGCGGCGCGGGGGCGAAGATCGCCGCCGGCCTCGCCGCCGCGGCGCTGCTCGCCGCAGCCGGCTGGTGGTTCTTCCTGCGCCCGCAGCCGGCGCCGCCGACCGCCGGCGCCGCGCCGGCGGTCGAACCGGAGCCGGCACCTGTCGCCCCGCCGCCGCTCGATCCGGCGCCCGGCCGCGAGCGCACCCTCGCCGAGAGCGTCGGCACCGGCGTCGCGGCGCCCGAGCCGGCCGCGGTGACGGCGCCGGCGCCGGCCGGGGGCGCGGCCGCGACGGCTCCGCCGGCCGACCCCGAGCCGCGGCCGCAGCCGGCCACCGAGGCGCGCCGGGTGGCGACGATCGCGAGCGAGGCGAGCGCCGGCGGCACGCGCATCCGCATCTCCGCCGACGGCGCCTTCCGCACCGGCCGCTTCAGCTGGTCGGAGATCGGCGGCGAGAAGCCCCGCCTGCTGATCAAGCTCAAGGGGATCACCGAGCCCTACCGCGGCCCGTCGCCGGCCGCCAGCGCCGAAATCGCCGGCGTGCGCACCGGTCACCACCAGCGTCCCGACGGCCCCGAGCTGCACGTCGTGCTCGACTTCGCCCCCGGCGCGGCAGTCGCGGTCGCGGCCGTCACGCCGGAAGGCGACTCGCTGGTCGTCGACATCGACCGGCGCTGAGCGCCCGGCCTCTCCGCCCCGGTTCTCCGCCAGCGCCCGCCCGGACCCCGCGGTCCGGCCGCGGCGGCGCGCCGCCCGCTTGACAGTCTGCATATATGCCGTAGTATGCGCATCTTCGTGCAGCGCCGGCGGAATCGGACGGCTGCCCGCGGAGGCGAGGAGACGAGCGTGCCGACCGAACACGAACTGCGCGAGAAGCGCCACCGGGCGATCCTCGCCCTGCTGCGCCGCGGCCCCGTGCGCCGCCAGGAGGAGCTCGTCGAACGTCTCGGCGAGCGCGGCTTCGAGGTCACCCAGTCGAGCGTCTCGCGCGACCTGCGCGAGCTCGGCGTCGCCAAGCTCGGCGGGCGCTACGTCCCGCCGGCCGCCCCGCCGGCACCGGCGCAGGAGGCGAGCGAGGAGCTCGCCCACTTCCTGCGCGGCGCCCGCCCGGCCGGCCCGCACCTGACCGTCGTGCTGACCCGCACCGGCGCCGCGCAGCGGGTCGGCATCGAACTCGACCGCGCCGGATGGGGCGAGATCGTCGGCACCGTGGCCGGCGACGACACCGTCTTCGTGGCCACCGCCGGCGCGCGCGAGCAGACCCGGCTCCTCCACCGACTCCAGGCGCTGATCGCCGACGCCGCTTCCGGAACCCCCCGATGACCGCACCGACGCCGATCGTGCTCGCCTTCTCCGGCGGGCTGGATACCTCGTTTCTCGTCCCCGCCCTCGCCGAGCGGCACGGCCGCCCGGTCGTCACCGTGACCGTGGACACCGGCGGCCTCGACGACGCGGCGCGCCGCGAGCTCGGCGAGCGCGCCCGCCGACTCGGCGCGGCCGAGCACCGCCTCGTCGACGCGCGGCGGGCCTTCTTCGACGACGTGCTGCGCTTTCTCGTCTTCGGCAACGTCCGCCGCGGCGCCCTCTATCCGCTCTCGGTCGGCGCCGAGCGCGCCGTGCAGGCGCGCGAGGTGGCGCGTCTGGCGCGCCAGCTCGGCGCCACCACGGTGGCTCACGGCTCGACCGGCGCCGGCAACGACCAGGTGCGCTTCGAGGTGGCGCTGCGCGCCTGCGCGCCGGAGCTCGAAGTGCTGGCGCCGGTGCGCGACCTGCCCCTGTCGCGTGCCGACGAGGTCGCCTTCCTCGTCGCGCGGGACCTGCCGGTGCCGCCGCAGGGGGCCGCCTACTCGGTCAATCGCGGCCTCTGGGGGGCGACGATCGGCGGTCGCGAGACGCTGGGCAGCAGCGAGCCGCTGCCCGAGGCGGCCTGGCTGCTGACCCGCGGCGCCTTCGACGCGCCGCGCCCGGCCGAGCGCCACCGCCTCGCCTTCGCGCGCGGAGTGCCGATCGCCTGGGACGGCGAGACGCTCGATCCGGTCGCCCTCGTCGAGCGGGTCGAGGCGGCGGCCGCGCCGTTCGGCATCGGCCGCGGCATCCACCTCGGCGAGACGATCCTGGGCCTCAAGGGGCGGGTCGCCTTCGAGGCCCCGGCGGCCGAGGTGCTGCTCGCCGCCCACCGCGAGCTCGAGAAGCTCGTGCTCACCGGCCGCCAGCAGCGGCTCAAGGAGAGCGTCGCGGCCGTCTACGGCGACCTCGTCCACGAGGGACAGTTGCCCGATCCGGCGGCGCGCGACGCCGAAGCCCTGCTCGCCTCGTCGCAGGAGCGCGTCAGCGGCGAGGTCGACCTGCTGCTGCGCACCGGCTCGCTCTTCGTCGAGGGGGTCCGCTCCCCGCATTCGCTGATGGCCGCCTCGCGCGGCCGCTACGGCGAGACGACCGGCGAGTGGAGCGCCGCCGACGCCGCCGGCTTCTGCCGGCTCAGCGCCCTGCCCGCCCTGCTGCACGCCCGCGCCGGAGGTGCCCGATGAAACCCGTCGTCGTCGACAAGATCGCCTCGGTGACGCGCGCCTGCTCGCTCAAGCGCGAGTTGCGCGTCGCCGCCGACGTACCGTGCGAGGAGGGGGTCGTGCTCGCCGTGCGGGTGCTCAACGACAAGTCGACCTACAACCAGATCGAGCTCCCCTCCGGGCGCATGGCCCAGGTCAAGCGGGGCGACGTCATCGCCGGCGCCCTCGGCCACCGCAACGCGCTGTTCGGCTACTCCGGGCACCTGCCCGAACGCCTCGCGCCGGGCGACGTCGTGCAGCTGCTCAACATCGGCGGCGTGATCGGACTGTGCGACTCGATCAACCCGAATCTCGGCAAGCCGTTCGACGCCGAGGTGCTGGGCACCGTGCTCTCCTTCCCCTACCTCGGCGAGCGCATCGGCGTGCCGGCGCGCGTCGGCGAGGAGCGCCTCGACCCCGGCGCCGCCCTCGACACCCGCGGCGTCCCGGTCGTGGCGCTGGTCGGCTCGTGCATGAACTCGGGCAAGACGGCGGCGGCCTGCGCCCTGGTGCAGGAGTTCGCCCACGTCGGCCTGACCGTCGACGGCCTCAAGGCGACCGGCGTCTCGCTGCGCCGCGACGTCCTGGCGATGGAGGACGCCGGCGCGCGGCGGACCTCGATCTTCACCGACTACGGCGTGGTCACCACCACCGCCGTCAACGCGCCGGCGCTCACCCGCACCCTGATCAGCCGGCTCGCCGACGGCGGCCCCGGGGCGCCCGACCTGATCGTCGCCGAGCTCGGCGACGGCCTGCTCGGCACCTACGGCGTCGATGCGATCCTCGCCGCCGCCGACCTGCGCGCGGCCTTCACCGGCGTGGTGCTGGCGGCCAACGACCCGGTCGCCGCCTGGGGCGGCATCGAGCTGCTGGCGCGCGACTACGGCATCCGGCCGATCGCCGTCACCGGCCCGGCCACCGACAACCGCGTCGGCACGAAGCTGATCGAGGAGCGCACCGGCGTGCCGGCGATCAACGCGCGCACCGACGCGCCGCGCCTTGCCGCCGCGGTCCTCGCCGCGCTCGGCGTCGCGGCGCCGGCACGCGGCGGCGCCGACACCGCGGCGGAAGCCGAAGCGGGAGCGCCGGCCGGATGAGCGGCGCTCCGATCCCGGTCGCCGTCCTCGGCGGCTCCGGCTACGTCGCCGGCGAGCTGCTGCGCCTGCTCGCCGGCCACCCGCGCCTGCGCCTCGTCGCCGTGCTCTCCGACTCGCGCGCCGGCGAGACCGTCGCGGCGCACTTCGCGCACCTGCGGGGGACCGCCCCCGGCGAACTCTCCTTCGGCGCGCTCGCCGACCTCGAGGCGACCGTCGCCGCGCACCCCCGCCTCGGCCTCTTCATCGCCCTGCCGCACGGCACCGCCGCCGTCCACGTCGATCGCGCCCTCACCGCCGCCGAGGCCGGCGGCACCGATCTGCGCATCGTCGACCTCGGCAGCGACTTCCGCCACCGCGACGCGGCGACCTGGGAGGCCCTCTACGGGCAGCCGCACGGCGCCCCGCACCGGCTCGACGCCTTCCGCTGCGCTCTGCCCGACCTCGAACCGGTGACCGGCGCCGACACCGACCTCCGGTGCATCGCGCACCCCGGCTGCTTCACCACCGCCGCGACCCTCGCCCTGGCGCCGCTCTGGGCGCTCGGCCGGATCGATCCGGACCACCCGGTGCACGTCGTCGCCATCACCGGCTCGACCGGTGCCGGCCGCACCCCGACCGCCACCACCCATCACCCCGAGCGGCGCAGCGACCTGTGCGCCTACGCCCCGATGGCCCACCGCCACGAACCGGAGATGCGCGCCCTCGTCGCCCGCGCCGCCGGCGGCGGCCCCGGCGGCAACGACCCGGAGATCCTTTTCGTCCCCCACTCGGGCCCCTTCGCGCGCGGCATCCACGCCACGATCACCGCCCGCCTCGCCCGCCCCGCCGACGCCGCAACCCTGGCCGCCGAAATGGAGGCCTTCTTCCAGACCCGCACCCAGCCCCAGGCCCAACCCCCGTCGCCCCCGTCTCCGTCTTCCCCTTCACCAGAGCTCCCCTCGCCGCTGCCTTCTTCTTTGTCTCTTCCTTCAACAGAAAGTCTTTCGCCTTCGTCTTTGCTTTCGCCTTCGCCTTCAACAGAAAGCTTCTCGTCCTTGCCTTCTCCCGACAGAGACGGTTCCGGGTCGTTCGTCCAGGTTCTCCCCGGGCCGCCGCGGCTGCAAGCCGTGGTGGGGACGAACCGCTGCGACCTCGCGGTCGCCGTGCGCGGCGAGCGGCTGATCGTCTTCTCGGCGATCGACAATCTGGTCAAGGGGGCCGCCGGCGGCGGCGTCCAGTGGATGAACCGCCTCTTCGGCCTGCCGGCGGCGACGGGGCTCGTGCTGCCCGGCCTCGGCTGGCTGTGATGGAAGGGGAACCGATGAACCTCGCCCTCGACGCGCCCGACCAGCCGTCCCACCTGCTCCCGGTCTACGACCAGCTCGGCATCGAGCCGGTCGAGGGGCACGGCGTCCGGCTCACCCTGGCCGACGCCCGCACGCTGCTCGACTTCTACGGTGGCCACGCCGTGGCGCTGCTCGGCTACCGCCACCCGCGCCTGCTCGGCACGCTGGCGGCGCAGGCGCGCCAGCTCTTCTTCCAGTCGAACGCCGTGCCGCTGGCGATCCGCGAGCGCGCCGCCACGGCGCTGGCCGACTTCGCTCCGGCGGGGCTCGGCAACGTCTTCTTCGTCAACAGCGGCGCCGAGGCGAACGAGAACGCGCTGCGCATCGCCCTGCGCGCGACCGGCCGCAAGCTGGTCGTCGCCGTCGAAGGGGCCTTCCACGGCCGCACCGCCGGCGCCGGCGCGGTGACCTGGAACGCCCGCTGGTACGGCTTTCCGCGCGCCCCGTTCGACGTCCGCTTCGTCCCCCGCGAGGACCTCGGGGCGCTCGAGCGCCTGCTCGCCCGGGGCGACGTCGCGGCGCTGATCGCCGAGCCGGTGCAGGGGGTGGCCGGGGCGGTGGCGCTCTCCGACGCGTGGCTGCGCGGCGCGCGCGAGGCGACCGCGCGCGCCGGCACGCTGCTGATCCTCGACGAGGTGCAGAGCGGCATGGGGCGCTGCGGCGCCCCCTTCGTCGCCACCGCGGCCGGAGTGACGCCCGACCTGCTGACCACCGCCAAGGGGCTCGCCGGGGGCTTCCCGGCCGCCGCGCTGCTGCTCTCCGACCCGCTCGCCGGCGCGCTCAAGGTCGGCGAGCTGGGCACGACCTTCGGCGGCGGGCCGCTCGCCTGCGCGCTGATCGAGGCGACGCTCGACGCCCTCGCGCAGGAGGAGCTGGTCGCCAACGCGGCGGCGCGCGGCGCACGGATCCGCGCCGTCTGCCAGGTCGGCCCGGTGCGCGAGATCACCGGCCGCGGCCTGCTCACCGGCCTGCGCACGACGCGCACCGCGCGGGCGATCCAGGCGGAGCTGCTCTCGCGCGGCATCCTGGTCGGCACCAGCTCCGACCCGCACGTCGTCCGCCTGCTGCCGCCGCTGACAATCTCCGACGCCGACGTCGACACGCTCGCCGCCGCCCTCGCGGAGCTGCCCGCGTGACTCCCGTGACTCCCGTACCGGCGCTCCCGCGCTTCCACTCGCTGGCCGACCTCGCGGGCGAGGAGATCCGCGCCCTGCTCGACCTCGCCCGCCGCCTCGAGCGCCACCCCGAGCCGCGCGCCCTGGCCGGCCGCGTTCTCGGCCTGCTCTTCTTCAACCCGTCGCTGCGCACCCTCGCCTCGATGCAGTCGGCGATGGCCCGCCTCGGCGGCAGCTCGCTCGTCCTGCAGCCCGGCCAGGGGACCTGGAAGCTCGAGACGCGCGATGGAGTGGTGATGGACGGCGACGCCTCCGAGCACGTGCGCGAGGCGATTCCGGTGCTCGCCGGCTACGTCGACGCGCTGGGAATCCGCGCCTTCGCCGGCGGCGACGACCTCGCCGCCGACCTCTCCGACGCCGGCTTCGCCGGCATGGCCGAACTCTTTCCCGGCCCGACGATCAACCTCGAATCGGCGCTCGATCACCCCTGCCAGGCACTCGGCGACTGGAAGACGCTCGACGACCTCGGCGTGCCCGAGCGCGGGCGCTTCGTCCTCGCCTGGGCGAACCATCCGAAGGCGCTGCCGCTGGCGGTGCCGGCCGCCGTCCTCGCCATGGCGGCGGCGCGCGGCATGGAGGTGACCGTACTGTCGCCTGAGGCGTACCGCCTGCCCGCGCCGGTGATCGCCCGCGCGCGCGCCGCGGCGGACGTCTCCGGCGGCTCGGTGCGTGAGACGAGCGACCGCGCCGCGGCGCTCGCCGGCGCGCGGGTGATCTACGCCAAGTCCTGGGCCAGCCCGCGCCACTACGGCGACGCGGCGGCCGAGACGGAGCTGCGCCGCGGCCTCGCCGGCTGGTGCGTCGACGACGACTGGTTCGCCACCGCCGACCCGGCCTGCCGCTTCCTCCACTGCCTGCCCGTGCGGCGCAACGTCGTCGTCGCCGACTCCGTCCTCGACTCGCCGCGCAGCGCCGTCGTCGCGCAGGCCCACAACCGCCTCTGGGCGCAGATGGCGGTGCTCCACCAGCTTCTCGGAGGTTCCCGATGAACGCCCCCTCCTCACGCAGCGTCGAGATCGCCGCCCTGCGCCACGCCGTCCCCTACCTCGCCCTCTTCCGCGGCCGCACCTTCGTGGTGAAGATCGGCGGCGGCGCCCTCGGCGACCGGCGGGCGACCGCGGCGGTGGTCGAGCAGGTCGCCGCGCTGCACCACCTCGGCATCCGCGTCGTGGTGGTGCACGGCGGCGGGCCGCAGGCCTCGGAACTCGCCAGCGCGCTCGGCATCGCGGTGCGCCAGATCGCCGGCCGAAGGGTGACCGACGAGGCGACGCTCGAGGTCGTCACCCTGGCGCTCAACGGCGAGGCCAACACCCGCCTGCTCGCGGCCTGCCGCGCCGCCCACCTGCCGGCCGCCGGCCTGTCCGGAGTCGCCGGCGACCTGATCGTCGCCCGCAAGCGGGCGCCGGTGGAGATGCCGGGCGAGCCGGCGCCGGTCGACTTCGGCCACGTCGGCGACATCGTGTCGATCGACCCGCAGCTGGTCGTCCGCCTGCTCGACGGCGGCCACCTGCCGGTCGTCTCGCCGCTGGCCGCCGACGCCGCCGGCAACCTGCTCAATCTCAACGCCGACGGCGTCGCGTCGGCCCTCGCCGTGGCGCTCGGCGCCGAGAAGCTGCTGATGCTGGTCGACACGCCCGGCCTGCTCGACGACCCGGACGACACCTCGACGCTGGTCTCCTGGCTCGACCGCGCCGGGCTGGCGGCGCGCATCGCCGACGGACGGATCCGCGGCGGCATGCTGCCCAAGGCGAAGGCGATCGACGAGGCGCTCGCCGGCGGCGTGCCGCGCGCCCACCTCGTCTCCTGGCGCTCGCCCGACGCGCTGCTGCTCGAGATCTTCTCCAACGAGGGGGCCGGCACGCTGGTCGTCCCCTCGCTGGCGGCGCTGTCGGCCGAGGAGCGCGAACCCGTCGCGACGGAGGCCGGGTGAGCCGGCTCGACGACGCGGCCGTTCTCGCCCTCCACCGCGAACTGGTCGCCACGCCCTCGGTCTCCGGCAGCGAAGCGGCGATTGCCGACCGGCTGGCGGCGCGGCTCGCCGCGCACGGCCCGGCGCCCGTGCGCCTCGGCGACTCCCTGCTGGCGCTCACCGGCCGCGGCCCGCTGCTGCTGCTGGACACCCACCTCGACACCGTGCCGCCGGCGCCCGGCTGGACCCGCGACCCGTTCGCCGCCACCGTCGAGGCGGGGCGGGTGATCGGCCTCGGCGCCAACGACGCGAAGGCCTCGGTCGCCGCGATGACCGCCGCCTTCCTCGCCCTCGCCGCCGCGCCGCCGCCGGGCATCACGATCGGACTGGCGCTGGTGGCCGGCGAGGAGACGCGCAGCCAGGGGACGCGCGACGTGCTCGACCACCTCGCCGCCGCCGGGACGCCCCTCGCCGGCGCGGTCTTCGGCGAGCCGACCGGGCTCGACGTCGCGGTGGCGCAGAAGGGGCTGCTGGTGCTCGAGCTGGCGGCGCGCGGCCGTGCCGCCCACGCCGCGCACGCCGGCGCCCTCGGCACCGGCAACGCCATCGCCACCCTGGCGCGCGACCTGGTCGCCCTCGCCACGCTCGACCTCGGGCCGGCTCACCCGCGGCTCGGCGCGACGACGCTCGAGCCGACGATGCTCTCGGCCGGCACGGCGCGCAACGTCGTGCCGGCCGAGGCGACGGCGATCCTCGACGCGCGCACCGTCCCCTCGCTGCCGCCCACCGAGCTGGTGGCGCGCCTGCGCGGCGCGATCGCCGGCGAGCTGCGCGTCCTCTCCGATCGGCTGGCGCCCCAGGAGACGGCGGCCGACTCGCTCCTGCTCGCGGCGGCGCGCACCGCCCGCCCCGGCGCCGCGCTGTTCGGCTCGCCGACCCTCTCGGACTGGGCGCTGCTCGAGCCGGCCGTGCCGGCGATCAAGGTCGGGCCGGGCCGCTCGGAGCGCTCGCACACGCCCGACGAGTTCGTCGAGGAGGCGGAGATCCTGGCCGGGGCGCGCTTCTACGAAGCCCTGGCGCGCGCCTTCGCCGCCGCCGGCCGACGCAGCGGGGAGGCGGCGTGAGCCGCCGGTTGTGGGACAAGGGGGCGCCGCTCGACGAGCGCGTGCTCGCCTACACCGCCGGCGAGGACCATCGGCTCGACGACCGCCTGGTGGCGCACGACGTGCGCGCCTCGGTCGCCCACGCGGCGATGCTGCTCGGTGCCGGCCTGCTGTCGATCCCCGACTTCGAGGCGATCCGCTCCGGCCTCGAGCGGCTGGCCGACGAGCACGCGCGCGGCCTCTGGCGCGTCGAGCTGGCCGACGAGGACGTCCACACGGCGCTCGAGCGGCGGCTGACCGAGCGCATCGGACCGGCCGGCGGCCGCGTCCACCTCGGCCGCTCGCGCAACGACCAGGTGCTGGCGGCCCTGCGCCTCTGGATGCGCGAGGAGTGCACCGTCCTGGCCGGGGGGGCGCGCGCCGTCGCCGCGGCCCTGGGCGAGCTGGCCGGGCGGCACGCCGGCGTCCCGCTGCCCGGCTATACCCACCTGCAGCGCGCCATGCCGTCGTCGGTGGCCGACTGGGCGGGCGGCTACGCCGCCGAGATCGAGGACGACGCCGAGGGGATCCTCGCCTGCCGGCGGCGCATCGATCGCAACCCGCTCGGTTCGGCCGCCGGCTACGGTACGCCGGGTCTGCCGATCGATCGCGAGGCGACCCGCGCCGCGCTCGGCTTCGCCAGCGTGCACGCGCCGGTCACCGCGGTGCAGCTGTCGCGCGGCAAGGCGGAAGCGCAGCTGCTCTTCGAGCTGGCGCTGCTCGCCGGCGACCTCGGCCGGCTCTCCGCCGACCTGGTGCTCTACGCCAGCGCCGAGTTCGGCTTCGTCGAGCTGCCCGCGGAGATGACGACCGGCTCGTCGATCATGCCGCAGAAGCGCAACCCGGACCTGTTCGAGCTGCTGCGCGGCCGCACGGCCACCGCCATCGCGGCGCTGGTCGAGGCGCTGCTGGTCCCCGCCAAGCTGCCCGGCGGCTACCACCGTGACCTGCAGCTGCTCAAGGCGCCGCTCTTCCGCTCGGCCGATCTCGCCCGCGCCGCCTGCGATCTGCTCGCCGCGACGCTGCCGGCGATCCGCTTCCGGGCCGACCGCATCGCCCTCGCTCCGGAGCTGTTCGCCGCCGAGCGGGCGCACCGCCTCGTGCTCGAGGAGGGGATCCCCTTCCGCGAAGCGTACCGGCGGGTCGCCGCCGAGCTGGCGCGCGACGGGCGCTGAACCGGACGCGCTACCTGCGCCGCTTGCCGCCGCGCAGCCGGTCGATCGACAACATCCCCGAGCCGCGCGCGGCCAGGAAGAGGAAGACGAAGCAGTAGAGCGCCGCCATCGAGCCGCGGTTCTCGATCGGCCAGAAGCCGCCGGGAGCGTGCGACTTGAAATAGGCGACCGCCATCGTGCCGCTGGCGAGGAAAGCCGCCCAGGGAGTGAGGAAACCGAGGCAGATCAGCGTCCCGGCGCCCAGCTCGATCCAGCCGGCCAGCTGCATCAACGGCGCGGTGGCCACCTTGCCACCGAGCAGGCCGAAGGTCTTCTGCAGGCCGTGCTGCAGGAAGAGGAAGCCGGCGACGATGCGCAACAGGGCGTAGGCGAGATCCTGGTAGCGGGAGAGCCACTTCATCTGTTGCTCCTTTCGACGGCGCGGGAAGTCTAGCCGACGTCCGCGGCGAGACTTCCGCGCCGGGCCGCTTGCCGATAGCCTCGCGGCATGAAAACCCTGCTGCCGCCGCTCCTCCTGCTGCCGCTGCTGCTGGCGCTGCCGCTGCCCGCCGCCGACGACGCTCCGGCGACCCCCTGGACCGCCGCTCAGACGAAGGCGATCCTCGACACGACGCTCACCGTCCGGCTCGCCCCCGACCTCGCCGCGCTCACCGCCGGCGAGCGCCGGGCCGTCGACGAGCTGCTCGCCGCCGGCGGCATCTTCCAGCGCCTCTACGAGGAGCAGCGCCACCCGCAGGCGGCCGCCGAGCGGGCGCGCCTCGCCGCGCCGGGGGCGCGCGCCGATCTGGCGACGCTCTACCGGCTCTTCCAGGGGCCGGTCGCCACGACGCTCGACAACCGGCGCGAGCCGTTCCTCGCCGTGGCGCCGGAGACGCCGGGCAAGGCGGTCTGGCCGTGGAGGATCACCGCCGCGGAGGTCGAAGCCTTCCTCGCCGCGCAGCCGCAGCGGCGCGACGAGATCCTCGGCGAGCGCACCGCGGTGCGCCGCGCCGACGCCGCCAGCCTCGCCGCCGACCGCGCCGCGCTCGCCCGCCACCCGGCGCTCGGCGTCCTGCATCCGGGACTGGCCGAGCGGCTGGCGGAGCTCGCCGCGCGGCCCGACCCGGCGGTCCTCTACGCCGTCCCGTACGCGGTCGCCTTCGCCGACGAGCTCGCGGCGGCGCAGCGGCACCTCTTCCGCGCCGCCGACGCGGTCGAGGCGGACGACGCCGAGCTGGCGCGCTACCTGCGCAACCGCGGCCGCGACCTCCTGTCGAACGACTACGAGAGCGGCGATGCCTCCTGGGTGACCGGCCGATTCGTCCATCTCAACGCCCAGATCGGCGCCTACGAGACGTACGACGACGCGCTGTTCGGGGTCAAGGCGTTCCACGGCATGTCGCTGCTGCTGCGCGACGAGGCGGCGACCGCGGAGCTGGCGCGCGGTCTCGGCGGCCTGCAGGCGCTCGAGGACGCCCTGCCCTACGACTCGCACCGCGCGGTGCGCACCGACATCCCGGTCGGCGTCTACGCGGTGATCGCCGACTTCGGCCAGGCGCGCGGCACCAACACCGCGACCATCCTGCCGAACGACCCCCTCTTCTCGCGGCGCTACGGGCGGACGATCCTGATGCGCGCCAACGTCATCACCCACCCCGACCTGGCGGCGGGCGCCGGGCGGCGCTGGAGGGCCGCCGTGGCCGCGCCGCTGGCCGGCGCGCTGGCGCCCGAAGGGGGGCTCCACCGCACGCTCTGGCACGAGATCGGCCACTACCTCGGCGTCGACCGCACCGCCGACGGCCGGCCGCTCGACCAGGCGCTGCAGTCGTGGGCCGACGCGCTCGAGGAGATGAAGTCGGACCTCGTCTCGCTGTTCGCCCACGAGCGCTTTCATGCGGCCGGGACCATCGACGACCGGCGGCTCGCGGCGGTGCGCGCCGGCGGCATCCTGCGCACCTTGCAGAATCACCGGCCGCGCCCCGATCAGCCCTACCAGACGATGCAGCTGGTGCAGTTCAACTACTTCCTCGCCGCGGGCCTCATCGCCTTCGACGCCGACGGCCGGCTCTCCGCCGACCTGGCGCGCTATCCGGCGACCGTCTCCGGTCTGCTCGCCGAAGTCCTGGCGCTGCAGCGCGCCGGCGATGCAGCGGCGGCCGGCGCCTTCTTCGCCCGCTGGACGACCTGGGACGAGCGCCACGAGGCGCTCGCCGAACGGCTGCGCGAGGCGCAGGGAAAGCGGTTCACCCTGGTGCGTTACGCGGCGCTCGGCGAGTAGGGGTCTCAGCCGCCGCGCTGGCGCACGGCCTCGTAGAGGACGGCCGCGGCGGCGGTGGCGAGATTGAGCGACTCGACGCGGCCGCGCATCGGCAGACCGATGCGCCGGTCGCACGAGTCGAGGGTCAGCCGCCGCAGCCCTTCGTGCTCGCCGCCGACGCAGATCACCACCTTGCCGGTGAGGTCGATCGCCCACGGCGGCTCGCCGTCCATCGCCAGGCCGTAGATCCAGTAGCCCTGCTCCTTGAGCTGCTCGAGCGCCCGGGCGGCGCTGCCGATCCGCTCGACCTCGACCCACGCGGCGGCGCCGGCCGAGGCTTTGGCCGCCGTCTCGCCGAGCGGCGCCGAACCGTGCTCGCGCAGCAGCACGCGGCCCACCCCCGCCCCCTCGCAGACGCGCAGCAGCGCGCCGAGATTGCGCGGGTCCTGCACGTCCTCGGCGAGGACGACGAAGTCGGGGTCGCCGGTGCCGGCCGCGGCCGCGACCGGGGCGCCGACGGTCTCGGCACCGAAGCCGTTGGAGACGCCGCGCCCGAAGCGCGAGAGCTCGGCGGCGTCGACCTCGACGATCGCCACGCCGGCGGCGCGGCAGAGCGCTTCGATCTCGCGCCGGCGCTGCCCGCCGCGGCCGCGCTCGACCAGCACGCGGCGGACGCTCTGCGGCGCGCTGCGCAGCGCCTCGCGCACCGGGTGGAAGCCGATGACGCGCTCGGCCTTCACCCGTCCGTCCCGGCGAGCAGCGCCACGGCGAGCGCCGCCATCCCCTCGCCGCGGCCGAGCGCGCCGAGCCCCTCGTGGGTCGTCGCCTTGAGCCCCACCGCGTCCTCCTCGACGCCGAGCATGGCGGCGATGCGGCGGCGGATCTCCGCCCCGTGCGGCGCCAGGCGCGGCGCTTCGGCGATCAGCGTCAGGTCGCAGTTGACCACCTGCCAGCCGCGCCGGCGCGCCGCTTCGACCACGATGCCGAGCAGCCGGGCGCCGGAAGCGTCCTTCCACTGCGGATCGCCGGGCGGAAAGAGCCTGCCGATGTCGCCCAGGCCGGCGGCGCCGAGAATCGCGTCGCACAGCGCGTGCAGCAGCACGTCGGCGTCGCTGTGGCCGTCGAGGCCGCGATCGAAAGGGATCTCCACGCCGCCGAGCATCAGCCGGCGCCCGGCGACGAGACGGTGGACGTCGTAGCCCTGCCCGACGCGCAACCTCACCGCCACTCTCCGTCGGACGCCAGCAGCCGCGCCACGACCTCGAGATCCTCGGCGAAGGTGACTTTCGGGTTCGGCCGGCGCGCGGCGACGGCGACGATTCCGACGCCGCCGAGCCGCTCGACCAGCGACGCCTCGTCGGTGCCGACGAAGCCGTCCCGGCGCGCCGCCGCGAGCGCCGCCTCGAGGGTCGCGCGGCGAAAGACCTGCGGCGTCTCGGCGCGCAGCAGTCGGGACCGGTCGACCGTGCGGACGACGAGCCCCGCCTCGACCTCCTTGATCGTGTCGGTGACCGGGCGGCCGAGGATCGCGCCGCCGGCGCGCCGCGCCGCGGCCACGGTGGCCACGACGTCTTCGACCGCCACCGCGGCGCGCGCTCCGTCGTGGACGGCCACCAGCTCCTCCGCCGCGGCGGGGGACGCCGCGACGCCGAGCGCCACCGACGCCTGGCGGGTCTCGCCGCCGGCCACGCAGATCACCTCCGGACCGGCGGCGATCCGCCGCACCGCGTCCTCGAGTTCGCCGGCCGGCAGCACCAGGGTGACGCTCGCCGCGCCCGCCTCGCGCAGGCGGCGCACCGTCCAGGCGAGCAGCGGCCGGCCGGCGACGGGAGCGAACTGCTTGGCGGCGCCGAAGCGCTCGCCGCGGCCGGCCGCCGGGACCACGGCATGAAAGGGGAGACCGGCCGCGACGCCGGTGCGCTCGTCGGGCCGGTCGGTGGAGGGCATCGCTCTGGGAATCCGCGGCGGCCGTCAGACCGTCAGGATGTCCTTCTCCTTGTGCTCGAGCGCCTTGCCGATCTCCTCGATGAAGCGGTCGTGGAGTTTCTGCACGTCGTCGTGGGCGCGATGCTCGTCATCGGCCCCGATCTCGCCGTCCTTGCCCGCCTTCTTGAAGTGATCGTTGGCATCGCGCCGGGCCTGCCGGATGCCGGTGCGGGCCTGCTCGGCGATGTCGTGCGCCTTGCGGACCAGCTCCTTGCGGCGCTCCTCGGTCAGCTGCGGCACCGGGATGCGGACCACCTTGCCGTCGTTCGACGGATTGACGCCGAGATCCGACTTGAGCAGCGCCCGCTCGATGTGCGAAATCTGCGAACCGTCGAACGGCTGGGCGACGATCATCGTCGCGTCGGCGACGGTCAGCGTCGCGACGCTCTTGAGCGGCACCATCGAACCGTAGTAATCGACCATCACGCCGTCGAACATCTGCACCGAGGCGCGCCCGGTGCGCAGGCGCTTGAGCTCGTCGTGGAAGTGCTCCACGACGCCCTTCATCTTCCGTTCGGACTCCGCCAGGACTTCCTTCATGGATTCCTCCCTCGCCGCGATCCTGATTCGCCGCCGCGCCGCCTGTCAACCGGCGGAGAGCTCGCGCCGCACGATCGAGCCCACGGCCTCGCCGCAGACGACGCGGCGGATGTTGCCGGCGCGCGTGAGGTTGAACACCGCGATCGGCAGGCCGTTGTCGCGGCAGAGGCTGATCGCCGCCGCGTCCATGAAGCGCAGGTCGCGCTCGAGCACCTGCTGGTAGGTGACCTCGCGCAGCAGCTCGGCCTCCGGCACGAGGCGCGGGTCGGCGGTGTAGACGCCGTCGACCCGCGTCGCCTTGATCAGCACCTCGGCGTGGATCTCGTTGGCGCGCAGGGCCGCCGCCGAGTCGGTGGTGAAGAACGGGTTGCCGGTGCCGGCGGCGAAGATCACCACCCGCCCCTTCTCGAGGTGGCGGATGGCGCGACGGCGGATCACCGGCTCGGCGACGGCGCGGATTTCGATCGCCGTCTGGACGCGGGTCGGCACGTGCTTCTTCTCGAGCGCGTCCTGCAGGGCCAGGGCGTTGATCACCGTTGCCAGCATCCCCATGTTGTCGCCGGTGACCCGGTCGATGCCGCGATCGGAGGCGGCGACCCCACGGATGATGTTGCCGCCGCCGACCACGATCGCCAGCTGGACGCCGAGGCCGTGGACCTCGGCGATCTCGCTGGCGATCTGGCCGACGACGTCGCCGTCGATGCCGAAACTGTGCGGCCCCATCAGGGCTTCGCCCGACAGCTTGAGGAGGACCCTCCCCCAGACCGGTTTGCCGATCATGCCGCGCCGGATTCCGGCGCTCAGCCGGCCTGGCCGGCGGTGGCCATCACTTCGGCGGCGAAGTCGGCCTGCTTCTTCTCGATCCCCTCGCCGAGCTTGAAGCGGGTGAAGCGGCGGACCTGGATGTTCTCGCCGATCTTCGCCACCGCCTCGGTGACCATCTGGCCCACCGTCTGGTCGGGATTCTTGACGAACGGCTGCTCGAGCAGGCAGGCCTCCCCGTAGAACTTCTCCAGCTTGCCCTCGACGATCTTCTCGACGACGTTGGCGGGCTTGCCGGAGGCGGCCGCCTGCTCGCGGAAGATCACCCGCTCGCGCTCGAGGATCTCGGGGGTGACCTCTTCGCGGCGCACGTAGCGCGGCTCGGCGGCCGCCACGTGCATGGCGATGTCGCGCACCAGCTGCTGGAACTCCTCCGTCTTGGCGACGAAGTCGGTCTCGCAGTTGACCTCGACCAGCACGCCGATCTTGCCGCCGGCGTGGATGTAGGAGGCGACGGCGCCTTCGGCGGCGACGCGCCCCGCCTTCTTGGCGGCCGCGGCGAGCCCCTTCTTGCGCAGCAGGTCGACCGCCTGCTCCATGTCCCCGTTCGTCTCGGCGAGCGCCGCCTTGCAGTCCATCATGCCAGCGCCGGTGCGCTCGCGGAGTTCCTTGACCATCTGGGCCGTGACCTGCATCGTTCCTCTCCTTCCGTTGCTTCCCTGCGGTGAATCCGTTGTGCGTCGTCGCGTCGATTCCCCCCGGCACACGAAAGGGTCAGCGATCTCCGGTGCGTCGATCGACTGACCCTTTTCGCGGGCGCTCGCGCGCCCCGGGCGGAAGAGCTTTCGATCAGGCTCCGGGGGCCGCGGCCTCCGCGCCGGCGTCCGCCGCCATTTCGGCGGGCGCGTCCTTGGCCTCGACCATCAGGTCCTGCTGCAGCCGCTGCGAGCCGGCCAGGTAGGCGTCGGCGATGCGCGCGGTGAACAGCCGGATGGTGCGGATGGCGTCGTCGTTGCCCGGAATGACGTAGTCGATCAGTTCCGGGTCGCAGTTCGTGTCGACGATCGCGATCACCGGAATGCCGAGCTTGTTGGCCTCGGCCACGGCGATCGACTCCTTCTTCGGGTCGACGACGAACAGCGCGTCCGGCAGCGCCTCGAGGTCGCGCACGCCCTGGAGGTTGCGGGTCATGCGCTCGAGCTCGCGCTCCATGCGCAGGCGCTCCTTCTTCGTGTGGACGCCCTTGTCGTCGCCCAGCCGCGCCTCGATGTCGAGCATCTTCTCGATCGACTGGCGGATCGTCACGAAGTTGGTCAGCGAGCCGCCCAGCCAGCGGTGGCTCATCCAGAACTGGCCGCAGCGCTTCGCCTCCTCGGCGACGACGTCCTGCGCCTGCCGCTTGGTGCCGACGAACAGCAGCCGGCGGCCTTCGCGGCCGAGCCCTTCGACGAAATTCGCCGCCTCGCGGAAAGCCCGCAGGGTCTTGGCGAGATCGATGATGTAGATGCCGTTGCGGCGGCCGAAGATGTACGGCTTCATCTTCGGATTCCATCGCCGCGTCTGATGCCCGAAGTGGACGCCCGCCTCGAGCAGCTCCTGCATGGTGATATCGACCACTCAGCTCTCCTTGATCTCTTCTGCGCTCAGCGCTTGCTGAACTGGAAGCGCTTGCGCGCGCCGGCCCGGCCGTACTTCTTGCGTTCCTTCTTGCGCGGGTCGCGGGTGAGCAGGCCGGCCGACTTCAGCCGGTCCCGCAGGGCGGCGTCGAATTCGAGCAGCGCGCGGCTGATGCCGTGGCGGACCGCGCCGGCCTGGCCGGCGTAGCCGCCGCCCTCGACGGTGGCGTAGATGTCGAACTTCTCGCCCGTCTCGGTCAGCACCAGCGGCTGGCGCACGACCATGCGCAGCACGTCGCTGGGAAAGTAGTGATCGAGATCGCGGCCGTTGACCTGGACGGTGCCGGCGCCGGGCCGCAGAAAGACGCGGGCGGTGGCGGTCTTGCGCCGGCCCGTGCCGTAGAACTGGGAATTCGTCGCGTCGCTCACTCGTCGCTCCTTCAGGACTTGCCGCCGGCGACGGCGAGCGGCGTCGGCTTCTGGGCGTGGTGCGGGTGTTCGGGACCGGCGTAGACCTTGAGCTTCTTGCGCAGCTTGCGGCCCAGCTTGGACTTCGGCAGCATGCCGAAGACGGCCGACTCGACCAGGCGGCCCGGGTGCTTCTCGCGCACCTCGAAGGCGCGCGGCGACTTCAGCGACCCGGGCTTCTGCGTGGTGTGCCGGAAGTACGTCTTCTCGCGCTCCTTGGCGCCGGTCAGCGCCACCTGTCCCGCGTTGACGACGATGACGAAGTCACCGCAATCGACGTGCGGCGCCCACTTCGGCTTGCCCTTGCCGAGGATCAGCCGCGCCACGGCGGTCGACAGGCGACCGACCGGAATCTCGGCCGCGTCGACGACCCACCAGCGATGCTCGATCTCCCCCGACTTGGGGCTCAACGTGCTCTTCATCTACGACTCCCGTCGATTGTCTACGGTCTGGCTTGTCTCGGCGGCGTGGGCAGGGAAGACCCGGCACTGCAGCGCAGAGGAGGTGAAATCCTAGAGATCACGGGGGTTCCTGTCAACCCCCGCAGGCCGCCCGCGGAGGCCGGGATACACTCCCTCGCCGATGGTTCCGCCCGCCGCCCCCCCGGCCCCCGCGCCCCTCCAGCGCGCCGACCCGACCGGCCGCGACAAGGAGGGGGCCCGCATCCGGGCGATGTTCGGCCGCGTGGCGCACCGTTACGACCTGCTCAACCACCTCCTTTCCGGGCACCTCGACCGCCTCTGGCGGCGCCGGCTGGCGCGCGACCTCGCCCTGCCGGCGGGGGCGCGGGTGCTCGACCTGTGCGCCGGCACCGGCGACCAGGCGCTCGCCCTCCGGCGGCGGGGCTACCGGGTGACGGCGGCCGACTTCTGCCTGCCGATGCTCGCCCTGGCGCGTCCGAAGTTCGCCCGCGCGGCGCCCGCGCCGCCGCTGCCGTTGCAGGCCGACGCCCTGGCGCTGCCGCTGCCGGATGGCCACTTCGACGGCGCCACGGTCTCGTTCGGTCTGCGCAACGTCGCCGACCTCGACCGCGCCCTCGGCGAGCTCGCCCGGGTGCTGCGGCCGGGCGGCGAACTCGGCGTCCTGGAGTTCACGGTGCCCTCCCCGGCACCGCTCAAATCCCTGTACCTCTTCTATTTCCGCCGCCTGCTGCCGCGCCTCGGGGGGTGGCTGTCGGGCGATCCGTCGGCCTACACCTATCTGCCCGAATCGGTCCTCGGCTTCCCCCAGCGGGAGGGGTTCGTCGCCCGCCTGGCGGCGGCTGGCTTCGAGGCCGGGCGCTGGCGCACGCTTTCGGGCGGCGTTCTCGCCCTCTACCGGGCGAGAAAGATCTGATCAGCGCCCCGCCGGGGCACGGAGGAAGCCTTGACCACGATTCTCGACGGCGTCGCCACCGGCGCCACGATCCGCAGCGAGGCGGCCGCAGCGGCCGCCGCTCTCCGCAACCAGGCCGGGCGCCCCCCGGGGCTCGCCGTGGTGCTGGTCGGCGACGACCCGGCCTCGCAGGTCTACGTCGGATCGAAGCGGCGCGCCTGCGAGGCCGCCGGTCTCGCCAGCTTCGGCCACCTGCTGCCGGCCGACACGCCGGCCGCCGAGCTGTTCGCCCTCATCGACCGGCTCAACGCCGACCCGGCGGTCGACGGCATCCTCGTCCAGTTGCCGCTGCCCGCTCACCTGCCGACCCGCGAGCTGCTCGAGCGGATCGACCCGGCCAAGGACGTCGACGGCTTCCATCCGGTCAACGTCGGCCGGCTGTGGATCGACGAGCCGGGCTTCGTTCCGTGCACCCCCGCCGGCATCATCGAGATGCTTCGCCGCTACGACATCCCGATCCGCGGCCGGCGCGCCGTGGTGATCGGCCGCTCGACCATCGTCGGCAAGCCGATGGCCGGCCTGCTGGTGCGCGAGAGCGCCACGGTGACCGTGGCGCACTCGAAGACGCGCGACCTGCCGGGGCTCTGCCGCGAGGCCGAGATCCTGATCGCGGCGGTCGGCCGCGCCGGCCTGGTCGACGCCAGCTATGTCGCGCCGGGCGCGGTGGTGGTCGACGTCGGCATGAACCGGGTGAGCGACCGCGCGCTGGCCGCGCGGCTGACCGGCGACGACGAGAAGCGCATGGCCGCCTTCGAGCGCAACGGCTCGGTGCTGGTCGGCGACGTCGACTACCCGGCGGTGGCGCCGCTCGCCGCGGCGATCACCCCGGTGCCGGGCGGCGTCGGCCCGCTGACCGTCGCCATGCTGCTGGCCAACACGGTCACCGCAGCGCGCCGCAGGCTCGGTCTGCCGGCCGCCGCGGAAGGCTGAGAGGCCGATGCCGGCGGACCTGCGCGTCGGCCTGACGGGGGGCCTGGCGAGCGGCAAGAGCACGGTCGCCCGCCACCTCGCCGAGGCCGGCTTCCGGGTCGTCGACGCCGACCACCTGGTGGCCGAGCTCTACCGCCCCGGCGAGCCGGGCGCCCGCGCCGTGGCGGAGCTGTTCGGCCCGGAGGCGCTGACCGCCGACGGGGCGGTCGACAAGGCCGCGGTCGCCCGCCGCGTCTTCGCCGACCCCGCCGCGCTCGCCCGCCTCGAAGCGGCGGTCCATCCCCTGGTGCGCCAGCGCTTCGCCGAACTCGCGGAGCGGCAGGAGGGCGGCGTCGCCGTCCTCGAAGCGACCCGCCTCGTCGAGGCGGGATTCGCTCCCGACTTCGACCTCGTGGTCACCGTCGAGGCGCCGCTCGAGCAGCGCCTGGTGCGCGCCATCGCCCGCGGCCTCTCCGAACCCGACGCCCGCGCCCGCCTCGCCGCCCAGGGGGACGGCCACGAGCGTCGCCTCGCGGCCCACCTGCTGATCGACAACGACGGCACCCTCGCCGACCTCCACGCGCGCACCGAACAGCTCATCCGCGCCCTCGGCCGCAAAACCCCCTGACCCCCGGAGTTTCAGGGACAGGCACCAAAACTCGAGAAAAGTCGCCTGTCCCCTTTTCAGGAGTTTCGGGGACAGGCAAGAAAACTCGATGGTTGGGGCGAGCCTCGCGGCCCTGCAACCGCGGACGGACCTAGCGGCCGCCGCGCAGCCGCCACCAGGCGTTGCGCAGCTTCCAGAACCGGCTGGAGGCCATCCATTCGATCTTCGCTTCGGCCTTCTCGAGGCGCTCCTTGAGGTCGGAGAAGCGGTGGGCGAGCGCCAGGAGCGAGAGCTCCGCGAGGGTGCCCCGCTGCAGCACGATCGGGTGGCCAGTGCCGAACTCACAGACGAGCTCCACGACGTCGTGCTGGCGGGAGTCGGCGCCCAGCTGGACCTCTACGTCGAAGCCGCGCGCCAGATCGCGCCCACCGATGATGCGGTCCGCATCAGGCCGGGAGACCAATGCACCGCAGCGCCCGAGTACGGGATGCCGGCCATTGACTCGCAGCACGACCGCCTCCGGCCGGCGCCCGTGGACCCGGTCCGCCAGCCACCCTCGTGCACGCAGGCGTCCCCCGGCATCGACTCCGAAGGCCTCCAGGGAGTGGTCCAGGGTTTCGGCAGCCGCCAGGCCCTGCGTGTCGGCCGGCAGATTCCGCCCGATGATGTAGAGGTCCTGCGACCGCGCGAAGCCGCGCGCGATCCGGACCACCTCCCGACCCGGGCAGGTCCTGGCGGCGATCGACCGAAACTCCGCCTCCGTAATCCAGGTCGAACCGTACTCCGCCCCTCCGAGCTGCACGGACTCGCTCCTGGGTTCGAAGCGAAACGCCCCCCCCCCCCGCGGCGAGATCATGCGTGCTCGCAAGCAGGATGCCGCGCTCGGAAACCGCGGAAACGAGTCTTGCGAGCCAGCCCTCGAACCGGTGCCGCGGCAAGTGCGTGAACAACGAGGAGGCCACGATGACGTCGAAGTCGCGGCCGGGAGCGAAGGAGTCCTCCTCGTGCGTCGTGGCGATCACCTCGATGCCGAGATGCTCGCTCAACGCCGCGCAGGCCGCTGGCTGGATCTCCGCCGCCGTCACCCGCTCCCGCCCCAGCTCGGCCGCCATGAAGCGCGTCACGCGCCCGAACCCGGCTCCGAAGTCGAGCAGCCTGCCGGCGTCGTCGAGCGAACCGAATCGCCAGAGGGCGACAGCTCTCACGGTGCGCCAGATCTCACGACCCGAGACCAGATACATCAGGGCGGCACGGTCCCGGCTCCGGCCGTGTTCGTAGTAGAGGAGGCGGTACATCTCGTCCTGGTCGTCGAGGATCGGAGAGACTCCCGCGAGAAAGTCCCGCCAGAAGAGGGTCGTGATCAGCTCGCTGGACTGCACCGGCGAATGGATGATCATGGCTGTGAGATGTCCCCGAGTTGCGGGGACAGGCAACGAAACTCGCGCTGGATCACCGCCCCCCCCTGTCCGGGTCCCCGTTCCCGGAGCTCTCTCTGCCCATCCCTGAAGGTGAGGGCCAACTCCTCTCCCTGCCCGGACCTTTCTGGTGCCAGTCCCCGTCGGGTCCTATTTCGTGCCTGTCCCTCTGTTCTCGAAGGAGGTCAGCGGGGGGATCGAGCCGGGCCAGCAGGTCGCGCCAGGCGCGGCCGCGGTGGGAGAGGGCGTCCTTTTCCGCGTCGGCGAGTTCGCCGTAGGTGCGGGTCTCCCCGTCCGGGCGGAAGACCGGATCCCAGCCGAAGCCGCCCAGCCCGCGCGCCGGCAGGACGAGCTCGCCGGCGGTCTCGCCGCGGCCGACGATCACCCGTTCACCGTCGGTCCAGCCGAGCAGGCAGACGGCGCGCGCCCGCCCGTCGCCGAGGGCGCGCGCCGTGCGCGCGATCCCCTCCGCCCCGATCGCCTCGAGCATCCAGCGCACCAGCGGCCCGGGAAAGCCGTTCATCGCCGCCAGCTCGAGTCCGGTCTCCTCGACGACGAGCGGCCGGCCGACCGCCGCGAAGGCGGTCGCCGCCTTGGCGCGAAGGGTCTCCTCGAGGTCGAGCGACTGGATCTCCGGCAGGTCGAGGTCGACCGCTGCGAGCCGCCGGCCGGCGAGACGGCGCGCCTCGGCGAGCTTGCCCGGGTTGCCGGTGACCAGCAGCAGCGGCGCGGCCGCCGCCTCGCCGCTCACCGGCGCAACACGCGGTGCGCCGAGACGCGCTGCTCGAGCCCCTTGAGCTGGAACTCGCCGAGCGGCTCGGTCGGGATCGCGCCGCCGAGCTGCCGGTGGGTCTCGCCGCCGATCGTCACCTGGCCCGCCTCGCCGACGTAGGCCTCGAGCCGCGCGGCCACGTTCACCGTGTTGCCGAGCACCGTGTAGTCGACGCGCTTGCGCGAGCCGACGTCGCCGACGACCACCGGGCCGCTGTTGATCGCGATGCGGACCTCGAGCGTCGGCAGCCCGCGCGCCGCCCGCTCGGCGTTCCAGGTCTCCTGGGCCGCCAGGATGGCGAGCGCCGCGCGCACCGCCCGCGGCGCGTGGTCGGCCTGCGCCACCGGCGCGCCGAAAAAGGCCATCACGCAGTCACCGATGAACTTGTCGAGCGTGCCGCCCTCGCGGAAGATCGCCTCGACCGCCGGAGTGAAGAACCCCTCGAGCATCTCGGCGACCTCCGCCGGCTCGAGCTTCTCCGAGAGCGCGGTGAAGCCGGCCAGATCGGCGAACAGCACCGTCGCGTCGACCAGCTTGACCCTGCCGACCACCGTCTCGGCGGCCTCCGGGTCGGCGGCGACGATCGACTCGAGCACCGACGGCGAGTGGTAGCGCTCGAGGCGGGCGCGCACCTGGCGCTCGCGCTCGGCGGCCTCGGCGTTGCGCAGCCTCTCCACCGCCACCGCGGCGAAGTTGGCCAGCGCCGCGAGCAGGTCGAGGTCCTGTTCGGTGAAGGTGCCGGCGTGGAACGGCGTGTCGAGCTGCAGCACGCCGATGATCTTCTCGCCCGACCAGAGCGGCGCGCACATCGCGGCGCGGATCTGGTGAATGCGGATCGACTCCCCGCCGGCGAGGCGCTGGTCCGACTGCGCGTCGTAGGTCAGCAGCGCCACCCGGTCGCGGATCACCTGCTCGACCATGGTGCGCGAGACCGGCACGTCCCCCTGCGGGCGGTACTCGATCCGATCCTTGACGCGCGAGATCTCGCAGACGTTCTCGCCGGTGCGTTCGTTGCGCAGCAGGATGAAGCCGCGGTCGACCGGCAGCGCCTCGAAGGCGAGCTCGAAGACGCGCGCCAGCACTTCGTCGACCGACTCGGAGCGGATGAGCAGCTGCGCCAGCCGGGTCATGAAGCCGAAGATCTTCGTCGAGTAGGCCGCTTCGAGCGCCTTGCGCTTGTCGAGGCGGGCGGCGCCGCTCGCCTTGCCGGTGGGGTCGAGGCCGTAGTGCTCGGAAAACTCGGCCAGCGAGCGGACGATCGTCTGGGTGCCGATCGACGGAGGCGGAGGGACGGGCGCCGTGGCGATGCCGGCGACGTGAACGGTCGGCGCCTCGGCGGTGCTGCGCCGCTCCTCCGGCGCCTCCTCGACGGCCAGCTCGAAGTTGCCGATCTTGATGCGGTCGCCGGCGCGCACCAGGGCGCGCTTGACCGTGACCTGATTGACCAGCACCCCGTTGGTGCTGCCCTGGTCGGTCACCGCCCAGCCCTCGGGCTCGCGCGACAGGACGGCGTGGCGGCGCGACACCGAGAAGTCCGGCAGGACGATGTCGTTCTCCGTCCCGCGGCCGATGCGGAGCTCGTCGCGGCTGAGGCCGCGAACCTCCTCCCGACCCTGATGCGACCAGCGGACGCGCAGCACCGTGAATGTTCCCCGGCCGCAATCCTATACCCGCGCTCGCCGCCGCCGCGGCGCCGAGTTTGGCCGCCGCCGGGTCCGTTGCTAGCATCGCGGCCTCATGCGTGAAGCGCCCGGCAACCCCCTGCACGACCGCTATGCGAGCGCCGAAATGGCGGCGATCTTCTCCACCCGTCATCGCTACGCCACCTGGCGGCGGATCTGGATCGCCCTCGCCGAGACCCAGCGCGAGCTCGGCCTGCCGATCCGCGAGGAGCAGCTCGCGGCCCTGCGCGCGGCGGCGCCGGGACTCGACCTCGGCCGGGTGGCGGAGATCGAGCGGCAGACGCGCCACGACGTGGTCGCCCACCTGCGACATTTCGCCGAACAGGCGGGCGAGGCGGGCGGCATCCTCCACCTCGGCGCCACCTCGGCCTTCATCACCGACAACACCGATCTGCTGCTCGCCCGCGAGGCGCTGGCGCTGGTCGAGGGGCGCCTCGCCGCGACGCTCACCGGCCTCGCCGCCTTCGCCAGGCGCTGGCGCGACCTGCCCTGCCTCGCCTACACCCATTTCCAGCCGGCACAGCTGACCACGGTCGGCAAGCGGGCCTGCCTGTGGGCGCAGGATTTCGTTCTCGACCTCGCCGAGGTGCGCCGCCGCCTCGCCGATCTGCCGGCGCGCGGCGCCAAGGGGACGACCGGCACCCAGGCGAGCTTTCTCACCCTCTTCTCCGGCGACCACGACAAGGTGCGCGAGCTCGATCGCCTCATCGCCGCCCGCCTCGGCTTCACCGCCACGCTGCCGGTGAGCGGCCAGACCTACTCCCGCAAGCTCGACAGCCAGCTGCTCGCCACCCTCGCCGGGATCGCGGAGAGCTGTCACAAGATGGGTACCGACCTGCGGCTGATGCAGGGAGTCGGCGAGCTCTCCGAGCCCTTCGACTCCGGCCAGGTCGGCTCCTCGGCGATGGCCTACAAGCGCAACCCGGTGCGCGCCGAGCGGATGTGCGGCCTGGCCCGCCGGGTGATGACCGACGCCGTCAACGGGCCGCTCAACGCCGCCACGCAGTGGCTCGAGCGCAGCCTCGACGACTCGGCCAATCGCCGCCTGGTGCTGCCCGACGCCTTCCTCGCCGTCGATGCGTGCCTGTCGCTGGCCGGCCACATCGCCGGCGGTCTGCGGGTCAACGAGGCGGCGGTGGCCGCGCGGGTGGCGCGTGAGCTGCCGTTCATGGCCACCGAGACGCTGCTCATGCAGGCCACCCTGCGCGGCGGCGACCGTCAGCAGCTGCACGAGAAGATCCGCACCTACAGCTTCGCGGCGCAGGAGGCCGTGGCCGCCGGAGCGGAGAATCCGCTGCTTGCTACAATTACCGGCGATCCGGACTTCCGCCTGTCGGCCGCCGAGGTGGCGGCCTGGATCGATCCGGTCGCCTTTACCGGGCGCTCGGCGCGGCAGGTGGACGAGTTCCTGGACGAAGTCGTGACGCCGGCCCTGGCCGGCGTGGCGGCGACCGCGGTCGAAGAGCCCCGGATCTAGGGGCGCGGCGACCGCCGACGACGATGCGGCGGCCCCTTCAGCTCCTCCCCGCCCTCCTGCTGGCGCTCGCGGTGTCGGCGTGCGCCAGCGGCGCCCGGCGCTCCGACTCCGGCCCGGTGATCGAGCGCGGCATCGCCTCCTGGTACGGCCCCGGCTTCCACGGCAAGCGCACGGCCTCGGGTGAGCGCTACGACATGGACGCCCTGACGGCGGCCCACAAGACGCTCCCGTTCGGCACCCTGGTGGAAGTGCGCAATCTGGCGACCGGCGAGTCGGTGCGGGTGCGCATCAACGACCGCGGCCCCTTCGTGCGCGGCCGGGTGATCGACCTGTCGCGCGCCGCCGCGCGGGCGGCCGGCGTCTGGGGACCGGGCACGGCGCCGGTCGAGCTGCTGGCGGTCGGCCGGGTGCCGGTCGGTCCGCGCGCCTTCGCGGTGCAGGTGGGGGCCTTCCAGGAGGAAGGGCGGGCGCGGCAGCTGGCCGACAGCCTCTGCGCGGAATATCCGCAGGTCGCCGTGCGCGCTGACGACGCCTGGCACCGGGTGCAGGTCGGAGCCTTCGCCGCCCGCGCCGCCGCCGAGTCGCTCGCCGCCGAACTCGCCGCGCTCGGCTACCCGGCGGTCGTCGTGCCGCTGCCGCTCGACGCGCCGCCCGGCGGCTGAGCCGCTTCAGGTCAGCTCGACGTAGCTGACCCGGCGGACGTCCGGCGCCGCGGCGAGCCGCTCGAGCACGTCCGCGTCCGGCGCCTGGTCGAGGCGCAGCACGGCGAGCGTCTCTCCGGCCGCCTCGCGGCGCGCCAGGTGAATGTCGCCGATGTTGACTCCCGCCTCGCCGAGCAGGGATCCGAGGCGGCCGACCACGCCGGGCACGTCGCGACTCTCGATCACCAGCAGGCGCCCTTCGGGCCAGAACTCCAGCCGGTAGCCGCCGATCGCCACGACGCGCGCCGCCCGCCCGCCGACCAGCGCCCCGGCCAGCTCGACCGCGCCGCCGTCGGCCTCGAGCCGCACGACGATTCCGGGGCTCTCGTCTTCGGCCGGCCCCCGGTCGGTGCGCACCACCGCGATGCCGCGCTCGGCTGCCAGGTGGCCGGCGTTGACGTAGTTGACCTCGTCGCCCAGGAAGCGCGACAGGACACCGCGCACGATCGCCACCACGATCGGCGACTCGAGCTCCTCGTCGACGCCGCGCCGCGAGACCTCGATGCGCCGCGGGCTGCCACTCGCGAGCCGCCCGGCCAGCCGGCCCAGACGGTCGCCGAGGCGCAGCCAGGGCTCCTCGCGGCGGCCGCTGGAGGTGAACGGCAGGTTGACCGCGGCGATGGCGAGCGAGCCGGAGAGGGCCGCGAGCACCATGCGCGCCGTCTCCACCGCGATGCGCTCCTGCGCCTCGCCGGTCTGGGCGCCGATATGCGGCGTCGCGACGACGCGCGGATGGCGCACCAGTTCGAGGTTCGGCGTCGGCTCCTCGGCGTAGACATCGAGCGCCGCGCCGCCGATGCGGCCCGCGGTGAGCGCCTCGAGCAGCGCCGCCTCGTCGAGCGTGCCGCCGCGGCCGCAATTGACCACCAGGGCGCCCGGCCTGAGCAGCGCCAGGCGGCGCGCGTCGAGCAGGTTGCGCGTTCCGGCGGTGAGCGGCGTATGCAGGGTGACGACGTCGCAGCGCGCCAGCAGCTCGTCGACCTCGAGCGGCTCGACCTCCAGCCGGCGCGCCGAAGCCGGGTCGAGGAAGGGATCGTGCGCCACCACGGTCATCTCGAAGGCGCGGGCGCGCGCCGCCACCCGCTGGCCGATGCGGCCGAAACCGATCACCCCCAGCGTCTTGCCCTGCAGCTCGCTGCCGAGGAAGCTCTTGCGGTCCCACTCGCCGCGCTTCATCGAAGCGTCGGCCGCGGGCACGCGACGCGCCAGCGCCAGCAGCATGGCGAAGGTGTGCTCGGTGGCCGAGATCACGTTGGCGGTCGGCGCGTTGACCACCAGCACGCCGCGCTCGGTGGCCGCCGGCACGTCGACGTTGTCGACGCCGATGCCGGCGCGCCCGACGACGCGCAGCCGCTTCGCCGCCGCGAGCAGTTCGCGGGTCACCTTCGTGGCGCTGCGCACCACCAGCGCGTCGACGTCGGCGACCAGCTCGGCGAGGCGCGGCCGGTCGGCGGCGCCGAGCTCGACGACTTCGGCGCCGGCGGCGCGCAGGATTTCGACGCCGCTCGCCTCGAGCGGGTCGGCGATCAGGATGCGGTGCACTTGCGGACCTCCTCCTCGAGGGCGTCGAGCAGCGCCTCCAGGTCGCGCTCTCGCACTTCGCCCATGTGACCGATGCGGAAAGTGGTCGGCTTCCAGCGGCCGTAGCCGCCGCCGACCGTGAAGCCGCGCCGCGACAGCGCGGCGACCAGCTCCGGCGCCGCGACCCCGTCCGGCGGGCGCAGGCAGGAGACGGTGCGCGAGCGCGCCGCCGCAGCGGCGGGGAAGGTCAGACCCAGCCCCTCCGCGCGCGCCGCGGTGGCGCGCGCCAGCCCGAGGTGGCGCAGCCAGCGCGCCTCCACCGTCTCCTCCTCGATGCGGCGCAACTGCCGCTCGAGGGCGAAGCAGATCGGAATCGCCGGCGTGGTGATCGGCCCGCCCTCGCGCTGCTTGTCGCGATAGCGCAGCAGGTCGCCGTAGAAGCCCCGGTGGGGAATCGCGGCGGCGCGCTCCTCGGCGCGCTCGGAGAGGGCGAAGACCGCCAGGCCCGGCGGCGCCGCCAGCCCCTTCTGGCTGCCGGCAAAGACGAAGTCGAGCTGCCAGGCGTCGGTCTCGACCCGGTCGGCGGCCAGCGAAGAGACCGCGTCGACCAGCACCAGCGCGTCGCTCTCTTCGTGCACGACGCGGGAGAGCGCCTGCAGGTCGTTGACCACGCCGGTCGAGGTCTCGTTGTGGCAGAGGGTCACCGCCTCGTAGCGCTTGCGACGCAGCGCCGCGCGCAGCAGCTCCGGGTCGATCGCCTCCCCCCACGGGACGGCGAGCTCGTCGCCGTCCCGGCCGAGCGAGCGGCCGACGGCGAGCCAGCGCTCCGAGAACGCTCCCTGGGTGAGGTGCAGCACGTCGCGGCGGGTGAGCGAGATCAGCGACGCCTCCATCAGCAGCGTGGCGCTGCCAGTGGCGACCATCGGCTGGCGGCGCGTGCGCAGCACGGCGGGCAAGCGCTGGGAGATCGAGTTCCAGACGGCGCGGAACTCCGCCGAGCGGTGGGCGACCATCGGCCGGGTCATCGTCCGCCGCGTCTCCTCGGGAACGAAAACCGGACCGGGAAGGAAGAAGCGGATCGGCTCGTTCATCGCGCCGCCCCCCCCCGGCCGCCGGCGCGCTCGCCGGCGGACAGACCGGGGGCCTCGGCCGGCAGCAGCAGCCGGGCGAGCGCCGCGGCCGCGTCCAGCTCGAGCTCCCGCCCCCCCGCCGCGCTGAGGCGGTAGCGGCCGTCGGGCAGCGCGTCGAGCGCCGGCCGCCCCGCGCGGCCGCGCACCAGAATGACGGGGCAGCCGGCGAAGTGCTCGCGCACCAGGTCGCGCAGCACCGGGGCGCCGGCGACCGGTTTGACCGCCACGACGCGCCCGCCGCCCGCCGCCACGGCGCGCGCCGCTCCCAGGTCGGCGGCCCGGCCGAGCACCGGCTCCGCCGACGCCGCCCGTCCGGCCAGATCGAGCCAGCCGATGCGCACGCCGCGCTCGCGCGCCGCCGCCAGGAGCGGCGCGAAGTCCTCCGGCTCGCCGCTGACCGCCACCAGCGCCTTGCGCTTCATCGCGCCTCCTCCGGGTAGATCAGGATGTCGCGACGCTCGGCGCGGAAGGCGTCTTCGTCGGCCGTCCAGCTCGCCATCCACGCGTCGAGAGCGGCCGCGTCGCCGGCGTCCAGGGCCAGACGCAGCGCGGCGCTGCCGGCCAGCAGGTCGATCGCCGGCCGATCGGTGACGAACTCGTAGGGCGCCGCGCGCCAGGCGAACCGGTCGGCCGCCACCCGGTGCAGCGCCGCGAGCACCTCGACGCCGATCCGCAGGCCGGCTACCCGGCGCGGCGAGATGATCGCCAGCTCGACGCCGCCGCAGACCTCGCCGCGGTGCTTCTGGTGCCATGGACGGAAGCAGGTCGGCATCGCCCGGACGCCGAGCGGCGCCAGCGGCGAGAGCGCCGCGGCGAGCGCCAGCGGATCGACCCCGGGTCCGCCCAGCAGGCGAAAGGGGCGGGTCGTGCCGCGACCCTCCGAGAATTCGGTCGCCTCGAGCAGGCAGAGGCCGGGGTAGAGCAGCGCGGTCGCGAAGTCGGGCATGTTCGGCGACGGGGCGATCCACGGCCGCCCGAGGTCGCTCCACGTCTGCCCCCGCCGCCACCCCTCCATCGCCACGAAGGCGACGCGCTCCTCGACCCAGCCGCGTCGGCGCCCCTCGAGCCGGACGATCTCGCCGAGGGTCAGGCCGTGGCGCACCGGCATGCGGAACGCCCCGACGAAGGAGGCGAAGCCGGGCTCGGGCAGGTTGCCCTCCACCACCTCGCCGCCGAGCGGATTGGGCCGGTCGAGAACCAGCACCTCGAGGCCCGCCGCGAGCGCCGCTTCCGCCGCCCAGACTGCCGTCGCGGCATAGGTGTAGTAGCGCGCGCCGACGTCCTGCAGGTCGATCACCAGCAGGTCGAGATCCGCGAAGGCGCGCCGGTCGGGCACCAGCGAGGTGGCGTCGTCCCCGTAGAGCGAGACGATCGGCACGCCGGTCCAGGGATCCACCTGGTCGGCGCTGGCGACCATGTCCTGTTCGACGCCGTGGAATCCGTGCTCGGGTCCGAACAGGCGCTCCGGGCGCCTGCCGGCTTCGGTCAGCGCCAGATGGACCGGCCGCAGGTCGGCGGTCACCGCGGCGCCGTGCGCGAGCAGGCCGAAGCGGCGTCCGGCGAGGCGCCGCGGATCGGCGAGCAGTCGGTCGAGGCCGGTGGCGATCACGGCTCGCGCGACCAGTCGCCGCTGCGGCCGCCGCTCTTGGCCTCCACCCGCAGGTCGGTGATCACCGCCGCGCGGTCGACCGCCTTGACCATGTCATAGATCGCCAGCGCCGCCGCCGAGCAGGCCACCAGGGCCTCCATCTCGGCGCCGGTGCGCGCCGTGACAACGACCGCGGAGCGCACCCGGAGGGCGCCCGCCTGGCGCTCGAAGTCGAGGTCCACGCGGTCGATCGGCAGGGGGTGCGCGAGAGGAATCCAGTCCGCCGTTCGCTTGGCGGCCTGGATTCCGGCCAGGCGCGCCACCGCCACGGCATCCCCCTTGGGGAGCGCCGCGAGGCGGTCCAGCGTCGACTCGGCGAGGTGGATGCGGCAGGAGGCGCGCGCCTCGCGGCGCGTCACCGGCTTCGCCGAGACGTCGACCATGCGGGCGCTGCCGCTCGCGTCGAGATGCGTGAAGGAATCCTGCTCGGCGGCCATGAACGGCGACGATGCTAGCACCGGCAAACGCACGAAAGCCCCGCGACCTGAGAGGTCCCGGGGCTTTCGTGGCGGCCGCGGATCCAGGTGGTGCGCGGTACGCCTCACGGCGTGCCGCCGGCCGTCGGAGGAAAGCTCAGCGGCCCTTGTTCAGGGAGTCCTTGAGCTCCTTGCCGATCTTGAAGCGGACGTTCTTGCTCGCCTTGATGGTGATCGTGGCGCCGGTCGCGGGGTTGCGGCCCTTGCGCGCGGCGCGCTTGGAGACGCTGAAGCTGCCGAAGCCGGGGACCTGCACGCGGTCGCCCTTCTTGAGCGCCTTCGAGATCGCCTCGATCGCGGCGTCGAACGCCTCTCCGGCGGCCTTCTTGGTCAGTCCGTCCACGGAGTCGGCAATGTGCTCGACGATGTCTGCCTTGCTGGCCATTCTTCCTCCTGTGCGAAATGGATCGCGGTTGGAACTTCGCCGCGGACTGTAAGGCAACCGTGGAGGCCTGTCAATACAGGCTTCCGCGCCATTCGGGCGGGTCGGGAATCGTCACTTCCGGCGGCGCCAGACGGCGACCGAGAATCCGTCGTGACCGTCGCCCGGCAGCACCCGCCACCGCCCCGCCTCCTGGCGCCCCGCGGTGATCCACGGAGCGTCACCGGCCAGCGGCTCGGCGACGAAGTCGCCGCTCGCCGCGACGAAGCGCCGCGCCACCTCCTCGTTCTCCTCCGCTTCGACCGAGCAGGTGACGTGTATCAGCAGGCCTCCCGCGCGCACGGCCGGTGCCAGCGCGAACAGCATCGCCAGCGCCGCGTCGGCGAGCCGCGTCAACTCGCTGGCGCGAAAGCGCCAGCGCAGTTCCGGGTGACGCCGCAGCGTGCCGGTGCCGCTGCACGGAGCGTCCAGCACGACGCGGTCGAAGCTCGCCGGCCGCCAGGGCGGACGCGCCGCGTCGGCCGCCGCGACCGGCAACGCGCGGCCGAGTCGCACCAGATTGTGGCGCAGCAGAGCCAGGCGGCGCGGCGCCAGGTCGGCGAGCAGCACACGCGCCGACGGCTCCGCGGCGAGAATCGCCAGCCCCTTGCCCCCGGGGGCGGCCGCCGCGTCGAGGACGCGCTCGCCGGGGCGCGGTGGCGGCACCAGGGCGGCGGCCTGACTGGCCTCGTCCTGGATGTAGAAGTCGCCGCGGGCGAAGGCGCGCGACGTGAGGGCCTCGGGCGACCCGAGCACAAGCGCCCCGGGCGCCAGAGCGCCCGGTGTGGAAGCGATCCCTTCTTCGGCGAGCGCATTGCGCAGCGCCTCGCGACCGCCGCGATCGGCGAACGCGAGAGCGTGCGGCGCGCGCGGCCCGTTGCCGGCGGCGAGCATCCGGCCGGCGGCGGCGAAACCGAAGCGGTCGATCCAGCGCGCCACCAGCTCGGGAGGGTGACTCTGTTCGATCGCCAGACGCCAGACCGGATCCTCCGCCTCGACCGGCCACGCAGCGAATCCTCCGGACGCGGCGAGGCGCCGCAGGACCGCGTTGACGAACCCGGCGGCGCGCCCGCCGCCGCGCCGCCGCGCCTCGCCCGCGGCGGCATCGACGGCAGCGTGGGCCGGAATCCGGTCGAGGGTCAGCAGCTGGCAGGCCCCGACGAGCAGCACGGCGCGCAGGCGCGGGTCGATGCGGGCCATCGGACGACTGCTCGCCCGCTCCACCACGTTCTCGAGCCGCAGCGTCCAGCGCAGCGTGCCATAGACGAGCTCCGCCAGCAGGCGACGGTCGCGCTCGTCGAACGGCGCGGCGGCGCGCGCCAGCAGCCCTTCGGCCGACGAGCGGGACGCGAGCGTCCGCTCGACCACCCGCACCGCCGCGGCGCGCAGGTCCGGCGCCGCACGGCGCCGCGCTTCGTGCTCCATCGTCAGGCCACCGGCATGCCGGCAGCGAGGCGCAGTCCGTTGGCGAGGTCGCGGCCGCTCACCGGCCGCCCGCCCGGGCGCTGCAGGCGCAGCAGATCGAGCGGCGCACCTCCCGCCGCCCCGACCCGCAGCGCCTCACCCGCCACTCCGACGATCCGGCCGGCGGGGGCCGTGACGTCGTCGACGGCGCGCGCGGCCAGTACCTTGATCTCCTCGCCGGCCAGCGAGACGACGACGCCCGGCTCGCCGCCGTAGGCGCGCACCTCGCGCGCCGCCGCCCCCGCGCCCTCGCCGAGCGGCAGGCGGCGCCGGCCGACGAGTTTGGGCGCCCAGGTGACGGCGCTCTCGTTCTGGGGCACCGGCGTGGACCGGTCCTGCTCGATGGCCGCCACGACCTCCACCAGCAGATCGGCGCCGAGCGCCGCCAGGCGGACGGAGAGCTCTTCGGTCGTCTCGGCGGCGCCGATTCTCGTGGCGCTCGAGGCGAGCACCGGGCCGCTGTCGAGCCCGCTCTCCATCTGCTGGATCGCCACCCCGGTCTCGTCGTCTCCGGCGGCGATCGCCGCGGCGATCGGTGCCGCTCCGCGCCAGCGCGGCAGCAGCGAGGCGTGGAGATTGAGGCAGCCGAGCCGCGGCAGGGCGAGCAGCGCGGCGGGGAAGATCTGGCCGAAAGCGACCACCACGCCGAGGTCGGGCGCCAGCGCCGCGAGGCGGGCGAGAAACTCCGGCGCCTTCACCTTCTCCACCGCCTCGGCCGGCAGGCCGAGCTCGCGCGCGCGCCGCAGCACCGGCGGCTCGACCAGCCGCCGGCCCCGCCCGGCCGGACGCGGCGGCTGGGTGACCACCAGGACCGGCGGCCGTCCGGCCGCCACCAGCGCCTCGAGCGCCGGCACGGCGAACTGCGGTGTGCCGAAGAAGACGATGCGCTCGATCCCCATCCGCCCGATGCTACCCAACCCCCCATTTCAGGGACAGGCACCAAAACCCCCGAAAAAGGGACAGGTAGAAAAACCCGGAAAACGGGGACAGGCAGAAAAACTCCCTCGAAGGGACCAGCGAAAAGTCCCGCGCCCGGCTCCGGTGCAAGGTCAGCAGGCCGCCGATGCGTCCTCTCTCTGCAGTTGTGACCGGAGCTTCCGGCCCGGTGCCGGCGGCTCCACCCGTTCTTCGACTCGAGGAGGACCCGATGCCCCGTTTCGCCCGCGCCGTTGCCGTCGACCACCCGCACCATGTCGTCCACCGGGGGAATCGCCGCCAGGCGATCTTTCACAGCGACACCCACCGTCTCCGATATCTCGAGCTGTTGCGTCACAACTGTGCCCGGCACCGCGCCGAGATCTGGGCCTGGTGCCTGATGCCGAACCACGTCCACGCCATCGTCGTGCCGCGGGATCCCGACTCCCTGGCCCGGGCGATCGGCCGCACGCACGGAAGCTGGGCGCTGGCGCTCAACCGGGAGGCTCGCCTCTCCGGCCATCTGTGGGAGAACCGCTACCACTCCTGTCCGCTCGACGAAACCCACCTGTGGGCCGCCGTTCGCTACGTCGAGCGCAATCCGGTGCGCGCCGGTCTGGTCGCGAGCTGCGTCGACTTCCTCTGGTCGAGCGCCCGGGCGCACGGGCTCGGGACTGCCGATCGACTCCTCTCGCCGTCGGGCCCGTTCGCGCTCGGAGCCGCGGGCTGGACGGCGTGGCTCGATGCGCCGATCGAGGAGCCCGAGGTCGAAGAGATCCGCCGCCGAACCCGCACCGGCAGACCGGCCGGACGACCGGCGTTCGTCCGGCAGATGGAACAGGAACTGGGCCGGCCGCTCGAAGCCGGGCGGCGAGGGCCCAGGCCGCGGGAGGCTGCTGCGACTCTCCTCCACGCCCTCGGAAACTGACTCCTTCGCCGGGCTGAGCCCCCGGAGGGCACGCCGGAGTCTCCAGGCTGTCCCTCTCTGGA
>CAYYIK010000009.1:6966-14266 GCA_964471955.1 uncultured Thermoanaerobaculia bacterium | reverse complement strand
GGGTTTTCGTGCCTGTCCCCGAAACTCGGGTTTTTGTGCCTGTCCCCGAAACTGCCTGTCCCCGAAACGGTGTGCCCGGAACGGGGCTGTCGGGGGAGGCTAGTCGCGGGTGGCGTCGACTTCGTCGAAGTAGTCGGGGGGGACGAGGATGTCGCGCGGTTTGGAGCCCTGGGCGGGGCCGACGATCCCCTCGCGCTCGAGGATGTCGACCAGGCGCGCGGCGCGCGAGAAGCCCACCCGCATGCGGCGCTGCAGGAAGGAGGCCGAGGCCTGGCGCTCGCGCACGACCAGGCGGGCAACCTGCTCGAACAGGTCGTCGTCGATGCCGCCTTCGCCCCCCTCGCCGCCGGCCGCGTCGTCGGGCGCCGCGAGCACCGCCGGGTCGAGCTCCGGCTTGCCCTGTTTCTTGAGCCAGCGCACCAGCGCCGCGGTCTCCTGCTCGGTGACGTAGGGGCCGTGCAGGCGAATCGTGCGCGAGCTGCCCGGCGGCATGAAGAGCATGTCCCCCTTGCCGAGCAGCTTCTCGGCGCCGACCGCGTCGAGGATGGTGCGCGAGTCGTGCCGACTGGCGGTCATGAACGAGATGCGGGTCGGGAAGTTGGCCTTGATCGTGCCGGTGAGGATGTCGACCGAGGGGCGCTGGGTGGCGACGATCAGGTGGATGCCGACGGCGCGCGCCATCTGCGCCAGGCGGGCGATCGACGTCTCGACCTCCGCCGCGGCCACCATCATCAGGTCGGCCAGCTCGTCGATGACGATCACGTAGTACGGCAGCGGCCTGAGGTCGGAGGCCTTGACCTCGCTCCCCTCGTCGTTGGTCAGCGACAGGCGCCGCCGCACCTCGGGATCCTGGATGGCGCGGTTGTAGTAGTCGATCGAGCGCACGTGGACTTCGGCCAGCAGACGGTAGCGGCGCTCCATTTCGGCCACCGCCCAGCGCAGGGCGTTGGCCGCCTTCTTCGGTTCGACGACGACCTCGGCCTTCAGGTGCGGGATGTCGGCGTAGACGCCGAGCTCGATCCGCTTCGGGTCGATGAAGATGAACTGCACCTGGTCGCGCGTGGCGCGGTAGAGGATCGAGGTGATGATCGACTGCAGGCCGATCGACTTGCCCGATCCGGTGGCCCCGGCGACCAGCAGGTGGGGCATGGTGGCGAGGTCGGCGTAGTAGGGCTCGCCGTGGATCGTCTTGCCGATCGCCAGCGTCAGCACGGAGGGGGACTGACGGAAGCGCTCGTCGGCCAGCATGGCGCCGAGGCGGATGATGCCGCGCTTCGGATTGGGCACTTCGATGCCGAGCGTCGACCGGCCGGGCAGGCGCTCGATGCGCACGGATTCGGCGCGCATGGCGAGGGCGAGGTCGTCCTGGAGATTGACGATCTGGCTGACCTTGACGCCGGGAGCCGGCTGGAACTCGAAAACCGTGATCACCGGCCCCGGGGAGATCCCCTCGATCGTCCCCTCGACGCCGAACTCGGCGCAGCGCTGCCGGATCGCCTCGGCGAGGCGCAGCAGCTCGTCCTCGTCGATGGTCGGCTTCTCCTCCTGCATCTGGAGCAGCGACAGCGGCGGCAGCTGCGGCGGCGCGGCGGCGGCGGCGTCGACGAAGCCGAACTCTTCCTGTTCGCGCCCGCGCGGCCGCGGCGGCGCCGGAGCCGCGGGTGGCGCCGCGCTGACGCGGCGCACCGCCACCGGCCGTTCGGCCGGCGCCGGAGTCGGCGCGTCGAGGCGCAGGTCCGCCTCGCCGCCCGCTCGCGGGCGGACCCGCACCGCCGGCTCGGCCTCGTCGAGGCGCGCCGGCGCGACGAGGCGGTCGAGCCGCTTCTGCTTCTCCTCGGCGACCCGCTGCAGGTGCTTGACCACCACCCGGCGCCGGGCGCGCTCCTTCTCCTTGCGCTCCCGACGGCGCGCCCGGGCGAGCCGCCAGGCGTCCAGCAGGTGAGCCAGGCGGCGGCGCCAGCGCGCCAGCACCTCGCCGAGACTGGTCTGAACCAGCAGAGCGAGACCGACGACGAAGAGCGAGCCGAGCACCACCGCGGCACCGGCGAAGTTGAGCTTGCCCGTGAGCAGGGTGGTCGCCAGCACGCCGACGCCGCCACCCGAGTCGAGCGTCGCGCCGCGCCAGGCGAGCTCGGGTACCAGCAGCTGGGAGAGCCCCGGCAGGGCGATCAGCAGGATGCCTCCGCCGGTGCTGCGCCCCACCACCCGGGTGCGGCTGTGCGACAGCAGGCGCCGTCCGGCGAGTACGGCGAAGAGCAGGGGCAACAGCAGTGCCGTCCAGCCGAGCAGGCCGAAGCCGGCGGCGCCGAGCTGGGCCCCGAGCGGGCCGATCAGATTGCGCGTGCCGGCGGCCGGCGAGCTCGCCTGGAAGAGGAAGCTCGGGTCGTCCGGGTGGTAGGTGGCGAGGCTGGCGCCGAGCAGCAGGGCGAGGCCCGCGTAGAGAATGCCGAGGATCTCGTTCCCCTTGGCGGAGGAGATCTCCACCCGGGAAGGGCTCGACCGGGGATCGGGAAGCTCTCTCGGCATCGGCTTTGGCGCCGAGTGTAGCACCGGAAACTGTGCAGACCGGCGCGGCCCGGAGGGCCCGCGCGCCCCGTCAGGCCGCGCTCTGCGGGCCTCGGCCGGCGGCCGCCTGGGCGCGCGCCAGGGCGAGCCAGGCGGCCAGGTCGAGCCGTTCGGCGCGCTCACCCTCGGGCAGGCCCGCCGCGGCGAGCAGGGCGACGGCATGGGCGCGCCCGAAGACGGCGCCGAGGGCGTTGCGCAGCGTCTTGCGCCGCTGCCCGAACCCGGCCCCGACGACGGCGTCGAAGGCGGCCATGCCGGCCGGGTCGAGCGGCGGCGGCAGCAGCTCGAAGCCGACGAAGGAGCTCTCGACCTTCGGTGGCGGCACGAAGGCACCGGGCCGCAGGGTTCCGAGCCGGGTGGCGCGTGCGCGCACGGCCACCCGCACCGACAGGGCGCCGTATTCGTGGGTACCGACCGGCGCGACGATGCGGTCGACCACTTCGCGCTGCAACAGGAATCCCGCCCGCACCCCCGCCGGCGCCGCCGCGAGCAGCCGCTCGAGCAGCACGGTGCCCACGTTGTACGGGAGATTGCCGGTGACGATGCGGTCGGGCGGCAGCGCGCTCCAGTCGAGATCGAGCGCGTCCGCCACGACCAGCGACAACGCCGCCGGAGCGCCCCCCGCGCTCCCGGCGGCTTCGTCCCGGCCGTCGGCCGCCGCCAGGGCGGCGCGCAGCGAAAAGGCCCAGGCGGGATCGACTTCGACGGCCAGGATGCGCGCCGCGCCGGCCGCCGCCAGCCGGCGCGTCAGCGCGCCGCCCCCCGGCCCGATCTCGACCACCGTCCGGCCGGCCACGCGCAGGAAGTCGACCAGCGGCCGCGCCGCGGCGCCGTCGCGCAGGTGGTGCTGGCCGAGCGCCTTGCGGCGCGGCGGGCGGGGGTGCGGCGACTCGGGTGCGGGTCTGCGGGCCACTTTGGCGCGTCCGCGCCGATTCTTGCCCGGAAGGGGCTCCGACCGCGAGAATGCGCCTGCCGAATTCGTGGCACCCGGGTTGCAGCCCGCCCCCCGGGGAGCGATCGACCGGAGAGAGCGCATGGAGAGCCCCGTCGCGGCGCCGCCGCCCACCGTAGAACGCGAGGTCACGGCGCTGCGCCGCGTCGAAGCCGAGTTGCGCAAGGTTCTGGTCGGCCAGGACGAACTGGTCGAGCGGCTGCTCGTCGGCCTGCTCACCCGCGGCCACCTCCTGCTCGAGGGGGTGCCGGGCCTGGCCAAGACGCTGGCGGTCAAGACGCTCGCCCGCACCCTGGCGCTCGACTTCAAGCGCATCCAGTTCACCCCCGACCTGCTCCCGGCCGACCTCGTCGGCACGCTGATCTTCGATCCCAAGCGGGCCGAGTTCCAGCCCCACAAGGGACCGCTGTTCACCCACATCCTGCTCGCCGACGAGATCAACCGCGCGCCGGCCAAGGTGCAGTCGGCGCTGCTCGAGGCGATGGAGGAGCGCCAGGTCACGCTCGGCGAGACCACCTACCCCCTGCCGGACCCGTTTCTCGTCCTCGCCACCCAGAATCCGATCGAGCAGGAGGGCACCTATCCGCTCGCCGAGGCGCAGGTCGACCGCTTCCTGCTCAAGCTCCGGCTGCGCTACCCGTCGCGCGCCGAAGAGCTGGAGATCCTCGACCGCATGCTGGTCGAGCGCGCCATCGAGGTGCATCCGGTGCTCGACGCCGCGCAGCTCGGCGAGCTGCGCGCCGCCTGCGACGGCGTCTACCTCGACGCGCGCATCAAGGGCTACGTGCTCGACCTGGTGGCGGCGACGCGCGAGCCGGCGGCGGCCGGCCTGGCCGACCTGGCGCCGCTGATCGCTTTCGGCGCCTCGCCGCGCGCCACCCTCTTCCTCGCCCGCGCCGCCAAGGCGGTGGCGCTGCTCGGCGGGCGCGGCTACGTGATCCCCGAGGACGTCAAGGAGATCGCCGCCGACGTGCTGCGCCACCGGGTCGTGCCGACCTACGAGGCCGAGGCGCGCAACCTGACGAGCGACGACCTGGTCGCCCGGCTGCTCGACCGGGTCGAGGTCCCCTGATCGCCCCGATGCTGGCGCGCCTCGCCAACCGGTGGCGCGGCCGGCGACCCGCGGCGCCGCGGTCCGCCACGGCGCTTCCCGCCGATCTGCTCGCCCGCGTGCGGAGGATCGAGATCACCACCCGCCGGCTGATCGACCGCGGGGTGGCCGGCAGCTACCACTCGGTGTTCAAGGGGCGGGGCGTCGAATTCTCCGAGGTGCGCCCCTACCAGCCCGGTGACGACGTGCGGACGATCGACTGGAACCGCACGGCGAGGATGGGGGCCCCGTTCGTCAAAGTCTTCCACGAAGAGCGCGACCTGACGGTCTTCCTCGCTGTCGACGTTTCGGGGAGCCTGCGCTACGGCTCGCGCTCGCTCGCCAAGCGGGAGCTGGCGGCCGAGGTCGCCGCGCTGCTCGCCTTCGCGGCGCTGCGCAATCAGGACCGGGTGGGCGCCGCCCTGCTCACCGACCGGGTGGAGCTCTTCCTGCCGCCGCTGCGCCGGCGCAATCGCGCCCTGCGCCTGGTGCACGAGATCCTCGCCCGTCCCGCGGCGGGCGGGACCGACCTCGAGCGGGCGCTCTCGGCCGCGCTCGCCGGCCTGCCACAGCGCTCCGTCCTCTTCCTGCTCTCGGACTTCGTCGGCCGGGTGCCCGTGGCGGCGCTCGAGCGGGCGGCGGCGCGCCACGACCTGGTCGTCCTCGAGCTGGTCGATCCGCGTGACCTCGAGCCGCCGGCGAGCGGGCCGGTGGTGCTCGAAGACGCCGAAACCGGCGAGGTGTCCTTCGTCGACGGGCGGCGCGCCGCGCGGCGGGAGGCCGAGCGGGCGCGCGGCGAGCGCGAGCAGCTCCACCGGCTGCTCACCGGCCTGGGAGTCGATCGACTGGAGCTGCGCACCGATCGCCCCTACCTGCCCGAGCTGATCGCCTTTTTCGCCCGGCGCCGCCGGCGGCTGGCGCGATGAGAGCCGGGGCGCTCCTCGCGGCTCTGCTGCTGCTGCCGCTGGCTGGCAGGGCCTCCGAGCCGGCCGCGACACTCACCGTCGAGCTGGCTCCGACCGCGATCACCGTCGGCGATCCGGTCGCGGTGACCGCCACGCTGCGCCTGCCACCCGGCGAGGTGCCCGGCGCCGCGGCGACGCTCGAGGGGCTGACGGAGGACTGGGGAGAGGCGACCCTGCTCGCCCCGCCCGCCCTCGACCCGCCCGCCGGCGGCGGGCCGCTCGTCTGGCGCTTCACGCTGACCGCGTTCCGCCCCGGCCGCATCGAGCTGCCGCCGCTCGGCGTCCGGCTCGCCGGCGATCCGCCGCGCCGGGTGGCCGGCGGCGGCGCCGTCCTCGAGGTGCGCTCGGTGCTGCCGCCCGACGGCGACGAGATCGGCCCGATGCCGGCCGCCGCGCCGCGGCCGCTGCCCGGGGGCGCGGCGTTCCTCGTCACCGCCGGCCTGCTCGCCACCGCCATCAGAGCCGCGGCGCTGGCGCTGGCACAACACACGGCCGGCGCGCCGCGCAGCGACGCGCCGCGCCTGGCGCCGCGTCCGGAGCTCACCGCGGCACTCGCCGCGCTCGCCGACGCCGACCCGGTCGGCGGACACGCGGCGCTCTCGCGCGCCTTGCGACGCTATCTGGCGCGGACCTTCGACTTCCCCGCCCTGGAATCGACCACGGCTCAGATCGGCCGCCGTCTGACGCGCGTTCCGGGTGCCGCGCCGGACCCCGATCTGGTGCGCGCCACCGTGCGGCTGCTCGGCGAATGCGACGGCGTCAAGTTCGCCCGCCGGCCGACCGACGCCGGCGCGCTCGCGGCCCGCAGCGCGGCGGCCGTCGAGTTGGCCGATGCGATCGAATCCGGGCTCGCCCCGCCGGAACCGGAGCAGAAGGCTTGACCGTCACCCCCGCTTTCGCCGACCCGCTCTGGCTGCTGCTGCTGGCCGCCGTGCCGCTGCTCGCCTGGCGCCATCACCGGCGCTCGGGGCTCGGCGCGCTCGCCGTCTCCCGGCTGCCCGAGCGCCGCGGCGGCCGCTGGCGGCTCCACCTCCCCTTCTGGAGCCGGCTGCTCGCCTTCGCCGCGGTCGTCGTGGCCCTCGCCCGGCCGCAGCTCGGCTATGCCTGGGAGGAGTCGACCACCGAGGGGATCGACATCCAGATCGCGCTCGACATCTCGGGCAGCATGGGGGCCGAGGACTTCCAGCCCGACAACCGCCTGGCGGTCGCCAAGCGCGTGGTGCGCGACTTCATCGCCCGCCGCCCGGCCGACCGCATCGGGTTGACGGTCTTCGGCGGCACCGCGCTCACCCGCTCCCCTCTGACCACCGACCGGCGGATGCTCGACGAGCTCGTGGCGGCGATCGATCTCTCGGAGATCTCCGACGGCACGGCCATCGGCATGGCGCTGGCGAGCGCCGCCAACCGGCTGGCGGCGAGCGCCGCGAAGTCGAAGGTCGTCGTGCTGGTGACCGACGGTGTCAACAACGCCGGCGAGATCGACCCGGGCTCGGCCACGGCGCTCGCCCGCGGGCTCGGCCTCAAGGTCTACACGATCGGCGTCGGAACCCGTGGCCGCGTGCCGGTGCCGGTGCAGGTGCGCGACCCGTGGAGCGGCCGCATCGAGACCCGCCGCGTGCCGATGGAGGTCGATGTCGACGAAGCGCTGCTGGCGGAGATCGCCGCGAGCACCGGCGGCCGCTTCTTCCGCGCCACCGACGCCGCCGCGCTGGCCGCCGTCTTCGCCGA
>CAYYIK010000009.1:0-6866 GCA_964471955.1 uncultured Thermoanaerobaculia bacterium | reverse complement strand
CGGGTCGGCCTGGTGGCCGCCGAAGGGGTCGGCGTCGTCCTCTCGCCGCTGACCACCGACACGGCGGTGATCGATCTGCTGCTCGATGCCAGCGAACCGGCGACCCTGCCGGTGCCGGGCAGCCGCCTCGCCGACGCCCTCGCGCGCGCCGCAGCACTCTTCCCCGAGGGGAGCGGGACGCATCGCGCCATCGTCCTGCTGTCGGACGGCGAGCTGCATGGCGAGCCGGTGGGCGAGATCGCGGCACGCCTGGCCGAAGCGGGGGTGACGCTGCACGCCCTCGGGATCGGGACGCCGGCGGGCGCGCCGCTGCCGCTCGGCCGCGACGGCCGGGTCAAGCGCGATCGCCAGGGGCAGGTCGTCATCTCGCGCCTCGAGCTCGGCTCGCTCGAGCGGCTGGCGGGCGAGACCGGCGGCATCGTCGTCACCGCCGCCGGCCCCGAGGCCGACCCGGCGCCGGTCCTCGCCGCGCTCGCCGCCCTGCCCGGGCGGCTGCACGAGTCGCGGCAGCTCGAGTCGCACGCCGAGAGGTTCCAGTGGCCCCTGGCGCTCGCCGCCGCGGCGCTCGGGGCCGGTCTCGCCGGCGGGCCCTGGGCGGCGCGCCGGCGCGCGCCCGGCGAGGCGGCGGGATGAAGGCTCCACGCGCCCTCGCCGTCGCCCTGGCGGCGTACACTCTGCTCGGCGCCGGCGGCGAAACGACGACCCAGCCGATCGGCGATCCCCCGCTCGCCGACCGGCTGGGGTGGAATCCCCGCGAGCGGACCGCTACCGGGATCGCCGCGCTCGCCGGGGACCGCGCCGGCGAAGCGGCCGCGGCCTTCGACACCGCCTGGCGACTCGCGCCCGACTCCCCCGTCGCCGCCTTCAACGCCGGCAGCGCCCGGCTCGCCGCCGGACGTCCCGACGCGCTGCCGGCGCTCGAGGCGGCCGCCCGCGCCGCGCTCGCCGCCGAGGGGGCCGGAACGCTGGCGACCGATGCGCTCTACAACCTGGGCAACGCGCGCCTCGCCGCCGGTGACGCGGCCGGGGCGGTGGAGGCCTTCACGGCCGCCCTGCGTCGCGACGGCGCCCGCCTCGACGCCAAGCACAACCTCGAGCTGGCGCTGCGCCGGCTCGACGAACAGCGCCAGCAGCCGGAGTCGACCCGACCTCCGGGCGGCGAGGCGGACGAGACGCAGCCGGAGGGCGAGGGGGACGGCGACACCGCCGACTCCGGGGAACCCGGCGACGACCCGGGCGCGCCGCGGCCGGACGACGGCGCAACGTCGGGCGCGGCGCGCCCGCAGCCCGCGCCCGCGACGGCGGCGGAGCCCTCCGCGAACGCCTCGCCCGGCGGGGCGAATCGGGACGACGCCCCGGGGCCCGCACCGCGCCGTGAGGCGCCGCTGCCCGACTTCCGCGACCAGCCCGGCATGAGCGCCGAGCAGGCCGCCGCGCTGCTCGCGGCGGTCGAGAACCTCGAGCGCCAGCAGCGCCTCGACCGCGCCCGCGCCGCCCGCCGCGAACGCGCCGAGGTGGAGAAGGACTGGTGAGCACCGCCGGCCGGGTCGCCCTCGCCACGTTCGCGCTGGTGCTCGGCGCGGCGGCGGGGGCGGCGGCGGCGGACGCGCCGCGCGGCCGGCGGAGCCTGCAGCCCGAGGTCGCCGGCCTCGCCGAGTCGGTCCAGCTCACCCTCGAGCTCGCCGCCGACGGCTTCGACGGTCTCGCCTTCCAGCCCGCGTTCCGGCTCGAGAACCTCGAGCTGCTCGGCGCCCCCTCGACCGCCCGGCAGCGCAGCTGGGTGGGCGCCCGTTCGACGGCCAGCCTGCGCCTGACCTTCCGGCTGCGCCCGCTGGCGGTCGGACCGGCGGCGGTGCGCGGCATCCGCCTCGAACACGCCGGCGGAGTCGTCGAGCTGCCCGACGCCGAGATCGAAATCGTCGCCGAGACGCCCGCGCAGCGGCGCCGGCCGCTCCCGGCGGATCCCGGCGATCCGTTCGCGGCCCTGCTGGGCGACCCGTTCGGCGAGCGGCGACGCGCCGCCCGGGCGCGCCCGCCGGCTCCGAAGCTCCACCTGCGAACCTCGCTGCGTCCCGCCACGGCCTGGGTCGGCGAGCAGCTCACCTGGCGCCTGCTGCTCGACACGCAGGCCGACATCTCCTCCTTCACGCCGCGGCGACTCCCCGACTTCGAAGGCTTCTGGGTGCGCGACGTCCCGCTTCCCGAGCGCCTGCAGCCGGAGTGGATCGAACTGGCGGGCGAGCGGTACGGCCGCGTGCCGATGCTGCAGCGCGCCCTCTTCCCGCTGCGGGCGGGCCGCTTCGAGCTGGCGCCGGCGACCGCCGATCTCGTGGCGCGGGTGGCGGAGGTCGGCTGGTTCGGTCCGCTCGGCCGGGACGAGCCGCTCACCCTCACCAGTGCCCCGCTGGTGCTCGAGGTGCGACCGCTGCCCCCGGCGCCGGCGGGATTTTCCGGCGCGGTCGGCGCCCTCGAGGTGACGGCCGCCGTCGACCGGCCGCGCCTCGCCGTCGGCGAAGCGGCAACCCTCACCGTGGCGGTGAGCGGCTTCGGTCACCTGCAGAGCCTCGCCCCCCCCGAGCTCGTTCTGCCCGAGGGCCTGCGCGCTTTCGAGCCGCACGCCGAGACGCGCGAGGAGATCCTCGTGGATCGCGTGCGGACCACCCGCGTCTGGAGCTGGGTCCTGCTCGCCGGGCGACCGGGGCGGCATCGCCCGGAGCCGATCGGCCTCATCGCCTTCGACCCGGCCGTGGAGGCCTACCGGACGTTCGCCGCGCCGCCGCTCGAGATCGAGGTCACCGCCGCCGCGGCGGCGGCCCGGACGGCTCCGCGCGGCGAGGTCCCGGACAGGGCGAACTCCGGGCCGACCGCCCTGCCGGCCGCCGCGGGGCTGCTGCTGGGTGCCACGGCGCTGGCGGCTCTGGCCGGCGGCACGGCCCTGGCGCTGCGCCGCGGCGCCCCCCGGCGGCGCCGGCGACGGGAGCTGGCCGCCGCGCTGGAGGCCGCGCGCGCCGCCGCGCGCCGCCAGGCCGCGGCCGACCTGGAGACGGCCTGGCGCGCCTTCGCGGCGCGCCAGTGGAACATCCCACCGGAGCTGCCGGCCGAGCGCTTCGGGGAGGCGCTCGCCGCCGCCGGCCCCGGGGCAGCCGCCGCCCGGGCCCTGCGCGAGCACTTCGAGGACCTCCACTTCCTGCGCTGGGCCCCGGAGCTGTCCGACGTCGAGTCGCTGCGCGAGGAGGCGGTCGACCGCTCCGTGCAGCTGCTGCGCGAGCTGACTCGCCCGGGCATCCGGCGCCGAGGCTGAGCCGCCGGCCGGTTGTTGTATCGTTCCGGTCGGCATTTCCCAGTGACCGGAGCCGCGGCGACCATGGTGGACGTCCTCAGCCTCGAACCGTCCGACCTCGAGAAGTTCCTCGAGCGGTACCGCGCCAATCCCCCCTCGTTTCCGCTCGAGATGAGCCTGGCGGACAACCTGGTCGAGGTCCTGCGCAAGGCCAACGAGTTCGTCCCCAGCGAGGCCGGCTCCATCCTGCTCGACGATCCGCGCTCGAAGCGCCAGGACCGGGACCGCAACACGCTGACGTTCCTCGCCGCCTTCGGCGACAGCGCCGCGGCGATCATCGGCCGCACGATCCCCTCCGACAGCGGCATCGCCGGCCACGTCTACCAGACCGGGCAGGCCTACTTCACCTCGGACCCGGCCAACGACCGGCTGTTCAACGCCCAGCTCGATCGCGAGACCGCCTACCGGACGGAGTCGCTGATCGGCATTCCGATCCGCATCGGACTCGAGGTCTGCGGCGTTCTCGAGCTGCTCAATCGGCGCGGCGGAGTCGACTACGACACGCGCGATCGCGACCTGCTCGAGATCTTCGCCGACTACATCTCGATCGCCATCCAGAACGTCCTCGACGGCAAACTGGCCTACGAGTACGCCAAGCGCGACAACCTGACCGGCCTCTTCAACGACCGCTTCCTGCACTCGGCGCTCGAGGCGACCATCGGTGCCTGCCGCGCCGCGGGAAGCGACCTGGCGCTGCTCTTCCTCGACCTCGACTACTTCAAGCACGTCAACGATACCCACGGACACCTCGCCGGGAGCCAGGTGCTGCGCGAGGTCGGTCACCTGCTGCGCGGTTCGATCCGCGACCCCGGTGCGATCGTCGCCCGCTATGGCGGCGACGAGTTCGTCATCGCCGTGCCCGGCGCCGGACGCGCGGAGGCCGTCCGGCTGGCCGAACAGCTGCGCCTGGCGGTGCGCAGCGCCGTTTTCTGCCGCCTGCCGGGCGAGATCCAGACCACGCCGCTCCACCTCGCCGGTCTCACCTGCTCGATCGGCGTCGCGACGATGCATCATTCGATCCCCGCCGGGGTCGACCTCGCGACGACCAAGAGCCTGCTGCTGCGCAGCTCCGACAGCGCCATGTACCGGGCCAAGGAGTCCGGCCGGGACCGGATCATCGAGGCGCCCGAAGGCCGGGTCCTCGACCTGTCGAGCGCCCGCACTTTGACCCCCCCGAAAGGCGCCTGATACAGTGGCCCGGCGCGGAGCCCCCCGCTCCGCGTCACTCCAGCGAACCGTCGGGGCCCCGCGTCACCCGGCCCCGCGACCCCCGAGGATGGCCATGACGACGACTTCCCGCCGCCCGATCCGCGTCGCCTCCGCCGACGTGCGTGATTCCCTCGCCCAGCACATCCTGGTCGACGGCTACCATCTCGTTCAGGACCTCGAGAAGAGCCACGGCGTCTGGCTCCACGACGCGGTCCGCGGGCGCGACCTGCTCGACTTCTTCGGCCACTTCTCGACCAACCCGGTCGGCTTCAACCACCCCAAGCTCGACAACGAGGAGTTCCGTCGCCGCATCCTGCCCGCGGCGCTCAACAAGCCGGCCAATTCGGACGTCTACACGACCTTCATGGCCGAGTTCGTCGAGACGTTCGCCCGCACCGTGCCGCCGCGCTTTCGCCGCCACCTCTTCTTCGTCGAAGGGGGAGCGCTGGCGGTCGAGAACGCCCTCAAGGCGGCCTTCGACTGGAAAGTGCGCAAGAACCTCGCGGCCGGGCGGCCGGCGGCCGGCACCCGCATCGCCCACCTGCGCCAGGCCTTCCACGGGCGCAGCGGCTACACCCTGTCGCTGACCAACACCGCCGATCCGCGCAAGACCGACTACTTCCCGAAGTTCGACTGGCCGCGGATCAGCAACCCCAAGCTGCGCTTCCCCGTCACCGAGGCGGTCCTCGCGGCGGTGGCGCTCGAGGAGGATCGCGCGGTCGCCGAACTCGAGCAGGCGATCGCCGCCGCGCCGCACGAGATCGCGGCGCTGATCCTCGAGCCGATCCAGGGCGAGGGGGGCGACAACCACTTCCGGCGCGAGTTCCTCGTCCGCCTGCGCGAGCTGGCCGACCGGCACGAGTTCCTGCTCATCTTCGACGAGGTGCAGACCGGCTTCGGCACCACCGGCAAGTGGTGGGCCTTCGAGCACTTCGACGTCGAACCGGACATCTTCGCGTTCGCCAAGAAGACGCAGGTCTGCGGCATCGCCGCCGGGCCGCGCCTCGACGAGGTCGACTCGGTCTTCAAGATCTCCTCGCGCATCAACTCGACCTGGGGCGGCAATCTGGTCGACATGGTGCGCTGCCAGCGCATCATCGAGGTGATCGAAGAAGACGATCTGCTCGCCAACTGCGCCGCGGTCGGCGAGCAGCTGCTCGAGGGCCTGCGCTCGCTCGAAGCGACTTTCGACGGCCGGGTGACCAATGCACGCGGCCGCGGCCTCTTCATCGCGTTCGATCTGCCGGACGGGGATGCCCGCACCCGCACGCTGACCGCTCTCAACGACGCCGACGTGCTCGGCCTCGCCTCGGGCGAACGCTCGATCCGCATGCGGCCGCCGCTCGTGCTGTCGCGCGACGAGGCCGCCGAGGGGCTGCGCCGCATCGAGACCGCGCTGCGCTCGATTCTCGGCTGAAGCGCCGCCGGCTCAGTCGAAGCCGGGCGTCCAGCGTCGCAGGTCGCCGGTCTCGAAGGAGTCGCGGAAGAGAACCTCGTCGCGCTCTCCGCCCCCTGGCGGCGCGAAGAGACTGACCGGCGCGCAGCGCTGGTGCGGAAAGGCGGCCGGCGCGGCGAGCAACAGTTCGGCGGCCGGCGGCAGGCCGATCCGTCGCGCCGCCGGCAGATCGAGCCGCACGCGCGCGAGTTCGGCCGGCAGCGGGACGCGCCGGAACAGATGCAGGGCGAGCGACAGGCGCGCGTCGCGGTCGACCTCCACCACCAGATCGATCTCCTCGCTGCCGCCCGGCTCGGGCCGCGCCGCCGCGGCCAGGTCGCGGAACTCGCCGCGCCACCCGGCATCGACGCGCGGCCACTCCACGACCCTGTCGACGGCGCGCTGGCGCTCGCGCGGAAAGGCGCGCCACCAGACCGCCGCCGCCAGGCGCGGCTCGGCCAGCATGGCGCGCGCCGCGCAATCGACCTCGACCCCGCCGCCGGCCACGAAGAGCAGAAACGGCGCGACGCCCGAGAGCGGATCGAGGGCGAGGGCGCGCGCGAAGGCCCGGCGCGCCGCCGCGCGGTCGTCCGCCTCGAGGGCGAGCGTGCCGGCACGCAGCCAGAGCGGCGCCACGCCGCCGGCCGCCGCGGCCGCCGCCAGCGCCGAGCGAGCCCGCACCTCCACCGGCTCGCCTCCCTGCCAGGCGGCCGCCGCCGCGTAGAGCGGAAAGGCGGGATCGAGCCGCGCCGCCGTCGCGAGCGCCCGGCGGCGCGCCTCGCCGCCCGGTGCCTCCGCCCGCGCCGCCGCGCTCCACCGCGCCTGCGCGGCGGCCGGCCTCACCAGCGCCGCGGCGGCGCCCCCGAGCACCACGAGCGCGGC
>CAYYIK010000008.1:0-62124 GCA_964471955.1 uncultured Thermoanaerobaculia bacterium | reverse complement strand
GTCGCCCTCGACATCGAAGAGGGAGCCGACGTCGTGATGGTCAAGCCGGCCGGTCCTTACCTCGACATCGTTCGGCGGGTGCGCGACACCTTCCGGGTACCGGTGGCCGCCTACCAGGTGTCGGGCGAATACAGCCTCATCAAGGCGGCGGCGGCCAACGGCTGGATCGACGAGAAACGAGTGGCGCTCGAGAGCCTGCTCGGGATCAGGCGCGCCGGCGCCGATCTCATCCTCACCTACTATGCGCCGCAGGCGGCGCGCTGGCTCGCGGAGGAGTGACATGAAGCAGCCGGATTCCCAGTCGACGATCGGCGATCTGCCGCCGTTCCTGGCCGCCTGCCGCCTCCGGCCCGCGGCGCACACGCCGGTCTGGATCATGCGCCAGGCCGGCCGCTATCTGCCCGAGTACCGGGCGCTGCGCCAGCGCCACAGCTTCCTCGAGATGATGCGCACGCCGGAGCTCGCCACGGAGGTGACTCTGCAGCCGGTGCGCCGCTTTCCGCTCGACGCGGCGATCCTCTTCGCCGACATCATGACGCCGCTCGACGGCCTCGGTCTCGGCCTCGACTTCGCGCCCGGGCCGGTGCTCGAGCGGCCGGTGCGCTCGCGCGCCGACGTCGAGGCGCTGCGCTGGCGGCCGGCCGCGGAGGCCGTGCCGCACGTGCTCGAGACGGTGCGCGCTCTGGCCGCCGAGTTGCCCGAGCGGACGCCGCTGATCGGCTTCGCCGGCGCGCCCTGGACGCTCTTCTGCTACCTGGTCGAAGGGCGCGGCTCGAAGTCGTTCATCACCGCCAAGGCATTCCTGCACGCCGAGCCGGAGGCCTCGCGGCTGCTGCTCGAACTGCTGGCCGACCTGACGATCGACTACGCGCGGGCGCAGATCGGCGCCGGCGCCCGCGCGCTGATGCTGTTCGATTCGTGGGCCGGCCTGCTCGGCCCCGACGACTACCGCCGCTTCGCCCTGCCGGCGGTGCGGCGGATACTCGAGGCGCTCTCGTCGGCCGGCGTGCCGCGCATCTACTTCCCCAACCAGGGCGCCACGCTGCTCGAGGACGTCGCCGGCCTGCCGGTCGAGGTGGTCGGCATCGACTGGCGGTTGCCGCTTTCGCGCGCCCGGAGGATCCTCGGCCCGCACATCGCCGTGCAGGGAAATCTCGACCCGGCGGCGCTGTTCGCTCCCGACGCGGCGCTGCGCGAGGCGATCGACCGGGTCCTCGAGGAGGCGGGTCCCGGGCCCGGTCACGTCTTCAACCTCGGTCACGGCATCGAGCGCGAGAGCGACCCGGAAAAGGTAGCGCTGCTGATCGACCACGTCCACGCGCGCACCGCGCGGCAGACACTCCGGGAGGTTCCGGCATGAGCGAACCCCTCTTCCACGTCGACCCCGAGCTGGTACGGCGCTTCGACCGCCCGGGTCCGCGCTACACGTCGTACCCGACCGCGGTCGAATTCCACGAGGGGGTGGGTGCGGACGACTACGTCGCCCACCTGCGCCGGGCCGGCGAGCGCGGAGCCGATCAGCCGCTGTCGCTCTACGTCCACATCCCGTTCTGTCGCAAGCACTGCAGCTACTGTGGCTGTCACGTGATCGCGACGCCCCGCCACGACGTGGCGGCTGCCTACCTCGGAGACCTCGAGCGCGAGCTGGCGCTCGCCGCCGAGCCGCTCGGCGAGCGCCGCTCGGTCGTCCAGATGCACTGGGGGGGCGGCACGCCGACCTACCTCGAGCCGGACGAGCTGGCGCAGCTGCACGCGCACGTGGCGGCGCGCTTCCGCTTCGCGCCGGGGGCCGAGCTGGCGATCGAAGTCGACCCGCGGGTGACCTCGCGGGCCCAGCTCGAGACGCTGGCGCGGCTCGGCTTCAACCGGCTGTCGATGGGGGTGCAGGACTTCACCCCCGAGGTGCAGCAGGCGATCGGCCGCGGCCAGACCTTCGAGGAGACGCGCGACCTCGTGCAGGCGGCGCGCGACGTCGGCTTCGGCGAGGGGATCAACCTCGACTTCGTCTACGGCCTGCCGATGCAGACCGAAGCGAGCTTCCGCGCCAATCTCGACCGGCTGATCGAGCTGCGACCGGATCGGCTGGCGCTCTACTCGTTCGCTTACGTGCCCTGGATCCGGCCGAACCAGAAGAAGATCGACGCCGCGACCCTGCCGCAGCGTGACGACAAGATGGCGCTCTACCTGTCGGCCCTCACGGCGCTGGTCGGCGCCGGCTACGAGCCGATCGGCATGGACCACTTCGCGCTGCCGACCGACGAACTGGCGCGCGCCGCCCGCGCCGGCCGGCTGGACCGCAACTTCATGGGCTACACCGTCAAGCCGGCCTCGACGATGGTCGCCTTCGGCGTCTCGGGCATCGGCGAGGTCGAGGGGGCGTTCTTCCAGAACGAGCGCAAGCTGTCGACCTGGCGCGCCGCCCTCGATGCCGGGCGGCTGCCGATCCAGCGCGGCTACCGGCTCGACGAGGACGACCGCATCCGCCAGTGGGTGATCCGCCAGCTGATGTGCAACTTCACGGTCTCCAAGGCCGAGGCGGGGGAGCGCTTCGGCATCGACTTCGACGCCTACTTCGCGCCTTCCCTGGCGGCGCTCGACGAGGAGCGCGCGGCCGGCTTCGTCGAGGAGGATGCCGGGCGGTTGGCCGTCACTCCGGGAGGTCGACTCTTCGTGCGCAACGTCTGCATGGCGTTCGATCGCTATCTCGAAGCCAAGCGACAGAGCAGCCGCCCGGTCTTCTCGCGCACGGTCTGACGAAAGTCCGGCGATGACGCGGCGCGTGGTGGTGGTCGGGGGCGGAGTCGCGGGGCTGGCGACGGCGCTCGCCGTGAGCGACCGCGCGCGCGCCGCCGGGCGGGCGGTCGAGGTGCGGGTCTTCGAGGGGGCGCGCATCGGCGGCAACCTGCGGACCCTGCACGAGGCCGGCTACACCGTGGAGTGGGGGCCGAACGGCTTCCTCGACAACGTGCCGGCGACGCTCGATCTGGTGGATCGGCTCGGCCTGCGGGGACGGCTCCAGAGAGCCGATGCCGCGGCGGCGCGCCGCTTCCTCTGGCGCGGCGGCCGGCTCCATCTTCTCCCTTCGGGGGCGCTGTCCTTCCTGACCTCGTCGGTTCTGTCGCTGCCCGCGCGCCTGCGCGTGCTCGGCGAGCCCTGGACGCGGCCGCGGAGCGCCGGAGTTGACGAGACGGTGGACGCCTTCGCCGCCCGCCACATCGGCGCCGAGGCGGCGCGCGTGCTGGTCGGCGCGATGGTCTCCGGAGTCTTCGCGGGAGATTCGCGGCAGCTCTCGCTGGCCGCCGCGTTTCCGAAGATGGCGGCGATGGAGGCCGGGCACGGCAGCCTGGTGCGGGCGATGCTGGCCCGCGGCCGGGAGCGCCGGGCGGCCCGCCGGAGACTCGCCGAACTGCGCGCCCGTGGCGAGGACGCGCCCGAGCTCTCCCGTCCGGGAGGGCCGGCGGGGCCGGGGGGGACGCTGACCTCCTTTCGCGACGGCATCGAGACGCTGATCGACGGTCTGGTGCGCGAGCTCGCCGGGGCGGTCGAGTGCGATCGGCCGCTCACCGGTCTCGCGCCGGCCGAGGGAGCCCCGGGGCACTGGAGACTCGAAACCGGGAACCACGAGGCGCTGGTGGCCGACGCGGTGGTACTCGCCCTGCCGGCGGCCCGTTCGGCGCCGGTGCTCGCCGCCCTCGATCCGCAGCTGGCCGGGCCGCTCGTGCAGATTCCGTCGGCGCCTCTGGCGGTGGTCGCCCTCGCCTGGGACGCCGCGGCGATCGGTGGCGCTCCGCCGGGCTTCGGCTTCCTGGCGCCCCACGGCGAGGGCCTGCGCATCCTCGGCTGCCTGTGGGACTCGTCGATCTTCCCCGGCCGGGCGCCGGAAGGGAAGGTGCTGGTGCGCGCCATGATCGGCGGCGCCCTCGACCCCGGGGCGGCGCTGCTGCCCGAGAGCGAACTGCTGGCGCAGGTGCGCGGCGACCTGCGCCGGGCGATGGGCATCTCGGCCGAGCCCGAGCACGCCTGGGTTTTCCGCCATCCTCTGGGTATCAGCCAGTACACGGTGGGGCACCTGGACCGGCTCGCCCGACTCGAGACTGCCCTGGCGCGGTGGCCGGGTCTCTACCTCACCGGCCAGTCGTACCGCGGCGTGGCGATGAATGCCTGCATCGAGGACGCCGGAGCGGTCGCCGGAAAGCTCCTGGCCGAGCTGCCGTCCTGAGCGGCGGGGCGCGATATGCTCCGACGTTGATGGGCGCGGTGCTCGCTGATCCGACCCTGCTCGATTCCTTTCGCCGCTGGGGCTACCTCGAAGCCGACCTCGACCCGCTGGGCCGCCTCGCGCCGGAGCGCGTGGGCGAACTCGCGGCCGGCGGCGAGGAGGCCGCGCGTCTGCGCGCGCTCTATTGCGGCCCGATCGGCATCGAGTTCATGCACATTCCCGACGCCGGGCGCCGCAGGTGGATCGCCGAGCGCTTCGAGGCGCCGGAGCCGCCGGTCGACCGCGCGCGCGTCCTGCGGGAGCTGCTCGAGGCCGACGTCTTCGAGCAGTCGATCCAGGCGCGCTACACCGGCTACAAGCGCTTCTCGCTCGAAGGGCTGACGGCGCTCGTCCCCTTCCTCACGCGCCTGCTCGACGACGCCGCCGAGCAGGGGGCCGAGCAGGCGATGCTGGCGATGAGCCACCGCGGCCGGCTCAACGTCCTGCACGGCGTCGTCGGGCGCAGTCCGGTCGAGATCTTCGCCGGTTTCGAGGAGCTCGACCCGCGCAGCGTGCTCGGATCGGGCGACGTCAAGTACCACCTGGGCGCCACCGGGACGCGGCGCACGTCGTCCGGCCGCACCATCCGCCTCCACCTGAACTCCAATCCGAGCCACCTCGAGGCGGTCTGCCCGGTGGCGATGGGGCGCGTGCGCGCCAAGCTCGCGCGTGCCGGCGACGCGTCCGGGCGTGCCGTCCTGCCGGTACTGCTGCACGGCGACTCGGCCTTCGCCGGCCAGGGGATCGCCGCCGAGGCACTCAACTTCGCCGGCCTGCCCGGCTACGGGATCGGCGGCGCGATTCACGTCGTGGTCAACAACCTGATCGGCTTCACCACCGAGCCCGGCGCCTACGGCGCCACCCGCTACGCCACCGACGTGGCGCGCCGACTGCCGGTGCCGATCCTCCACGTCAACGCCGAGCAGCCCGAGGCGGTGGTGCGCGCGGCCCGCTTCGCGATCGACTTCCGGACACGCTTCGCCGACGACGTGGTGATCGACCTGATCGGCTACCGGCGCCACGGCCACAGCGAGATCGACGATCCGACCGTGACGCAGCCGCTGCTCTACAAGCGGATCAAGGAGTTGCCTCCGCTCTGGCGCGGCTGGGCGGCGCGGATCGACGTGCCCGCGGCGACCATCGAGGCCCACGCCGAGCGCTTCCGCGAGGAGCTGCGCCAGGCTCAGCAGCAGGCCGCGCAGCTCACCCGCGCGCCGGTGCTGCGGCAGCTGCCGGCCTACTGGGACGGCTATCGGGGCGGACTCCACGACCCCTCGCTCGAGGTCGACACCGGGCTGCCGGTGGGGGACTTCGCGCCCCTCGCCGAGGCGGTGACCCGGGTGCCGGCCGAGTTCCACGTTCACCCCAAGGTGGCGAAGCTCCTCGAGGAGCGCCGCCGGATGGGTGCCGGCGAGAAGTCGATCGACTACGGCGCCGCCGAGGCGCTGGCCATCGGCTCGCTGCTCGCCGCCGGCGTGCCCGTCCGGCTCACCGGACAGGACTCGCGGCGGGGGACGTTCAACCATCGGCACGCGGTGCTCATCGACTGGGAGAACGAGCGCGAATGGACCCCGCTCGCCGAGATGGCACGGCCGCCGGCGTTCTTCGAGGTATACGACTCGCCGCTCTCGGAGGCGGCCGCGATGGCGTTCGAGTACGGTTTCTCGCGCGACTATCCGGAGGCACTGGTGCTCTGGGAAGCGCAGTTCGGCGACTTCGCCAACGGCGCCCAGACGATCATCGACCAGTTTCTCGCCGCCGGCGAGGACAAGTGGCAGTTGCTGTCGGGCCTCGTTCTGCTGCTGCCGCACGGCTTCGAGGGGCAGGGGCCGGAGCACTCCTCGGCGCGTCTCGAGCGCTTTCTGCAGCTGGCCGGCGAGGACAACTGGCAGGTCTGTCAGCCGTCGACCGCCGCGCAGTACTTTCACCTGCTGCGCCGCCAGGCCCTGCGACGCTGGCGCAAGCCGCTGGTGGTGATGATGCCGAAGTCGATGCTGCGTCATGCCGAGGCTTCCTCGCCGCTCGCCGACCTCGCCCGGCCGCGCTTCTCCACCGTGCTGCCCGACGAGGAGGTCGTGGCGGCGCGCCGGATCCTGGTGGCGAGCGGCAAGATCGTCCACGAGCTGCGCGCCGAGCGGCGGCGGCGCGGCGCCGCTGATGTGGCCATCGTCAGTCTCGAGCAGCTCTATCCCTTCCCGGAGTCCGAACTGACGGCCGAGATCGAGCGCCACGCGGGCGCCCGCGAGGTGCTCTGGGTGCAGGAGGAGCCGGCCAACATGGGAGCCTTCTTCTACGTCGACCCGATTCTCGACCGCCTGGCGCGCGGCAGCAGCGTCCGCTCGGTCAAGCGCTCGGCCTCGGCCTCGCCGGCCACCGGCTCGGCCAAGGCCCACGGCCTCGAGCAGAAGACCCTCCTCGCCCTCGCCTTCGCCTGACCGCCGGCGGCGGTGACCTGGCTCACACCGCGATGCCACGCACCGCGCGTAAAGTCGCACGACACCCTCCGTCGGAGACCCGCTCGATGGCGAACCGTCTCGCCTTTCGCTCCGCGTGCCGCCTCCTTCTCGCCGTGGCGATCGCGCCGCCCGCGATCCTGCCGGCGCAGGGGGTCCAGCTCTTCCGCGACGATTTCGAGTCCGGCACGCCCTGGCACTGGTCGGCGCTGCCGGGAGGAGTCGATCCGCGCGCGATCTGCCTGCCGCCGTTCGGCCCGGTCGACATGACCGGCGCCACCACGGTCGGCGACGGCACACCGGCCAGCTGCACCGAGGCGGCGCTCGACGCCGCGTTGGCCGCCAACAACGGGCGCATTCGCTTCAACTGCGGCGCCGCTCGGCACACCATCGTCGTCAGTTCCGAGAAGGTGATCGACGACGACCTCGCGATCGACGGCGGCGGTCGGATCGCGCTGTCGGGGGGCGGCACGACGCGCATCCTCGGCATCCGGCCACCGTGGGGGACGACGCCGCTGCCGACGGTGACGCTGCAGAACCTGATCTTCATCGCCGGTTCGACTGCCCACCTGCCGGGCAACACCGTCGCCAACGGCGGTGGCGCGATCTTCAAGGACAGTTTCGCCAATCTGCGCATCCTCGACAGCGTCTTCGCCGGCAACCGGGGTCCGGCGAGCGGGCAGGACGTGGCCGGCGGCGCGATCTACGCTTTCGGCCAGGGGACGACGACGATCCTGCGCGGCCGTTTCACCGACAATCGCTGCTCTTCGGGCGGCGCCCTCGGCGCGCTCGGCGTGGAGAATCACGCGCTGCTGGTCTTCAACTCGCTGCTCGACCGCAACGCGGCGACCGGCAGCGGCGGCAATCCGGGCAACGGCGGCAACGGCGGGGCGATCTACCTCGACGGCGCCAGCCAGACGGTGGGACTGTGCGGGGTGATGATCTCGGCCAACACGGCAAACGCCCGCGGCGCCGGTCTGTTCCGTGTCTCCAACGACGGCGTCGGGCCGATGTCGATCGACCGCACGAGCGTGCTGGGGAACTTCAGTCCGGCCGGCGACGACTCGCAGGCCGGCGGCCTCTACCTGCAAGGGCTGCAGCTCACGATCGTCGGTTCGACCATCGCGAACAACACCGCGAGCAGCGCCGGGGGCCTGTTCGTCTGGACGAACCCGGGGAGCCAGTCGCTGACGATGGTCAACTCGACGGTGGCGGGCAACCAGGCGCGCACCTCGCTCGGCGCCGGCCTGTCGATCGCCAGCGGAATGACCGGCACGCTCCGCAACGTCACCGTCGCGCGCAACCACAACTCCGGCGAGTTCTCCTTCGCCAGCGCCATCGCCGGCGGCCAGAACGTGACGGTCGCCAACAGCCTGATCGCGGACAACACCAAGGTCTTCGTCTGGGAGAACACCAGCTGCAACGCCACCCACCCGGGCAACGCCACCTTCCAGTGGCCGCAGCAGAACGCCGGCGGCCAGAACGAGCTCGCCTGCTCGGCCGCGACGACCTTTCTCGCCCCCCAGCTCGGTGCCCTCGGCTGGATGGGCGGGGCGACCCCGGTGATCCCGCCCGCCAACGCCGCCCTCGCCGGGGCGGTGACCGCCGACTGCCCCGCCAGCGACCAGAACGGTATGCCCCGCGGGTCCATCTGCACCCCCGGAGCGGTCGAGATGCCGTGAGATGGAGGGCTGCATTGAGGCGGGATGCCGTTTCGGTGAAGGCTCCGGGAATGAAGACCTCCCGGATCGTCCTCGCCGTCGGACTGTCCTGTGCCTTCACCGCTGCGCTCGAGGCCGAGACCTTTCTGGTCGGCCCGACGCGGGCCTACACGCAGATCCACCAGGTCGTCGGCCTGCTCGGGCCCGGCGATCGGGTGCTGGTCGACGGCGGCGCGACGTATCAGCCGGTACTCTTTCCGGCCGCCAACGCCGGCACGCCGGCCGAGCCGGTGGTCGTGCGGGGCGTGCGCGACGGCGCCGGGCAGCGGCCGGTGATCGCCGGCGGGGTCAATTCGGTCGAGATGCAGTCGGACCACTTCGTCCTCGAGGGGTTCGAGATCACCGGCGGCAGCTTCCGCTGCGTCTACCACCACGCGCACGACGTCGTGCTGCGGGATCTCTACATCCACGACTGCCCGGCGCACGGGCTGCTCGGCGCCGACGAGGGCTCCGGCTCGCTCACCCTCGAGTTCAGCGAACTCGCCCGCGCCGGCTTCGGCACGAACCAGCACATGATCTACATGACGACCGACCAGAACGAGAACCCGGGTTCGGTCTTCCGCATGCGGCACAACTACCTGCACGACACGACCGGCGGCAACGCGGTCAAGAGCCGGGCCGAGCGCAACGAGATTCACTTCAACTGGATCGAAGGCGCCCAGTACCATCTGCTCGAGCTGATCGGCCCGGACGAGGGGGCGGTCACGCCGCCGCCCGGCATCCGCGAGCACTCGGACGTCGTCGGCAACGTCCTGATCCACAAACCCTACGACCCGCCCGGACCGCAGGGGCCGTTCGACGGCGCATTCTTCTTCGTCCGCGTCGGCAGCGACGTCCGCTGCGACGAGGGAGGCGCCAACTCGACCCGCGGCCGCTATCGCTTCGTCAACAACACCTTCGTTCGCACCGGGGTCGGCGCGGGCTCGCACGTCTTCCGGCCGTTCGGCTACCTGCAGTCGATCGAGATGTCGAACAACGTCTTCTACACCGAGCCGGCGGGGGTCGTCGGCATGGTGCGCGCCGACGACGGCGAGCGCTGCTGGACCGACGGCGAGCAGATCGCCGGGGCCAGCAACTGGGTCGAGACCGGGACGGTCGTGCCCGGCCCGTGGAGCGGGACGATTTCGGGGACCTATCCGGGCTTCGCCAACGTCGGCGGCTTCAACTTCCGCCCGGCTCCGGGGAGCCCGATGCACGACGCCGGGACCTCGTCGCCGCCGAGTCCGCCGGGCTTTCCCTTTCCGGGACCGCACTTCCCGCCCGCCTTCGAACCGCCGGCGCGCGCCGCGCTGCCGGGGTCTCCGGCGCCTCGCCGGATTCCGGACGGCGCGATCGATCTGGGCGCCTTCGAGTGGCCGGGCTCGCTGTTCACCGACGGCTTCGAGTCGGGCTCGACCGGCCGCTGGAGCCTCCTGGCTCCCTGATCGGGCGCGCCGGGCAGGTCGGAAAACGTCAACGCCGGCCCGGGGGCCGGCGTGGCGGGTCGGTCGACGGAGACCGGAACTGTTCGGATTGGCTGGGAGGCAGGGACTCGAACCCCGATTCTGCGGTCCAGAGCCGCATGTCCTACCATTGAACGACCTCCCAGCAGGACCGCTGGAAGATATCGAAAAGCGGCCGCCCGGGTCAAGGCGACGGGCCCGCAAAGGCCCATGGAAAAAGCCTTTGCGGCCGGCGACTCAGCCCGCGTCCTGCTGCCGGATCTTCGCCCAGCTGTCGCGCAGCGTCACCGTCCGGTTGAATACCGGGCGGCCGCGGGTGTGGTCAGCGAGGTCGGCCGCGAAGTAGCCGGTGCGCTCGAACTGGACCCGGTCGCCCGGAGCGGCGTCGGCGAGCGCCGGTTCGACCTTGGCGCCGGCGACGATCTCGAGCGAGCGCGGGTTGACCGTCGAGAGGAAGTCGACGCCTTCCGGGAGGTCATCCGGGTCCGCGGCGGGGAAGAGGGTGTCGTAGAGCCGGACCTCGGCGTCGACCGCGTCGGCCGCCGCCACCCAGTGGATCGTCCCCTGGATGCGCCGGCCGTCGGGGGTGCCGCCGCCGCGGGTCGCCGGATCGTGGGTGCAGCGCACCTCGACGACCTCGCCCGAGGCGTCCTTGACCACCTCGACGCACTTGACGACGTAGCCCCAGCGCAGCCGCACCTCGCGGCCGGGAGCGAGCCGGAAGTACTTCTTCGGCGGCTCCTCGAGGAAGTCGTCGCGCTCGATCCACAGCTCGCGCGCGAAGCGCACCGGCCGGCTGCCGGCGGCGGGATCCTCGGGGTTGTTGACCGCCTCGAGCGTCTCGAACTCCCCCTCGGGCCAGTCGACGATCGTGAGCTTGAGCGGCTTGAGCACCGCCATGCGGCGCAGCGCGGTGCGGTTGAGCTCCTCGCGCACGCAGTGCTCGAGCAGCGCGAGCTCGACCACGCTCTCCTGCTTGGTGACGCCGATGCGCTCGCAGAAGTCGCGGATCGCCGCCGGCGGGTAGCCGCGGCGCCGGATGCCGGCGATCGTCGGCATGCGCGGATCGTCCCAGCCCGAGACCACCTTCTCGCCGACCAGGCGCAGGAGCTTGCGCTTCGACAGCACCGTGTGGGTGACGTTCAGGCGCGCGAACTCGATCTGACGTGACGGGAAGATGCCGAGCTCGGCGATGAACCACTCGTAGAGCGGCCGGTGGTCCTCGAACTCGAGGGTGCAGATCGAGTGGGTGATCTGCTCGATCGAATCCGACTGGCCGTGCGCCCAGTCGTAGGTCGGGTAGATCGACCATTTCTCGCCGGTACGGTGGTGCGCCGCGTGGAGGATCCGGTACATCACCGGGTCGCGCAGGTTGAGGTTGCCCGACGCCATGTCGATCTTCGCGCGCAGCGTGCGCGAGCCGTCCGGGAACTCGCCGGCGCGCATGCGGCGGAACAGGTCGAGATTCTCCTCGACACCGCGGTCGCGGTACGGGCTCTCGCGGCCGGGCTCGGTGAGCGTGCCGCGGTACTGGCGGACCTCCTCGGCCGAGAGGTCGCAGACGTACGCCTTGCCCTTTCCGATCAGCTGCTCGGCCCACGCGTAGAGCTGGTCGAAGTAGTCCGAGGCGAAATACAGCGCGTCCCACTCGAAGCCGAGCCAGCGCACGTCGCGCTCGATGGCGCGGACGTACTCCTCCTCCTCGGTGATCGGGTTGGTGTCGTCGAAGCGCAGGTTCGTGGTGCCGCCGTGCGCCGCGGCGAGGCCGAAGTTGAGACAGATCGACTTGGCGTGCCCGAGGTGGAGGTAGCCGTTGGGCTCGGGCGGGAAGCGGGTGCGGATTCCGGCGTGCCTGCCGGAGGCGAGGTCGGCCTCGACGATGTCGGCGATGAAGTGGCTGCCCATGGGGGTCGGCGATCCGTTCCGGGTCAGGCGGCGAGCCGGGCGAGCGCGCGCTCGATGCGCGTGAGCACCCGGTCGCGGCCGAGGATCGCGAGGATATCGAAGAGGCCGAAGCCGATCGCCTTGCCGGTGACCGCGACGCGCGCCGCGTGGACGATCGAGCCGAGCCCGAGGCCGCGCGCGGCGACGAACGACTGAGCGAGCGCTTCGAGCGCGGCGGCGTCGAAGGCGGGCGCGGCGGCGAGCTCCCCGGCGAAATCGCGGAGCAGCCTCGCCGCTTCGGCCGGCTGTCGCAGCCGCTTGTCGAAGGCCTTCTCGTCGCAGGCGAGCGCGTCGTCGGCGACGTAGAACTCGTCGTAGTCGAGCACGTCGCCGGCGATCTTGATGCGGTCGCCGGCCGCGGCGACGATGGCGCGCGCGGTCGCACGCTGGGAGTCGGAGGGCGGCGTGCCGACCCGTCCCGCGCGCTCGAGGAACGGCAGGCACCGCGCCGTGCGCTCCTCGACCGGGAGCGCGGCGAACCAGCGCTCCTCGAACGACATCAGCTTCTGCGGATCGAAGCTCGCTGCGGCCTGGTTGACGCCCGCGAGCGAGAAGTGGGCGATCCGCTCGCCGGCGTCGAGGATCTCGGTCGTGCCGTCGAGCGACCAACCGAGCAGCATCAGGTAGTTGAGGATCGCGTCGGGCTCGAAGCCGGTCGCGCGGTAGAAGTCGACGATGACCGGGTTGAAGGTGTCGGCGGTGACGGCGAGCCCCTGGCGTTCGGCGATCCTCTTGCCGCGCTCGTAGAGCGCCGCGAACTCGGGGTTCTTCAGATACTTGTCGAGCTTGCGCTTCGACAGCTTCACTTTGCTGCCCGGTTCGGCGACCACCGGCAGGTGCGCGAGCGCCGGCGGCGGGGCTCCCAACCCCTGCCAGATCCAGAGCTGGCGCGGCGTGTTCGACAGGTGCTCCTCGGCGCGGATGACGTGACTGATCGCCATCTCGACGTCGTCGACCACGCTCGCCAGGTGGTAGAGGAAGGTGCCGTCGGCGCGCTGGACGACGTGGTCGGCCTCCGAGGCCCAGGCGGTGACCACGTCGCCCTTGACCAGATCGGGGATGCGGCACTCGCCTTCGCGCGGCATCCTGAGGCGGACGACCGCGGTGCGCCCTTCGGCCTCGAAGCGCGCGCGGTCGGCGTCGGTTGCGGCCGCCCAGCGCCGGCTGGCGTGGTAGGGGCGGCCGGCGGCTTCGGCCTCGGCCCGCTCGGCCTGGATCTCCTCCGGCCGGGCGTAATCGCGGTAGGCGAAGTCGCCGGCGAGGAGCCGTTCGACCGCGGCGCGGTAGCGCTCGGAGCGCTGCGACTGGAAGTACGGGCCGTACGGACCGCCGACGCCGGGCCCTTCGTCCCAGTCGAGACCGAGCCAGCGGAAGCCGTCGAGGATCGGCTCGAGGGCGCGCGGGTCGTTGCGGCCGGCGTCGGTGTCGTCGACCCGCAGGACGAACGCGCCGCCGTGACGGCGCGCGAACAGCCAGTTGAATAGCGCCGTGCGCACGCCGCCGATGTGCAGATAGCCGGTCGGCGAGGGCGCGAAGCGGACGCGCACGGGGGGCGGGGAGGTACTCATGGGCGCGGAGCGCGGGGGCCGGGGAAGATCAGAACTGGCGGTGAGGGAGGGATTCGAACCCTCGATACAGGTTTAAGCCCGTATGACGGTTTAGCAAACCGTTGCCTTCAGCCACTCGGCCACCTCACCGCAACGGTGGAACCGCCGCATTCTATCCGCAATCGGTGCGCAAACGGACCGGGGATCCTCCGGTAGAGTCGCCCCGCCCGCTGTCGGGCCCTCTTCGCGACAGGAACACTCCGTGCCGACCCACGAAAGCGACGCGCTCGCCATCGGAACCCTGCGATTCCTCGCCGTCGACATGGTCGAGGCGGCCGCCTCCGGCCACCCCGGAGCCCCGCTCGGCCTGGCGCCGCTCGCCCATCTGATCTGGACCCGCCAACTGCGCTTCGACCCCGCCGACCCGGCCTGGCCGGATCGCGACCGCTTCGTCCTCTCTTGCGGACACGCCTCGGCGCTGCTCTACGGGCTGCTGCATCTGGCGGGCTACGACCTGCCGATCGCCGAGCTCGAGCGCTTCCGGCAGCTCGGCTCGCGCACCCCGGGTCACCCGGAGCACGGCCATACTCCGGGCGTCGAGACGACCACCGGACCGCTCGGTCAGGGGCTCGCCACGGCGGTCGGCATGGCGATGGCGGCACGCCTGCTCGGCGGCCGCTTCGACCGCCCGGGCCGGCCGCTGTTCGGCCACCGGGTCTGGGTCGTCGCCTCGGACGGCGACCTGATGGAGGGGATCTCCGCCGAAGCCGCCTCGCTCGCCGGGCATCACCGGCTCGGCAATCTCAAAGTCTGCTGGGACGACAACCGGATCTCGATCGACGGCGCGACGGCTCTCGCCTTCAGCGAGGACGTCGGAGCGCGATTCGCGGCCCAGGGGTGGCGGATTCTGCGGGTCGACGACGGCAACGACCTCGCGGCGCTCGAGCGGGCACTCGCCGAGGCCGCCGCCGAGACGCAGCGTCCGGTGCTGCTGGCGGTGCGCACCCGCATCGGCTACGGCAGCCCGCGCCAGGACAGCGCCGCCGTACACGGCGCGCCACTCGGCGCCGAGGCCGCGCGCGCCACCCGGGAGGCGCTCGGCTGGCCGGCCGAGCCCCGGTTCCTCGTCCCCGACGCCGCCCGCGCGCTCTACCTGGCGGCGGCCCGCCGCGGAGCTGAAGAACACGCCGCGTGGCGCGCTCGGCTCGCCGGGCTCGCCGACGAGGACGCCGCCGCCGCGACCGAGCTCGAGCGCCGGCTGGCAGGCCGGCTGCCCGACGGCTGGCAGGAGGCGCTGCCGAGCTTCACCGCCGGGGATCCCGCGATCGCGACGCGCGCCGCCTCCGGCAGAGTGCTCAACGCGCTCGCCGCCCGCCTGCCGGAGCTGGTCGGCGGCTCGGCGGACCTGTCGGAGTCGAACAGCACCCTGCTCAAGGGGGAAGAGCCCTTCTCGCCCGAGCGGCCGGCGGGGCGCTACGTCCACTTCGGCGTGCGCGAGCACGCGATGGGGGCGATCGCCAACGGCCTGGCCCTTTCCGGCGTCCTGCGGCCGTTCGTCGGCACCTTCCTGATCTTCTCCGACTACATGCGTCCGGCGATTCGCCTCGCCGCCCTGATGCGCCAACCCGTCGTCTACGTCTTCACCCACGATTCGATCTTTCTCGGCGAGGACGGGCCGACCCACCAGCCGATCGGCCAGTTGCCGGCGCTGCGGGCCATCCCCGGTCTGGTGACGCTGCGGCCGGCCGACGCCTGCGAAACCGTCGAAGCGTGGCGCCTCGCGGCGACCCGCCGCGACGGCCCGACCGCTCTGGTGCTGTCGCGGCAGAAGTTGCCGGTTCTCGCCGAGACGGCCGCCCGGGCGCGCGAGGGGGTGGTGCGCGGCGGCTACGTGCTCTGGGAGTCGACCGCCGGAGCGCCCGACTTGATCCTGCTGGCCACCGGCTCGGAGGTCGCCCTCGCTCTGGCCGCCGGCCGGCAGCTGGCGACCGGCGATCGGCGGGTGCGCGTGGTCTCCCTGCCGTCGTTCGAGCTGTTCGCGGCCCAGGAAACGGCCTGGCGCGACGCCGTGCTGCCGCCCGCCTGCCGTCGCCGGCTGGCGATCGAGGCCGCTTCACCCTTCGGCTGGCACCGCTGGGTCGGAGCCGACGGAGGGGTCGTGGCGCTCGACGGCTTCGGCGCTTCAGCGCCGGCCGAAGATCTCGCCGAGCACTTCGGATTCACCGTCGACGCGGTGGTCGAACGGGCGCTGGACCTGTTGCCCCCGTCCTGACGCCCGCCTGGCAGCCTCTCCGGGCGATGTGCTAGAGTACCTCCGCAGGCAACCCTGTGAGCGGCCGCCACGAGCCAGCCGCGGGTTGCACACGCCATCGCACGGAATCCACAGTTGAATCAGGCAGACCCCCCAGGAGGGAGAGAAGCTATGCGGAACACGAAGCTTGCAGTGTTGGGTGTTGCGGCGCTGACGCTGACGCTGGCCAGCGGTTGCGCGAAGCCGCCGCAGGTCGAGATCGACGGCCTCAAGGCGAGCCTCCAGGCCGCCGAGCAGGCGGGTGCGACGACCTACGCGGCCGACGAGTGGAACGCTGCGCAGCAGGCGATGAACGCGGTGACCGCCGAGGTCGACGCGCAGGCCAACAAGTTCGCGCTCTTCCGCTCCTACACCAAGACCAAGGAGCTGATCACCGCCGCCGGCCAGGCCGCCTCGGCCGCCACCGACGCCGCGGTCGCCAACAAGGAAGCCGCCAAGAACGCCGCCAACGAGGCGCTCGCCATGGTCCAGACCTCGATCGACGCCGCCAACACGGCGATGACCGAGCTGGCGGCCTGCCGCCGGCAGCCGAAGGACTTCAAGAAGGACCTCGAGGCGATGAAGGGCAACCTCGACGGCCTCGCGGCGCAGATCGGCAACATCTCGAGCGCCATCGGCTCGGAGGACTTCTACGGCGCCAAGGCGCAGGCCGACTCGCTCAAGGCCTCGATCGACACCCTGACGGCTGACATGCAGGCCGCCAAGGAAAAGATCAAGTGCTGAGCTGAGGAGTCGGTGCTGATCGCACTTCGACTCCGCCTGACCCGGCCGGCGGCGCGCAAGCGCCGCCGGTCGTTTCTTTTCGTCCTGCCGGCGCTGTTCGCCGTCGGACTGCTGGCCGTCGGAGCGCGGGCCGGGGATCCCGTGACGACGTCCGCGCTCGACGTCTCGACGGCCCGGCGCAGCGCCGCGCGCGCCATCCGCGCGCTGCGCGAGGAGGCGCCGGCCGCCGTCCGGCTGCTCGAGAAGATGGTCGCCGACGCCGAGTCGGTCACCGCCCAGGAGCGCAGCGCGCCCGCCTGGCGCGCCAGCCCGGGCCGCATCGAGGCCTCCTGGGGGCGCGTGATGGTCACCGCCCGGAAGTCCCTGATCCAGTTGCGCAGTGCCGAGCGCTCGCGTGGCGAGCGCTGGGAAGCGCTGGCCTTCCACGCCCGGGCCGACGTCGAGCGGGCGATGGCCGAGTCCCAGGAGGCCGGCGTCGGGCGTCGCGAGATCGCCGCAGCGCGCCAGGCGCGGCTCAAGTGGGAACTCGCCGAGGAGTTCGCGCGCCAGGGCAGGTTCGAGCGCGCGATTCCGGAGGCCGAGCAGGCGCGCGAGTTCGCCGCCGTCGTGCACGCGAGCTTCGCCGACCTGCACTCGCGGTTCCGCGATCCGAAGAATCTGAACAAGTGGCGACGCATGGTCGCGGAGACGATCGCCCGGTCGCGCCGCGACGGGACGACGGTCTTCGTCATCGACAAGCTCGGGCGGCGGCTCCACGTCTACCATGACGGCAAGCGCATCGCGAGCTACGAGGCCGAGCTCGGCGCCAAGGGCCTGCGCCAGAAGATGTACTCCGGAGATCAGGCGACGCCCGAAGGCACCTACCGCGTCACCGAGGTGCGCGGCCCGGGGCGGACGCAGTACTACAAGGCGCTGATGCTGGATTATCCGAACTCCGAGGATCGCGCGCGCCACGCCTGGGGGAAGAAGACCGGGCAGGTGCCGTCGCGCGCCGGCGTGGGCAGTCTCATCGAAATTCACGGCGATGGCGGCCAGGGGCGCGACTGGACCGACGGCTGCGTGGCGCTGAGCAATCCGGACATGGATCGGGTCTTCGCCCGCGCCCGTGTCGGCACGCCGGTCACGATCGTCGGGACGTTCTGAGGACGATGGATAGAATCGGCCCATGATCGTGCCGCCGGACAGCCAGACCGTCGTGCCGCGGGTCGGCTCGCCGCTCCCCTTCGAGGGCGTGGCGGTCGCACCGCGTCGCCTGCCCGCGGCGTTGCGGGCGCTGCTCTTCGCGCTGGCGGGCGCCGCGGTCGTCAGCGTGGCCGGAGCGATCGGGCTGGCCACCTTCGGCGGCTCCTACGAGCGCGACCCCTTCACCGCCCGGGTGGCCGCGTCCGATCCGGAGCTCGATCCGGACGAGGCGCAGCGGCGCGCCGAGCGGGCCGAACAGCGGCTCGCCGCTCAGGCGCCGGGCCGCGACGTCTACGTGGTCGTCGATTCGTACGCCAACCGGCTGCGGATCTTCAAGAACGGCGAGCTGGTGCGCGACGCACTCTGCTCGACCGGCTCGGGCGTGCGGCTGCGCGATCCGCGCAACGGCAAGGAGTGGGTCTTCGACACTCCGCAGGGGGAGCTCAGGATTCTGCGCAAGGTGAAGGACCCCGTCTGGGTGAAGCCCGACTGGGCGTTCATCGAGGAGGGCTACGAGCCACCGCGCAGCATGCGCGACCGGGTCGACGATTTCTCGCTCGGTGACTACGGTCTCTACATGCGCGACGGCTACATCATTCACGGCACGATCTTCAAGACGCTGCTGGGAAAGCGCGTCACCCACGGCTGCATCCGGCTGGGGGACGAGGACCTCGAGTTTGCCTACAAGACGGTTCCGACCGGCGCGCGCGTTTTTCTTTTCTAGCCTCCTTCTCGGCGCCGCGATGGCGCCGGCGCAGGAGGTTCCCGCGACTCGCCTGCGGCTCGCCGAGCTGGAGTCCGAGCTGGCGAAGAAGCCGGACCTCTACCTCGTCCTCGATCCGTCCGCCGGCAATCTCGACGTGCGGGCGCGCGGCCTGACCCTCACCACGGTCGCCTTCTCGGAGCTGTCGTTGCTCACCTTCCGCCCGCTTCTCGGTGAGGGCGAGGCGCCGCCGGCACTCGAGGCGCCGGCGGTCTGGACGGTCACCGAAGGGCCGGGCGATGCCGACCGCGAGACGATCGCGCCGACCACGCTGCGGCCCTACTCGGAAGAGGAGGAGATGACGGAGCCGGCCGCCGGCACCCCGGCGAAGAAGCCGGACGCCGGGGAGAAGCCGACGAGTTACCGCGTCCGCCTCGACAACGGCTGGCAGCTGTTCGTGGTCGACGAGACCCCCCGGCTAGGCTGGCTGCGGCGCTTCGCCGCTTCGGTGCGCAGCGGCTGGCAGCGCCTGCAGGGCCGCCAGCCCGGTCATCCGCCGCTGGTTACCGTCGTCGTGGCTCCCGACGACGCGCGGCGGCTGTATCACCTCTTCCGCACCGGGACGCCCATTCTCGTCCGCCCGGGGGGCTGAAAGGCTCCGGCGCGCGGGCCGCGGCTGGCGGAGGGGGAGGGATTCGAACCCCCGGTGCCCTCGCGGGCACAGCGGTTTTCAAGACCGCCGCAATCGACCACTCTGCCACCCCTCCGGCGGTGGCGAGTCTACTTGGATCGGCCGACGGTGCGCCGCGGCGTGATGTTCTCGAGGCCGCCGAGGAAGGGGCGCAGCGCCTCCGGCACGGTCACCGTGCCGTCGGCGTTCTGGAAGTTCTCGAGCACGGCGATCAGCGTGCGCCCGACGGCGAGGCCCGAACCGTTGAGGGTGTGCAGGAGCCGCGGCTTGCCCCCCTCGGGCCGGTAGCGCAGGTCGGCGCGGCGCGCCTGGAAGTCCTCGCAGTTCGAGCACGAGGAGATCTCCCGCCAGGCATTCTGTCCCGGCAGCCAGACCTCGAGGTCGTAAGTCTTGGCGGCCGAGAAGCCCATGTCGCCGGTCGACAGGCAGACCACGCGGTAGGGGATGCCGAGCCGTTCGAGCACCCGGCCGGCGTGGCCGACCATCGTCTCGAGCTCGGCGTAGCTGGTCTCCGGAGTCGCCAGGTGGACCAGCTCGACCTTGTGGAACTGGTGCTGGCGGATCAGGCCGCGCACATCCTTGCCGTAGGAGCCCGCCTCGCTGCGAAAGCAGGGGCTGAAGGCGGCGTAGCGCACCGGCAGATCGGACTCGTCGATCACCTCGCCGCGGTGCAGATTGGTCACCGGAACCTCGGCGGTGGGGATCAGGTAGAGGTCTTCGCCGGCGACCCGGAAGAGGTCGGCCTCGAACTTGGGCAGCTGCCCGGTGCCGGTCAGCGCGGCGGCGTTGACCAGGTAGGGCGGCAGAACCTCGGTATAGCCATGCTCGCGCACGTGCAGGTCGAGCATGAAGGCGACCAGCGCCCGTTCGAGTGCCGCACCGGCGCCGAAAGAGGCGGTGAAGCGGGCACCCGACAGCTTGGCGCCGCGCTCGAAGTCGAGGATGCCGAGGGCCGGGCCGAGGTCCCAGTGCGCCTGCGGCGCGAAGTCGAACCGCCGCGGCTCGCCGACCTGACGCTCGATGCGGTTGGCGCGCTCGTCCTCGCCGCGCGGCACCGACTCGTGCGGCAGATTCGGCAGCCGCAGCTCGATCGTCGCCAGCTCGGCGTCGAGCGCCGCGATCCGGGAGTCGAGCTGCTCGATACCGGACTTCAGGGTCGCCACCGCCGCGATCTCGACCGCGGCGTCCTCGCCGCGGCTCTTCAGGCGGCCGATCGCCTGGCTCGCCTCGTTGCGCCGTCGCTTGAGCTCCTCGACCTCGGTCAGCCGCTCGCGCCGCTCGCGGTCGAGCTCCTGCCAGGCGTCGAGCGAGGCGGTCTCCTGACGGCGGTCGGCAAAGGCGCGGCGGACGCGCGCGAGGTCGGAGCGGAGCAGTTCGCGGGCGAGCATGGCGGGCGGCGATCGTAGCCCCGCGTGGAGGGGGCGTCAAACTCCGGCCCGGCGCGCCGATAGACTCCCCGACCGGCATGTCCCCCCTCCGGCTCCCTCCGCTGACGGCTCCCGCCGCGCTCGTGCTCGCCGGCGCCGCCGTGGCCCGCTGGCAAGTCGACGAAGGGGCGCCCGCGACGCTCTTTCTCGCCCTGGCGGGCGCGCTCGTCCTGGCGCCGCTGGCGGCGACCGAGCCGCCGCGCGAACGGATCGTTCCGGTGGCCAGCGTCGCCCTCTTCGCGGCGCTCGTCGCCCTGCCGCGCACCTTGCCGCTGCCGACTGCGACGATCCTCTTCCTGCTGGTCGCCACGCTCGGCTTCGCGGCCGCGGCGCGGGCCGCCCGCCCGCGGGCCGCAAGGGCGGCCTGGTTCGGCCTCGCCTTCGCGGCGCAGGCCGCCGCCCAGCTGGACCGGGTCTGGCTGGCGCCGATGGCGCCGACCACCCTGGCGCTGCTGCTCGTCCCGCCGGGGGTCGTCGCCTGGGTGCTGCTCGACTGGGCCGCCACGCGCCCCGCCGGCGCGCTGGCGGCCGGCGCGGCGAGCTTCGCCTGCGGCCCCGGGTGGGACGGCTGGTCGGCCGGGGCGCTGTTGCTGGCCTGGGGGCTCGGGCGGACGCCGATCGGCCGGCGGCCCCGGGTCGGCTGCGTGCTGATGGTTGCGGCGGCGGCCGTCCCGGCGGCGCGCCGCGAGCCGCTCTGGCTGGTCGTCGCGCTGGCGGCGGCCCTCGCGCTGGCCGCCGGCGGCCCGACAGCGCCATGGCGGAGGCGCTGCGCCGGCGGCCTGGTGGTGGCCGCGCTCGCCGGGCTGCTCGCCGGCGCTCTGCCGTGGCGCCGCGAGCCACCGCTGGCGCGGGCGCTCGCCGCGCTCGCGCAGCGCCCGTTCGGCGTCGCCCTGGACGCGGGATCGGCGGCCGTGCTGCTGACCAAGCGGCAGCCCGCGCTCGAGCGGACGGCGACGGTCGAACGCGCGATCGCCCTGCGCGTCGACTCCTGGCTGAATCAGGCCGTCGACCTGCCGTGCGGGACGCCGGTGGCCACGCTCACCGGCTGGAGCGGCGGCCGCGAGGTCGTGCGCAGCGAACTGCTGGTCGGCCGCGACACCGCCGAGTGGGCGGCGGAGCGATCCGATGTCGCCTCCCGGCTCGCCTGCCGTCCGCCGCGGCCCCACCTCTGGTGGATGCCGGCGAGCGGACGCTACTTCGGCGTCACCTACTCGACCCGCCGGAGCCTGCCGCGACCGATGCGCATCGATCAGGTGCGGGTGGAGCGGCGCCCCGACCTGCCGGCCGACGTTCAGCTGGCGATCTTCGCCCTCCAGGTGGAGCGATGATCCGCTCGGCGACCGGGCTCGCCGCCGGGGTGGGCGGTTCGCTCGCGGCGGCGCAGCTCCTGCCCGAGCTCCCGTCGCCGGGGCTGCGCGGCGTCCTCGTGGTGCTGCCAGCGGTGGCGGCGCTGGTCGCGGCCGTCGCCGACCGGATCGGCGCCCGGCGATGGCCGGTGGACGAGCGCTGGGCGCTCGCCGCGGCGCTGGTGCTGGCGGGCGGACATGCCCGGCTCGGCTTTCCGGGCAGCGACCACCTGGCGGTCCTCGCGCTCTTCGCGCTGCTCGCGTTGCGCACGCTCCGGCTGGCGCCGGCACTGGTGCGCCATGTCGGCCGGCGGCGTTCCCTCGTTCCACTCGTCGGCCTGCCGCTGGCCGTCTACCTCGGGCTGCTGCCGTGGACCGGGGCCGAGCGGCCGCCGGATGGCGACGAGCCCTACTACCTGCTGCTGGCCGAGAGTCTCGCTTCGGACTTCGACATCGACCTGGCGGACGAGTACGCCGGCGACCTCTGGAGACAGCTCGGCGAGCGGCGGCTCGAGCCGCAGCCGGGGGATCCCACCGGCGAGGCGGGCGAGGTCTTCTCCCGGCACGAGCCGCTGCTGCCGCTGTTGCTGGCGCCGTTCTGGGCGCTGGCCGGAGTGCCCGGGGCCCGCTTCGCCATGCTGCTCGTGGCCGCCGCCTGCAGTGTCGCGATGCTCGGCGCGGTGTGCGCGCTCGGAGCGCGGCCGCGCGGCGCGGTGCTGGCCTGGATGGCGGCCTCCTTCCTGCCGCCGGCGCTGCTCTTCTCGAACCAGATCTGGGTCGAGGTGCCGGCGGCTCTGCTGGTGGCCCTGGCGCTGACCGGGCTCGCCCGGGCGCGCGCCCGCCCGGGCGTCTGGGGGGCGCGTGAGGCCTGGCTGTTCGCCGTGCCGCTCCTTCTCCTGCCGCTGCTCAAGCTGCGCTTTCTGGCCGTCGCGGTGCCCCTCGGGCTCGCCGCGCTGCTCGGGCCCCGCGGGCGTTCGCGGCTGCGCCTCGCCGCCGGCGTCGCGGTGGTCGCCGCCGGGTTGCTGGTGCTGCTCGCCAACGCGTTGATCTGGGGCAACCCGCTGCGCATGCACCAGGTCGGCGAACTGGCGCTGTTCGACGTCCCGCTGGCGCGGTTTCTGCGCGGCGGCAGCGGCCTCTTCTTCGATGTCGCCTTCGGGCTGTTCGCGGCGGCGCCGCTCTGGATGCTGGCGATCCCGGGCCTGGCGCGAGCGGTGCGGCGGCGAGGCGTCCTGGCGCTCGCCCTGGCCGCCTGCCTGCCCTACCTCGTGCTGGTCGCCTCGCGCCGCGAGTGGTACGGCGGCTGGTCTCCGCCGTTCCGCTACGGCTTCGTCCTGCTGCCGCTGCTCACGGCGGCGCTGGCGCTGCGCCTCGAGCGACCGTTGCCACGCGGCCTCGCCGGCGTCGCCGTGGCACTCGGCGCAGCCACCGCTTTCGTCACCGCGGCGCTGCTGGTCGAACCCGGCTGGGCCACCAGCCTCGCGGCCGGCAGTTCGTCGCTGCTCGACCGGCTGAGCGCCGGTTTCACGGGTGACCTGATCCGCTTCTTCCCCAGTTCGGTGCGGCCGCGCACGGCCACCTGGGTGGCGCCGCTCGCCGTGCTGGCGCTCTTCGCGCTGGGGAGCGTGGCGGGCAGGCGACTGCGCCGCCCCGCCGGGGGCGCCGGAGCCGCCGGAGCGACGCTGCTGCTGGCCGGGGCGGCGACCCTTCTGGTGGCCGCCCACCGGCTGCCGACCCGCGTGGCCGAACTCGAAGATGCGTGGATCCGGCACGCCACCGGCGCGCTCTGGCCGCACCGCTGGACCATCGATCGGACCCGGTTTCCCGGCGGCTGGGTGATCCGCGAAGGTGCCCGGATCGAGCTCGAGCCGGTACCCGGCGGGGCCGCGGCGATGCTGACCGTTCACTGGATGCCCAACCGGCCGGCGCGCAAGGAGCTGGCGCTCGAAGTGCTGGTCGGCAACCGGTCGCTCGGTCGCTTCGTGGCCCCGGCGGGCGGCGCCTGGCGAACGAGCCGGCTTGCTGTCGATTCCTGGCGGCCCGGTGATCGACTCGTCCTGCACAGCGTCCCGGCCGGCGGCGGGCCGCCGGGCTCGCTCGTACTCGACAAGGTGGAGTTCGATTGGAGATGAGCGCCCCGGTGGTCGCCATCGTCCCGTCGCTCGGCGTGCCTCCGGATGCCGGGCGGTCGCTGGCGGCGCTGCGTCGCGAGCTGGCGACTTGCGGCGGCCTTCTCGTCTGGGTACACCAGGGTGGGGAGCCGCCGCCCGCGATCGACCGGCCGGGCGAACTTCTCGTCCGTCTGGACGAGCCGGTCGGCTTCGCCCGGGCCATCCATGCCGGCGTTTCGGCGGCGCCAGCAACCCCCTTCCTCGCCCTGGTCAACGACGACCTCGAGGTCGAGGCGGGTTGGCTCTCCGCCCTGCTGGCGGCGCTCGCCGCCGCGCCGCAACTGGCGGCCGTTCAGGGCGTCAACCGGCGGGCCGACGACCCGCGATGCCTCGACGGGCTCGGCATCGGGTGGAACCGCTGGTGGCAGGCGGTCCAGCTCGGGCACGGCGAGCCCTGGGACCCGGCGCTCGCCGACCGCGAAGTCTTCGGCGCATCGGCCACCGGGGCGATCTACCGGCGGACGGCGCTCGACGCCGTCGCCCTCGCGCCGGGCCGGCCGTTCGACGAGCGGCTCGGCAGCTGGTACGAGGATGTCGATCTCGCGGTCCGCCTGCGGGCGGCCGGCTGGGGGGCGCGCTGCGTCGCCGCGGCGCAGGCGCTGCATGCGGGCTCGGCGACCGGGGCGCGGCGGCCGTTCGATCGCGCGCGCCGGGTGACGGCCAACCGCTGGCTCGTCGTGGCGCGTCTGACCGGACGCCGCTTCCCTCTGCTGCTGCCCCGGCTGCTGCTGCGCGACGGAGTGGATGCGGCGCGCGCCCTCGCGGCGGGGCATGTCGCCGAGGCCCTCGCCCGGCCGGCCGGCTGGGCGAGGGCCCTCGCCCGCCTGCCGGGTTTCGCGCGCGTCGGCCGGCCGCTGCTGTCCAGGTCGGAGATGGCGCGCTTCCGGGTAGGCTCGCCGGCGTGAGCGCGCCGGAGCTGTCGATCGTCGTCGTCGCCTGGCGCTCGGGAGACGACGTCCGCCGGCTGGCGGCGGCCCTGCCGGACGAGCCCGCCTGCGAGCTGGTGGTCGTCGACAACTCGGGGGATCTCGAGCTGCCCGGGGCGCCGTCCGAACGCGTGCGGGTCCTCCGGCCGGGGCGCAATCTCGGCTTTGCCGGGGGGTCGAACGCCGGCGCCGCGGCGGCCCGCGGCGCCCTCCTGCTCTTCCTCAACCCGGATGCCCGGCCGCGCCCGGACGCCTGTGCCCGGTTGCGCGCGGCCTTCGCTCGCCATCCGGAGGCGGCGGGCCTGGCGCCGCGCCTGGTCGGGCCGGACGGCCTGCCGCAGGTGCGCTGGCAGCTGCGCGCCCTCCCCTCGCCGCTCTCCCTGCTCGCGCACGCCTTTTTCTGGAATCCGACCCGCGGTCCGCTGGTGGAGCCGGTCGAAGGGACGCCGGTGGCGCAGCCGGCGGCGGCGGCGCTCGCCCTGCGCCGCGCCGCCTTCGAAGCGGTCGGGGGTTTCGATCCGGAGTTCCACCCCGCGTGGTTCGAGGACGTCGACCTCGCCCGTCGTCTCGCCGCCCGCGGCCTGGTGGTGCTGTACGCGCCGGCGGCCGAGTTCGACCATCGAGGCGGCTCGAGCGTGCCGGCACTCGGCTACGGGGGCTTCCTCGCCGCCTACGACCGGAACCTCGCCCGCTACCTCGCCAAGCACCACGGGACCGGCTGGGCGCTGCTCTTCCGCCTGCTGGTGCCGGTCGGCGCCCTGCTGCGTCTGCTCGTTCTGCCGCTGCGTCGCCCGCGGCGTACCGCGACGCGCGGCGAGGCGGCGCGCGCCCTGGTGGCCGTGGCGCTGGGTGCGCGCCACGCCTGGCGCGGCGCGGCGGAGGGGGCGTGACGCTGCCGGCCGCGGTGGCGATCGTCACCCACGACTCGGCGGCCGACCTTCCCGCCTGCCTCGCCGCGGTGGGGAGGCTGGCGCCGCCCCCGGCGGAGCTCGTGATCGTCGATTGCGCCAGTGGAGACGGCAGCGTCGCGGCGGCGCGCGCCCATCTGCCGCCCGGCCTGCCGGCCCGCCTCGTGCCGCTCGACGTCAACGCCGGCTTCGCCGGGGGGATGAACCGCGCCTGCGCCGAGTCGGCGAGCCCCTGGGTGCTGACGCTCAACGCCGACGCGCTGCCGGCTCCCGACTTTCTCGCTCGCCTCGTCGCCTGCGGGGAGGACCCGGCCGCGGGGCGGGTGGGGGCGGTCACCGGCCGCCTGGTGCGACCCGGCGAGCCGCCCCGCCTCGACGCCTGCGGCATGCGGCTGACCCGCGCGTGGCGCCATCTCGATCGCGGCTCGGGCGAGCCCGATCGCGGCCAGTTCGCCCGGCGCGAGCGGGTATTCGGCGCCACCGGTGCCGCGTCGCTCTGGCGGCGGGCCGCGCTCGAAGACGTCGCCATCGACGGCGAACTGTTCGACGAGCGCTTCCACTCCTACCGCGAGGATGCCGAACTCTGCTTCCGCCTGCGCGAGCGCGAGTGGGAGGTCGTCTACGAGCCGGCGGCGTGCTGCGAGCACCATCGACAGGTCACGCCGGCCGGGCGCCGCAGGGTGCCTCCCGAGATCAACCGCCGGTCGCTGCAGAATCGCTATCTCTGGCGCTGCGGACACCAGAGCGCGCGCAACTTCCTCGCCACGCTGCCGTGGACGCTGACGCGGGATCTGGCGGCCCTCGCCTGGGTCCTCGCCTGCGAGCGCAGTTCGCTCGCCGCCTACGCCTGGCTCTGGCGCCGGCGCGGCGAGATCCGCGAGCGGCGGCGCCGGATCCTGGCTCGGCGCACGGCGCCGGCCGGGGCCGTCGAGCGCTGGCTCGGCCGTCAGGGAGAGGCCTGGTGAGCGACCGGCCGCGCGTCGCGCTGATCGGCAGCCGCGGCATCCCGGGCCGCTACGGCGGCTACGAGACGATGTTCGACGAGCTGGCGCCACGCCTGGTGGCGCGGGGATTCGATGTCACCGTCTACTGCCGAAGCCACAACGATCCGCGTCGCCGGACCCGTCGCCGCGGCGCGCGCCTCGTCCATCTGCCGACGGTGCGGACGAAGCACTTCGAGACTCCGGTGCACACGCTGCTCTCCTGCCTGCACGCGGCCGGGGAACGTTTCGACGCCGCGCTGGTGGTCAACGGTGCCAACGCGCTCTTCCTTCCGATCCTCGCCGCCGCCGGCGTGCCGACGGCGCTCAATGTCGACGGCATCGAGAAGCGGCGCGCCAAATGGGGACCCTTCGGGCGTGGCGTCTACGCGCTCTCGGAGCGCCTGGCGACCTTTCTTCCCGACCGGCTGGTGACCGACGCGCAGGTGATCCGTCGGCACTACCGCGAGCGCTACGGCGCCGAATCGGTGGCCATCGCCTACGGAGTCGATCCGCGGCCGTTGCGCCAGACCGGCCTGCTTGCGCGGCTCGGCGTCGAGTCGCGGCGCTTCTTCCTCTACGTCTCGCGCTTCGAGCCGGAGAACAACCCCCATCGCGTCGCCGCCGCCTTCCGGCGGGCCGGCGGGGACGAGCCGCTGCTCATGGTCGGTGGGGCGCCTTACGCCAGCGAGTTCATCGAGTCGTTCACCCGCGGCGCCGATCCGCGCATCCGCTTTCCCGGCCCCATCTACGGCCGCGGCTACCGCCAGCTCCTTTCGCACGCCCTCGCCTACATTCACGCCACCGAGGTCGGGGGCACGCATCCGGCGCTCGTCGAGGCGATGGGCTACGGCAACTGCGTGGTGGTTCACGATTCGCCGGAGAACCGGGAGACCGCCGGCGACGTGGCGATCTACTTCGATGCCGCCGATCCGGAGAGCCTGCGGGCGGCGCTCGAGATCGTCCGCGGCCGACCCGGGGAGGTCGAGCAGCGGCGTGCCGCGGCCGCCGAGCGGGCGCGCCGGCTCTACTCCTGGGAGCGGGTGGCCGACGCCTACGCGGCGCTGCTCACCGACCTCGGCCGGCGTTGAGGAGGACCTCACGCCCCTGACAGCGCCGGTCGGGTAAAATCGGCCCGACCCCGGCATTCGACCGGCTCCCGAACGGCGACCCAGCGAACCCGACCGCATGCTCAAGCAGCAGGCCAGACTGATCGCCCTCTTCGTCTTCGGGGTGGATCTCGCGCTGGTGGCGTTCGCCTTCTTCGCCGCCCACGCCCTGCGCAGCCGCGGCCTCGAGATCTTCGGCCTCGGCCGCGACGCCCCGGCGCTCTACCCGCTCGAGCGCTATCTGCCACTCCTGCCGGTCGCACTCGGCCTGTGGGGACTTCTGCTCTGGCGGTCCGGGCGCTATCGCTCGCATCGCCGGATTCCGCTGTTCGAGGAGGCGGCCGAGGTCGTCAAGGTGTCGATCACCGCGACGGTGCTCTTCGCCCTGGCGGTCTGGGCGCTGCGCTTCGACGAGCAGCTTCTCGGTTCGGATCGCATCAGCCGCGGCTGGATCCTCCTCTTCTCGGGACTCGCGGCGCTGCTGCTGATGGCCGAGAAGCTGCTGCTGCGGCTGACCGCGCGGCGGGCTCGCGCGCGCGGGATGAACTACCGCACCATTCTGGTGGTCGGCACCGGCCGCACCGCGGCGGCGCTCGCCGGCGTGCTGCGCGAGCGGCGCTGGTGGGGGTACCGGATCCTCGGTTTCGTGGAGGTCGACGACCCGGCCGAGCCTGCTGCGGAGACCCGGCCGGTGCAGCCGATCCTCGGGCGCGAGAGCGACCTGCCCCGGGTGCTCGCCGGGCAGGTGGTCGACGAGGTGGTCTTCGCCATCGCGCCGCGCGACCTGGCGCGCTTCGAAGACACCGTGCTCGCCTTGCAGGACCAGGGGATTCTCGTCCGGCTGGCGCTCGACATTCTCCCCCACGCTCAGACGCGAGTCGGCCTCGAGGAGATCGACGGCGTTCCGCTGGTGACCCTGGCGACGGCGCCCACGGGTCCGTTCCAGCTCGCCGTCAAGCGGGGCATCGACCTGGTCGGCGCGGCGGCGCTGCTGATCGCGACCGGACCGCTGCTGGCCGGCATCGCCCTGGCGCTGCGCTTCGGAGAGGGCGGTCCGGTGCTGTTCCGGCAGCGGCGTTGCGGGCGCAGCGGGAGGATCTTCACCCTCTACAAGTTCCGCACCATGGTCGAGGGGGCGGAAGAACGCCTCGAGGAGGTCGCCCACCTCAACGAGATGAACGGCCCGGTCTTCAAGTCGCGACGGGATCCGCGGGTCACGCCGATCGGCCGCTGGTTGCGGCGCTTCAGCCTCGACGAGCTGCCGCAGCTCTGGAACGTCCTCGCCGGCGACATGAGCCTGGTCGGACCGCGGCCGCCGATCCCCGAGGAGGTCGAGCGCTACGAGCGCTGGCAGCGCCGGCGGCTGGCGATGAAGCCGGGTCTCACCTGCCTCTGGCAGATCCGCGGCCGCAACGAAGTCGACTTCGAGGAGTGGATGCGGCTCGATCTCGAGTACATCGACACCTGGAGCCCGTGGCTCGACTTCAAGATCCTCTTCAAGACGGTGCCGGTCGTGCTCTCCGGCCGCGGCGCCTCGTGAGCCGCGCCGCGCCTCAGGCCGAGGGGCGCGACGAGATCGCGACGATCAGGTCGCGCACCAGCTGACGCAGCTCCGAAGCGTACTCGGTCAGGTCGCGCACCTTCTCCTCGAGCTGCTCGGGCGTGGCGCGTGACGGCCCGCCGCGGGCGCGCAGGCGGTGGCCCAGGCGGTCATCGAGCACTTCCAATCGTTCGTAGACGTCCTTGAGTCGTTGCGGATCCATGGGTCACTCCCGGGGCAGTTGCATCACGAACTGGGTGAGCATCTCGAGATCACCCTGCGGCAGCTTGTGGCCGAAGCCGGGCATGGCGGCGTAGCCGCGGGCGATGCGCTGGAAGACCAGGCCCCGGTCGCCGCGCCGGATCATCTCCGAGCGCCGCAGGTCGACGCCCGGATCGAGGCCGCGCCGCGCCTGCACGCCGCTGCCGTCCGCGGCATGGCAGCCGGCGCACAACTCCTGCCAGAGGTCGGCGACGGGGCGCCCGGAAGTCGGCGGACCACAGGCCGACAGGCAGAGCGCGCCGGCGGCGAGCAGCAGTCCGGCGCGCCGCGGCGGTGTCACCCGCGCTCTCCGCGCAGCTCGTAGAGATAGTCGATCAGCAGCCGCATCTCCTCGGCGGTCAGCTTCTCGTTGGCCGGCATCTTGGCGAAGACCCCTTCGCGCACGATGTTCTCGATCGAACCGCGGTCGCCGCCGTACTTCCAGGCGTCGTCGCGCAGGTCGGCGTAATGCTCGCCCATGTAGCGTGGCGTGTTGCCACTGGCATCGATGCCGTGGCAGTCGGCACAGTGGCGGCGCCAGAGCTTCTCGCCCGGCGTACGGGCGAGAAGCTCGTCGCAGCCGCCGAGGGCGAGGAGGGCTGGCGCCAGGGCGAGAGCCGGGAGCAGAGGACGGAAGCGCATCGGCAGATCCTCCGGGTCAGGAGACGGGACGTCGGTGGACGAGCATCGCGGTGGCCTGGTCGCGCGGCCGGATCACCATCTCGTCGATGCCGACGTGCGAAGGTCGGGTCGCGACCCAGGCGATCGCGTCGGCGACGTCGGCCGCGATCAGCGGCTGCATCCCCTCGTAGACTTTCGCGGCACGCGCCGCATCCCCGCCATGGCGGACCAGCGAGAACTCGGTTTCGGCGAGGCCGGGGGCGATCTCGGTCACCCGCACCGGCTGGCCCAGCAGTTCGAGGCGGAGCGTCCGGGTCAGGGCGCGCAGGGCGTGCTTGGAGGCCGTGTAGCCGGCCCCGCCCGGGTAGGTCTCGAAACCGGCGATCGAGCCGACGTTGACGATCAGGCCGTCGCCGGAAGCGATCAGGCGCGCGAGCAGGGCGCGCGTCATGCGCAGCACGCCGAGTACGTTGAGCTCGAACATGTCGCGCCACTTCGCCTCGACCGCCTCGGCGACCGACTCGGCTCCGAAGGCGTTCCCCGCGTTGTTGACCAGGACGTCGACGCGCTCGAGCGGCGCGCAGAAAGCCTCGACGCTGGCCGGATCCGTGACGTCGAGGGGCGCCCAGCGGGCGCCCAGGGGCTCGGCCACCGCGCGCAGCCGCTCGGTGCGCCGGGCGCCGAGGACGACCTCGAAGCCCCGCCCGGCGAGGGCCGCGGCGGTGGCGGCGCCGAATCCGGAGCTGGCGCCGGTGACGACGGCGACACGGGAGCTGGCGGACATCCGGGGCAGTCTAACCGAGGAGCGTGGAACGTCGGTATCAACTTCCGCCGCATTCCGCACCGGCTTCGACGACGCTCCGACCGGTGGGTCGCCGCGGACTCGACGGTCAGGGCTCGGCCGACGGGCAGAGGTCGGCGAGGACGCAGCGGCCGCACTGCGGGCGCGCGGCGCGGCAGACTTCGCGGCCGTGGGCGATCAGCAGGTGGGCCCAGAGCGTCCAGTGGTGCTCGGGCACCAGGCTCATCAGGTCGCGTTCGATCCGCACCGGATCGTCGGAACGGCTCAGGCCGAGGCGGCGCGACAGGCGGCCGACGTGGGTGTCTACGACGATCCCTTCGTCGATTCCGAAGGCATTGCCGAGCACCACGTTGGCGGTCTTGCGTCCCACCCCCGGCAGGCGGGTGAGCTCCTCCATCGTCCGCGGCACCTCGCCGCCGTGCCGCTCGACGAGCGCCGCGCCGAGGCCCTTGAGCGCGCGCGCCTTGTTGCGGAAGAAACCGGTCGAGCGCACCGCCTCTTCGAGCTCGCCGAGCGGCGCGCGGGCGTAGTCGGCGGCCGTGGGGTAGCGGGCGAACAGCCCCGGAGTCACCAGGTTGACCCGCGCATCGGTGCACTGGGCCGACAGGATCGTCGCCACCAGCAACTCGAGCGGCGAACGATGCTCGAGCGCGCAGCGGGCCTCGGGATAAGTCGCCGCGAGGCGTCGAAAGATCTCCTCCGTGCGGACGCGCCGCGCGGCGGCGCTCTCGCGCGGCAAGCTCAGTCCTCCTTCGCCTCGACCAGGGGCTTGAGCAGCAGGTTGAACACGGCGAGGAAGAGGCCGCCGGCGATGGCCCAGAGGAAGCTGTCGATACGGAATTTGTCGAGCACCAGATCGGCGAGCCAGAGCATGGCGCCGTTGATGACGAGGTAGAACAGACCGAGAGTCAGGATGAGGAGCGGGCAGGAGAGGGCCGAGACGATCGGCTTCACGAAGACATTGATCAGGCCGATGACGAAGCCGGCCACCAGCAGGTAGAGCAGGCCGCCTTCCCAGTGCAGGCCGGGCAGCAGCCAGGCGGCGGCCCACAGGCCGGCGCCGTTGAGCAGAATGCGGGCCAGGATTCTCATGCCGGTTCCTCCTTTTCGGTGGTCGCGCGAGTCAGGATGCGCGCACGCTCGGCAACCCGACGTTCGTTGACGTGAGAGAGCCGGGCGATCGCCTCGTCCCAGGAGAACCAGGCGGCGTCGTCGGCCTCCTCGCGGTCGAAATCCGCGGCATCTCCGGAGACGTAGTCGAGCAGATAGTAGTCGACGTGCTTGCGGACCCGCCGGCCGTCCTTGCCGACGAAGGTGTAGTCGACGGCCGGCAGTACCGCGACGATGCGCGACGTCACCCCGGTCTCCTCGCGCACCTCTCGCACCGCCGCCTGCTCGAGCCGTTCACCCGGTTCGACGTGCCCCTTGGGGATCTGCCAGCGGCGGCCGCCGGCGGTGGCGATCAGCAGCACGCGGCCCTGGTGGACGACCAGTCCGCCGGCCGAGTGCTGGCGCTCGGGCGGGGTGCGCGAGGAGGAGCGCGGGGCGGAGATCGGCTGACGGCCGCTCACGGATCGAGCCGCTCCAGGGTCCACGCCCCGCCTCCGGCGCTTGTGAAGCGCCGCCGCACGTGCAGGCGACTCGGCCGGGCGGTCCAGAACTCGATCGCCTCCGGGCGCAGCAGAAAGCCCCCCCAGAACGGCGGGCGCGGCACGTCGCGGCCGAGGAAACGGGCTTCGGTGGCCACCGCGCGGCGCAGCAGGGCGAGGCGCGAGGCGTGCGGCCGGCTCTGCTGCGAGGCCCAGGCGCCGAGCTGGCTGCCGCGCGGGCGCGAGGCGAAGTAGGCGTCCGACTCCGCGTCGGGGAGGCGCTCGACGGCTCCCTCGACGCGCACCTGCTCGTCGATCCACGCCCAGTAGAAGCAGAGCGCGGCGCGCGGATTCTCCGCCAGCTCGCGCCCCTTGCGACTCTCGAAGTTGGTGAAGAAGCGGAAGCCGAGGGAGTCGACCCCCTTGAGCAGCACCATGCGGGCCGCCGGCCGTCCCTGGCGGTCGGCGGTGGCCAGGGCGACGGCGGTCGGGTCGGACGGAGCGTCGAGGGCGGCCCGGGTGAACAGGGCGATGAACTGCTCGATCGGGTCGGCGGTGGTCAATTCACCTCTCCGTCGCTTTCGCCGGCGGTCCAGGCCGGCAGCGTCGCCGGGTCGACGCCGACCGACCGCAGGCCGCGCTCCCAGGTCGACTCGGTCCCCTCGGAGAAGACGAGGTCGAGGTCGACCGGCGCGATGAGCCAGTCGTTGCGCCGGATCTCGGTGAGCAGCTGACCGGGGCCCCACCCCGCGTAGCCGAGCAGCAGACGGAAGCGGGCGGGCGGCTGTTCTCCCAGGCGCGCCAGCTCCGAGAGGTTCTGCGTGATCCGCAGTCCGGGCAGCACTTCGCTGGCGCCCGGCAACAGCTCCGGCGACTCCGGGTCCTCGCCGATCAGGACGCTGCCCACCTGCGGCTGGACGGGGCCGCCGAAGCGCGCCATCGCCTCCGGGTCGCCGCCCCAGACGAGCTCGAGGTCGTCCAGGATGGCGGCAACCTTGAGGTCGGTGCGCCGATTGACGATGAAGCCGAAGCTGCCCTCATCCTGGTGGGCCAGCAGCAGAACGACGCTCTTGTGGAAGAACGGGTCCACCACCTGGGGCATGGCCAGCAGGAAGACCGGCGCCGCGAGGTCGGGAGCATCCATCGCCCGGAGTCTACCCGGACCGCGCCGTGGCGCAGGGGGTCAGAAGAGCCCGCCGAGGCGGCCGGCCAGCCACTCGAGCAGCCGGACGAAGGGGTCCGGCGAGCCGTGCTCGGTCCACGGTCCGCCGAAGCCGCGCTGGCCGGACTCGGCGTCGGCCAGCTCACGGCGCAGCCGCTCGGCGCGCCGCTGCTCCCGTTGCTCGGCGAGGCGGGCCGCCTCGGCCGCTTCGGCGCCGCCGCCGCGCAGCCAGTCGAGGATCCGATCGAGCTCCTCGGCGTCGAACCAGAGACCGTGGGCGTGACAGAGGTCGATCAGCACGCCGCTGCGGCCCCCCTGGTTGCGGCGCAGCATCAGCTTGCCGCATTCGGGGCAGGGGCGGTAGCGGTCCGCGCGCGGGGGTGGGGGGGTGCCGATCGAACGCGGCCGGGCGAAGGGAGCCTGCTCGCGCCGGGTGGCCGCGGCGAGGCGCTCGAAGACCTCGCGCTCGAGCCAGAGGCCGGTACAGCCCGGGCATTCGAGCGCCGCCGCGTCGAGTTCGCCGAGCGCCCGACTGATCAGGCGGCGCTCCGGGCCGCAGGCCGGGCAGGCCCGGTCGGTGGGCGATCCGTCGGAGCGCACGGGCAGGATCGGCACGGCGCAGCGCGGGCAGAAGCGGGCGCGGTCGGGGATGCGGGCGGCACAGGCCGGACAGAGGGTGTTGCGATCGCGGTCGAGCAGCGAGTACTCGGCACCGCAGAAGCGGCAGACCGACTCGCCGCCTCCGCGCGCCGCCCCGCACGAAGCGCACCGCACGACCGCCGCCTCGACCGGCCGCGCCGCCGGCACGGTGAGGCCGGCGCCGCAGGAGCAGCGGAACCGCTCGCCGGCCCGGCGCCCGTCGGTGTGGTACTGGCGCGCGCAGTCGGGGCAGCGCACGAGAACGTGGAGGGTGGCCTCCGGCTTGCGGGCGGGGGGGGAGGCGTCGTGCTCCACGGCGTCGCAGTCTAGCCGCAGCGGCCGGGACTCCGGGGGAGGCGGGTGGGCTGCGATATCGTCAGGGTTCCATCGGTTTCTCCCCGGAGTGCCCGCCCATGCTCGACAGTTTTTCGACCCACGGAGTCCTCGAAGCCGGAGGAAAGTCCTGCAAGATCGCCCGCCTGCCGGAGCTCGAGAAGCACGGATTCGCGATCTCCCGCCTCCCTTACTCCCTGCGCATCCTGCTCGAGAACCTGCTGCGCCGCGAGGACGGCAAGGTGGTGACCCGCGACGAGATCGCGGCGCTGGCCGGCTGGCGGGCCACCGCCGAGCCGTCGCGCGAAATCGCCTTCATGCCGGCGCGCGTGCTCCTGCAGGACTTCACCGGCGTGCCGGCGGTGGTCGACCTGGCCGCCATGCGCGACGCCATGCGCGCCATGGGCGGCGACCCGGAGCGGATCAACCCGCTGCAGCCGGTCGAGCTGGTGATCGACCACTCGGTGCAGGTCGACGAGTACGGCTCGGAGGCGGCTCTGCTGCTCAACAGCCAGCGGGAGTTCGAGCGCAATCACGAGCGCTACCTGTTCCTGCGCTGGGGGCAGAACGCCTTCCGCAACTTCCGGGTGGTGCCGCCGGCCACCGGCATCGTCCACCAGGTCAACCTCGAGTACCTCGCCCGGGTGGTCATGGAGGCGGACGGCTGGGCCTATCCCGACACCCTGGTCGGTACCGACTCGCACACCACGATGATCAACGGCCTCGGCGTGCTCGGCTGGGGCGTCGGCGGAATCGAGGCCGAGGCGGCGATGCTCGGCCAGCCGGTGTCGATGCTGATTCCCCAGGTGGTCGGCTTCCGGCTCACCGGCCGCCTGGCCGAAGGGGCAACGGCGACCGACCTCGTGCTGACCGTGACTCAGATGCTGCGCCAGCGCGGCGTGGTCGGCAAGTTCGTCGAGTTCCACGGCCCGGGTCTCGAACATCTGCGGCTCGCCGATCGCGCGACGATCGCCAACATGGCGCCCGAATACGGTGCCACCTGCGGCATCTTTCCGGTCGACCGCGTGGCGCTCGACTACCTCGCCTTCACCGGCCGCCCCGCCGACCACGTGGCGCTGGCCGAGGCGTACCTGCGCGAGCAGGGTCTCTTCCACGACGCGGCCAGTCCGACGGCCGAGTACTCGGACCACCTCGAACTCGACCTCGGCAGTGTCGAGCCGTCGCTCGCCGGCCCACGCCGACCGCAGGACCGGGTCGCCCTGTCGGGGGTCAAGGCGAACTTCCTCGCCGAACTGCCCAATCTGCGCGTCGGCAATCGGTCGGCGGCGAAGCCGAAGCCGGAGACGGTCGGCCGCTGGGAGGCCGAAGGGGGCGGCGTGGCGGCCGCAGTCGAGGCGCCGGTCGAGATCGACTTCAAACTGGCCGGTGAGGCCTGCAAGCTCCGCCACGGCTCGGTGGTGATCGCCGCGATCACCTCGTGCACCAATACTTCGAACCCGTCGGTGATGCTGGCGGCCGGCCTGCTGGCCCGCAAGGCGGTGGCGCGCGGACTCAGGTCGCGCCCCTGGGTCAAGACCAGTCTCGCGCCGGGCTCCAAAGTGGTCACCGACTACCTGCGCGAGTCGGGCCTGCTGACCGACCTCGAGGCACTGCGCTTCCACGTCGTCGGCTACGGCTGCACGACCTGCATCGGCAACTCCGGTCCGCTGCCGGCGCCGGTGTCGAAGGCGATCGCCGAGGGCGAGCTCGTCGCGGCGGCGGTGCTCTCGGGCAACCGCAACTTCGAGGGGCGTATCAGTCCGGAGGTGCGCGCCAACTACCTCGCCTCGCCGCCGCTGGTGGTCGCCTACGCGCTCGCCGGCCGCATCGACATCGACCTGACCCGCGAGCCGCTCGGCGTCGACCGGGAAGGGCACGAGGTGCTCCTTGCGGAGATCTGGCCGACGCAGGCCGAGATCGAGGAGGCGATGCGGACGTCGCTGCGCTCCGAGCAGTTCCAGCGCGAGTACGCCGACGTCTTCCGCGGCGACGAGGCGTGGCGGGAACTCGAGGTACCGGCCGGCAGCACGTTTGCCTGGGAGGAGAATTCGACCTACGTGCGTCGCCCTCCCTACTTCGAGGGGATGGGGCTCGAACCGGCGCCGATCGCGGATATGTCCGGGGCGCGCTGCCTGGCGTTGCTCGGCGACTCGATCACGACGGACCACATCTCCCCCGCCGGATCGATCAAGAAGGAGAGTCCGGCCGGCGCCTACCTGATCGGCTGCGGCGTCGAGCCACGCGACTTCAACTCCTACGGCTCGCGGCGCGGCAACCACGAGGCGATGGTGCGCGGCACCTTCGCCAACGTGCGCATCCGCAACCGGATGGTGCCCGGGGTCGAGGGCGGCTTCACGCTCCACGTGCCCTCGCAGACGCAGATGAGCATCTTCGACGCGGCGATGCGCTACGCGCAGGAGGGGACGCCGCTGATCGTGCTGGCCGGCAAGGAGTACGGCTCCGGCTCGTCGCGCGACTGGGCGGCCAAGGGACCGGCGCTGCAGGGGGTGCGGGCGGTGATCGCCGAGTCCTACGAGCGCATCCATCGGTCGAACCTGGTCGGCATGGGGATCGCGCCGCTCGAGTTCGCCGCCGGCCAGAGCGCCGCCAGCCTCGGTCTGACCGGACTCGAGACGTTCTCGATCGAGGGGCTGGCGGCGGCGCTCGCCGGAACGTTCTCGCCGGGCCGCGAAGTGGTCGTTCGCGCCGAGCGCGCCGACGGTACGGCGATCGAATTCCTGGCGAAGATCCGGCTCGACACGCCGCGCGAGGCCGAGTACTACCGGCACGGCGGCATCCTGACGTACGTGCTGCGACAGCTGCTGGCGTCGTAGACGAAAAAGACCCCGCACGGTGGAGGGAGTCCCGCGCGGGGGGAGGAGCGGGAGCTGCTGGGGTCCGGGAACGTTCCCGGACGGCGGACCCAACTCCCGAATCGTCCGCTACCCTGAGCAACGCGGGAGAGGGCTCGCCCGATTCCCCGCGCTGCCGGGAGGGATTCGATGAGGCTGTTCGTCACCGGCGCGACCGGTTACATCGGTCGGCAGCTCTGTCGGCGCCTGGTCGCGGACGGGCACGAGGTGCGCGCCCTCGTCCGCGCGCCCGAGCGTGCCCGGCTCCTGGCCGACGCCGGAGTGGCCACCTTCCCGGGCGACGTCACCGATCGTGCCTCGATGCGCGAGGGGATGTCGGGTGCCGAGGCGGTGATCCACGCCGCGGCCGACCTCGACCTGGGCGGTCCGGCCGGGCGGATGGAGGCGGTCAACGTGGGCGGCTCGGAGAACGTCGCCTCGCTGGCCTGGAAGCTCGGCGTGCCGCGCTTCCTCTCGGTCTCCTCGATGGCCCGTTTCGGCGGCAGCCGCGAGGACGGCACGCCTTCGGACGAAGGCGGTCCACTGCTGGCGCCGCCGACCCGCTACTCGGCCACCAAGCGGCGCGGCGAGGAGGTGATCCGGGCCTGGGCCGGGCGAGGTCTGAACGTGGTGACCGTCTATCCGAGTCTGGTCTACGGCCCGCCGGGCAAGAAGGAGGGGGCCAACGCCCTCATCCGCCAGCTCTGGCTCGGCCGCTTCCCGGTGCTGATCGGCGCCGACCGGAAGACCTCCTGGGTCTTCCTCGACGACCTCGTCGAGGGCCTGGTGGCGGCGCTCGAACGGGGGGCGCCGGGCAGCGAGTATCTGATGACCGGCGACGTCGCGACGGTGCGCGAGCTGGCCGGCAGGATCGCCGCGCTCGGCGGCGCCCCGGCACCCCGCCGCGCCGTCGCGGTGCCGGTAGCCCGCTGGGGGCTGCGCCTGGCGACGCCCTTCTACCGGCTCGCCGGCCGCCGGCCGCCGGTGCCGGTCGAGCAGCTCGCTTCGCTCGCCCGTCACTGGGCGTTCGACGATATGCGGGCCCGGCGCGAGCTCGGCTGGCGCCGGCGCGGCCTGGCCGAGGGACTGCCGGAGCTGCTGCCGGAACTCACCGGAGCGCCGCCCGCGCCGGGCGGCGCACACTGAAGGCGCCGCGCGGCGCGGAGAGACGAGGCATGTTCACGGTCTTCAAGGACTTCACTTTCGCCGCCGGGCACGCCATCCGCGGCCACCGCGGTGGCTGCCAGAACCTCCACGGGCACAACTACCGGGTGCGCGTGCACGTCGCCGCTGCGGCGCTCGACGAGCTGGGGATGGTCATCGATTTCGCCGACCTCAAGCGGATCCTCTCCGAGGTCGTCGGCCGCTTCGACCACGCGGTGATCAACGACCTCCCGCCGTTCGACGTGCGCAACACGACCGCCGAGCTGCTCAGCCAGTATGTTTTCGAAGAGGTCGCGGCGCGCCTGCCGGCGGGGCGCACCGTGCGCCGGGTGGAGATCTGGGAGACCGAGACCTCGTGCGCGATCTACGAGGCCGGATGAGAAGATCGGCCGGACGCGTCCGGTTCAACACGGGCGAATCCGCCCCACGACAAGGAGATGAGATGCACAAGCCGTTCACGCAGCGCCTCGTACTCGCCACGTTGATCACCCTCGCCGGCGCCGCCTCGGTGCGGGCGGGTGGCGACACGTTCATCAAGAGCGACGACTACAAGGAAGGCGAGGAGGTGGTGAAGGTCTTCCTGCAGGACGAGGACTACGCGAAGATGATCGAGGACGCCGAGCGCAACGACGTCGACCTCGACTGGGCGTGGGTCGACACGGGTGACGGGAAGATGAAGTCCAAGGTGAAGCAGCTCGCCTTCGACATCCGCTCCTTCGGCACCGTCACCATCCCGGAGATCCGCAGCTTCCACAAGGGAATGGTCCCTCCGGAGGTCACCGCGAGCGTGCGCGAGAACCTGGTCAAGGCCTGCGAACACCTGGGGCTCGAAGTCGTCGAGTCGGGCGGCGCCCTGGAACTCGGCGCGGCGCTGGTCGACTTCAAGCAGGACTCCTCGTGGACCCCGTGGGGCAACATCAAGCCCTTCATCGAGGTCGAGGTCCGCCTGCGCGCGACGGAGGGCGACCGGGTCCTGGCGCTCATCCGCCAGCAGACGCACGGCGACGGCCCCACCGGCGCGGCGTTCAACTTCGCCGACCAGCTGATGCGCTTCCTGCAGTGACCGGCGACACCGCGGGGGGAGCGCTCCCCCCGCGGCCGCTCTCCCGCTTGACCCGCCAGCCCGATTCCGATGAAGTCTCCCGCGTGCCGGGCGGGCGGCTGCGCATTCACGAGATCTTCCACTCGATCCAGGGCGAGTCGACCTTCGCCGGCCGCCCCTGCGTCTTCGTCCGCCTGACCGGCTGCCAGATGCGCTGCGTCTGGTGCGACACCGAGTACGCCTTCTTCGCGGGCAGCTGGATGGATCTCGACCAGATCCTCGCCGAAGTCGAGCGCTTCGGCTGCCCCCTGGTCGAGGTCACCGGAGGGGAGCCGCTTCTGCAGCCCGCCGTCCACGAGCTGATGCGGCGCCTGGCCGACTCCGGCCACGAAGTCCTGCTCGAGACCGGCGGCGGCTTCGACATCGCCGGAGTCGACCCGCGCGTGCGGCGGATCGTCGACGTCAAGTGCCCCGGCTCGGGTGAGTCGGCCAACAACTTCTGGCCGAACCTCGAGGTACTGGGCCCCACCGACGAGCTCAAATTCGTGCTCGCCGACCGCGCCGACTACGAGTGGGCGCTCGGGGTGATCGCCGAGCACGGCCTCGCCGGGCGCTGCCCGATCCACTTCTCGCCGGTCTGGGGACGGCTCGAGCCCGCCGAGCTCGCCGCGTGGATGCTCGCCGATGGCGCGCCGGCCCGCCTCGGCCTGCAACTGCACAAACTTCTCTGGGGTCCCGAGGCGCGCGGCGTCTGAGGCGCGCCGATGCGGCCATCGCCGCGCTGCTCGCCGGCGCGCGAAGAACGCTCCCCGGCAGGGCTGGGCCGGCGCCCCGCCGATGGCGTAGTTTTCACCGCGACAGGGGGGTGATGGGGCCATGAGTTCGGAGCTCAAGCAGGCGCTCGACAGCCTGCGCATCGATCGTGAAGCGGCGGAACCGTCGCCGGGGCGCGGGCGCTGGCTCGTGGCGGGTGCCGCCGTCGTGGTCGCGCTCGCGGGCCTCGGGCTCTGGCTGTCGCGGCCGCGGCCGGTGCCGGTGCGCACGGCGGCGGTCGAGGAGGCGACGGCGGCTGGCGGCGGCGCGGCGCCGGTTCTCAACGCCTCCGGCTACGTCACCGCCCGGCGCCAGGCGACCGTCTCCTCGAAGGTCACCGGCAAGGTCGAGGAGGTCTTCGTCGATGAGGGGATGGAGGTCGAGGCGGGCCAGGTCCTGGCCCGCCTCGACGCCAGCCAGGCGCGCCTCGCCCTGGCGCTGGCCGAGGCGAACCGGGCGGCGACGGAGAAGGGGCTGGCCGAGACCGGGGCGCGGTTGCGCGAAGCCCGTCTGCGCGAGCGCCGCGCCCGCGAGCTCGAGAGCGGAGGTTTCGCGGCGCGCGCGGAGCTCGACGCGGTCGCCGCCGAGGTCGAGGCGCTCGAGGCGCGCCTCGCCGCGCAGCGCGAGCAGCTGCGCGCGGCCGATCGGGCGATGGCGCTCGAACGGCAGAATCTCGAGGACACGGTGATCCGCGCGCCGTTCGCGGGCGTGGCGATTTCGAAGAACGCCCAGCCCGGGGAGATGATTTCGCCGATCTCGGCCGGCGGCGGCTTCACCCGCACCGGGATCTCGACCATCGTCGACATGGCGTCGCTCGAGGTCGAGGTGGACGTCAACGAGGCGTACATCCAGCGCGTTCGCCCCGCACAGCAGGTACTGGCGACGCTCGATGCCTACCCCGAAGCTCCCTTCCCGGCGCACGTCATCACCACCATCCCCGCCGCCGACCGGCAGAAGGCGACGGTGACGGTGCGCATTGGCTTCGACCGCCTCGACCCCCGCATCCTGCCGGACATGGGGGTCAAGGTGTCCTTCCTGGCCGACCCGGCGCCGGACGGGGAGTCGTCCACCCGCCGGGCGCTCCGCCTGCCGCGCGCGGCGGTGCGGGGCGAACGCGGCGCGGAGTACGTGTTCGTGGTCGGCGCCGGGGAGCGGCTCGAGCGGCGGGCGATCCGGCTGGCGCCGGGCGGCGCCGATCCGGCCGAGGTGTTGGCCGGGCTGGCGGCCGGTGAGCGGGTGGTCGTGGAGGGGCCGTCCGACCTCGCCGCGGGCGACCGGATCCGTGAGCGCGAGAGCGTCTGAGCGAGGAGAGGGGAGATCTCATGGAGACGCTGGTGAGCGTCCACGGAGTGCACAAGACCTTCGCCCGCGGGGGCGAGAAGATCGACGTCCTGCAGGGGCTGGACCTCGAGGTCGGGCGCGGCGAATTCGTCGCCCTGATGGGGCCTTCGGGCTCGGGCAAGTCCACCCTGCTCAACCTCATCGGCGGGCTCGACCGGCCGTCGGCGGGCCGGATCGAGGTCGGGGGTCTGCGCATCGACCAGCTCTCGGAGGCGAAGCTCACCGCCTGGCGCGCCCGTCACGTCGGCTTCGTCTTCCAGCTCTACAACCTGCTGCCGGCGCTCACCGCCGAGCGCAACGTCGAGCTGCCCCTGCTGCTCACGCCCCTGTCGCGGGCGCGGCGGCGCCAGCACGTCGCCACGGCGCTCGCGCTGGTCGGCCTCGCGGATCGCGCCCGCCACTATCCGCGGCAGCTCTCGGGCGGCCAGGAGCAGCGGGTCGGCATCGCCCGGGCGATCGTCACCGATCCGACGCTGCTGCTCGCCGACGAGCCGACCGGCGATCTCGACCGCAAGTCGGGTGACGAGATCCTCGATCTGCTCCAGGCGCTCAACCGCGAGCACGGCAAGACGATCGTCATGGTCACCCACGACCCGCACGCGGCCGAGCGCGCGACGCGCATCGTCCACCTCGACAAGGGCGTGCTGGCGGAGCCGGCGGCGTGAAGTTCCTGCCGTTGGTCTGGAGCAACCTGCGGCGGCGCAAGGCGCGCACCCTGTTCACCTTCCTGTCGGTGGTGATCGCTTTCGTGCTCTTCGCCTATCTGGCGGCGGTCAAGGTCGCCTTCCGCGCCGGCGTCGACGTGGCGGGCGCCGACCGCCTGTTCACCACCCACAAGGTGTCGATCATCCAGCCGCTGCCGCGCGCCTACCACGAGAAGATCGCCACCGTTCCGGGCGTGGTGGCGGTGACCCACGCCTCCTGGTTCGGCGGCATCTACCAGAACCCGAACACCGGCTTCCAGGGCGTCTTCCAGGCACCGGTCGACCCCGCGGCCTACCTGGCGATGTACCCCGAGTTCCGGCTCGACGAGGCGGCGAAGCAGGCCTGGTTCGCGGACCGCGAGGGGGCGGTTGTCGGGCGCAAGACCGCCGACCGCTTCGGCTGGAAGGTCGGCGATCGCGTCCCGGTCCAGGCCACCATCTGGTCGAAGCAGGACGGCTCGAAGACCTGGGAGTTCAACGTCCGCGGCATCTACGAGGGGAGCGAGAAGGGGACGGACACCACCCAGTTCCTCTTCCACTACGCCTACTTCGACGAGGCCCGCCAGTTCGGCCGCGGGTTCGTCGGCTGGTACGTGGTGCGCATCGCCGACGCCGCGCAGGCGGCCGCCGTCGGCCGCCGGATCGACGATCTGTTCGCCAACTCGCCGCACGAGACCAAGACGGTCACGGAGAAGGCACTGGCGCAGAGCTTCGCCGACCAGATCGGCGACATCGGCGCGATCATCCAGTGGATTCTCGCCGCGGTCTTCTTCACCCTGCTGCTGGTGATCGGCAACACCATGGCGCAGTCGGTACGCGAGCGCACCGGCGAGCTGGCGGTGCTCAAGACGCTCGGCTTCACCAGCGGCGGCGTGCTCGCCCTGGTGCTCGCCGAGTCGCTGCTGCTGGCAGTGGCCGGCGGCGCGCTCGGGCTGGGACTGGGCGCCCTGCTGATCGCCGGCGGCGACCCGACCGGGGGCTTCCTGCCGGTCTTCTACTTCCCCGAGCCGGACCAGATCCTCGGCGCACTCTGCGTCGTGCTGCTCGGTCTGGTCGCCGGTATCCTGCCGGCGGTGCGGGCGATGCGCCTGCGCATCGTCGACGCGCTGCGGAGGGCCTGAGCATGGCAGCTGCGAACTGGCTCGCCCAGGTGGCCGCGGTAACCACAACAGCGGTGCGCACGATCCCGCAGCGCCGGGGCTCCTCGCTGGCGACGGTGGCCGGCATCGCCGGCGTCGTCGCGGTGATGGTCGCCGTCCTGTCGATCGGCGAGGGCTTCCGCAAGGCGCTCGCCACCGCGGGGTCGCCCGACAACGCGCTGGTTCTGCGCGCCGGCAGCGACTCCGAGATGATGAGCGTGCTGCTCGGCGACGCGATCGAGATCATCGCCCAGGCGCCGGGCGTGGCGCGCGGGGAGCTGGAGGGGGCGGGCGCCGCCGTCCCGCTCGCCTCGGGCGAGCTGTTCGTCGTTGTCGACCTGCCGAAGCGCTCGACCGGGACGCCGGCCAACGTGCCGCTGCGCGGCGTGCAGCCGGCCGCCTTCGCCACCCGCCAGGAGCTCAGGATCGTCGAGGGCCGCAGGTTCGAGTGGGGGCGCAACGAGCTGCTGGTGGGCGAAGGGGCGGCTCGGCAGTTCCGCGGCCTCGACGTCGGCTCGCGGCTCGTCTGGGGGCGCAACGAGTGGACGGTAGTCGGCATCTTCTCGGCCGGCGGGGCGCTCTGGGACTCGGAGCTGTGGACCGATGCGCGGGTGCTTCAGCCCGCCTACCAGCGCGGCAACTCCTTCCAGACCCTGCTCGCCCGGCTCGAGTCGCCGGCGGCGTTCGACCGCTTCAAGGACGCCCTCACCATCGACCCCCGGCTCGACGTGCAGGTGCTGCGCGAGACCGAGTACTACGCCAATCAGGGACGCACGCTGCGCGCCATCATCGAGCGGCTCGGCTTGGGCCTCGCGGTGCTGATGGGCGTCGGGGCGGTGTTCGGCGCGGTCAACACGATGTACAGCGCCGTGGCCGCCCGCACGCGGGAGATCGCGACGCTGCGGGCGCTCGGTTTCGGCGCCGCAGCGGTGGTCGTCTCGGTGCTGGCCGAGGCGCTGGTGCTGGCGGCGGCCGGCGGCCTCGCCGGTGCGCTCGGCGCCTGGCTCTTCTTCGATGGCTATCGGACTTCGACCCTCAACTGGGACAGCTTCAGCCAGGTCACCTTCGCCTTCGACGTCACCGCACCGCTGATGGGGCTCGGAGCGCTCTTCGCCATCCTGCTCGGCCTGCTCGGCGGTCTCTTCCCGGCGGTGCGGGCCGCCCGCCTGCCCGTGACGGCGGCGCTGCGCGAGGCGTGACGGCCGTGCGGCGACAGGCGGGCGACGCTCCTCTCGCCCTGGCGTTGCTCGCCGGGGTGCTCGCCGCGGCGCTTCCGGGACACGGTGCGAGTCTGCCGCGGCTGGACCCGGGGGTGGCGCGGGGGGCGTCGCTGCTGCTGGTGACGCTCGACACGACGCGCGCCGACCGACTCGGCGCCTACGGCGCGGAGCGGGCCGAGACCCCCGCCTTCGACGGCCTGGCGCGCAGCGGGTGGCTCTTCGAACGGGCCTTCACCGTGGCGCCGGTCACGCTGCCGGCGCACGCCTCGCTGCTGACCGGCCTCTACCCGCCCGCGCACGGCGTGCGCCACAACGCCGAGTTCCGCCTGGGGGAGGACGTTCCGACGCTCGCCGGCCAGCTGCGCGCCGCCGGCTACGCGACGGCGGCCTTCGTCTCCTCCTTCGTGCTCGACGCGCGCTTCGGGCTGGGCCGCGGCTTCGACGTTTACGACGACGCGCTCGCCGCATCGGGCGGCACGGTCTTTCCGTCGGGGATCCTCGAGCGGCGCGCGGCGGCGACGGTCGAGGCGGCGCTCGCCTGGCTGGCGCGCCAGCCGGGCGATCGGCCGGTCTTCCTCTGGGTCCATCTGTTCGACGCCCACGCACCGTACGACCCCCCCGAGCCCTGGCGCAGCCGCTTCGCCGGCCGTCCGTACGAGGGGGAGATCGCGGCAGCGGACGCGGCGCTCGGTCGCCTGCTGGCGGCGGCCGAGGGGCGGCAGTCGCTGGTCGTCGTCGTCGGGGATCACGGCGAAGGGCTCGGCGATCACGGCGAGCGCACGCACGGCATCTTCCTCTACGACGAGACGGCGCACGTGCCCCTGGTCATCCGGCCACCCCGGCGAGCCGGCCTCGCACCGGCGCGCATCGACGAGCTCGTCTCGCTCGTCGACCTGGCGCCGTCGCTGCTCCACCTGCTCGGGATCTCCGACCCGGTGCGCCGCGACGGGCGCAATCGCTTCGCCGCCGAGTCCGGGGGAGGGGAGGACGCGGTCTACCTCGAAGCCCTCATGCCCTGGATCGACTACGGGTGGGCGCCGCTCACGGCGGTGAGGACGCGCGACGCGAAGCTGATCCGAGCCCCGCGACCGGAGTACTACCGGCTGACCGACGATCCGGGAGAGCGCCGCGACCTCGCCGCCGATCCGGCGGCGCGCGGCGAGGTCGGCCGCCTGGCGAAACGGCTGGTTGCGTTCGGTGACCCCCTGCGGTCGCTCGATGCGGCGGCGGGCGAGGGCCTCGCGCCGGAGGCGCGCGCGGCGCTGCAGGCACTCGGCTATCTGGGTGGCGCCGGACCGGCACCGGGCGAGGCGCCGGCCGATCCGAAGGACAAGATCGGCATCGCCAACGCGCTGATCGACGCCCACGCGGCGATGCAGGCCGGCCGGCTCGAGGCCGCCCTCGCCACCCTCGTCGAACTCGAACGCACCGACCCGCGCGATCGCAGCGTCCTGCAGGCGCTCGGCAAGGTATACCTGCGGCTGGGACGCCTGCGCGACGCCGAGCGAGTCCTTCTCGCCTTCACCGCCGTGCGGCCCAAGTCGGACGTCTCCCTGCTGCTCGGCCAGATCGCCCTGCTCGATGGTCGTTACGCCGAGTGTCGCCGGCACCTCGACCAGGCGACGCGGCTCGAGCCCGAACACGGCGGCATCGAGATCGCCCGCGGCGACCTCGCGGCGCGCCTCGGCGACCGGGAGGCCGCCGCGGCGCACTACCGCCGGGCGGCCGAGATCGATCCGGGCCGGGCCGCCGGGACCGCCGCCGCCCGCCTGGCCGCCCTGGAGTCCGCGCGGTAGCCCAGGCCGGCGCGGCCAGGTGGGGGGCCCTCCCCTTGACGAGGTCCCGGGCCGGCTGTAGCGTGAATCACGTTCTTAACGTAGAAGAGTCCACGAAAGGGGAGGGCCGATGCGTACGCCGAAGGTTTCGACGTGCCTGCTGACGCTGGTCCTGCTCGCGCCGATCGCCGCGCCCGCGCGCGCCATCGACACGAGCTGGGTCCAGGTCAAGAAGGCGATTGCGGAGACGATGACACCCGAGCAGCTCGAAGCGTACAAGGTGCGTCTGGCGGAGAACTTCGCCGCGGCCCGCCAGGCGAGCCTGGCGAAGGTGCTCGGCCAGTTCACCCCCGGCGACACCTGCGCGGCGGCCACCTACGAGGTCGGCACGCTCCCGTGGGGGCCGACGGCCGACACCACGGTCGGCGCTGTCGACGACTACGACCTGCCGCCGGACGTCGCGGCGCCGACCTGCACCGCGCCGACCAGCTGCACCGGCGCCGGTCCGGCCGGAAGCCTGCCGCGCGGCGCGATCTACACGGGGACCGGAACCGCGCCGGATCGGGCGTTCAAGATCCGCACGGACGCCAACTGCGACCTGACGATCACGATGGATCCGACCGGCGCGGAAGACCTCAGCCTCATCGTCTACGAGGCGGCCTGTTCGAGCAACCTGGCTGACTGCGTCTGCGTCGACGACACCGGCGTCGGCGGTGTCGCCGAGTCGGTCGTGCTCAACGCCGTGGCCGGCACCGACTACTTCGTGGTGGTCGACGGCTACTCGACCGGCGGCACGCCGCCGGGACCGGCCGGGCCGTTCACCGTCCAGATCGCCGGCGCCGGTTGCCAGCTGGTCACCCCGGACAGCACGCCGCCGACGGTCGAAATCACCAGCCCGACCAGCGCGGCGACGCTGGCGGTCGGCAACCCGACGATCGACCTCGGCGGCAACGCGGCCGACGACGTCGGGGTCACCGAGGTGACCTGGGAGAACACCACCAACGCGACCAGCGGCACCGCCACCGGAACCACCACCTGGACGGCGGCCGGCATCACGCTCAACGTGGGCGCCAACACGATCGAAGTGACGGCGCACGACGCCGGCGGCAACACGGCGACCGACACGATCACCGTGACGCGCGAGGATCGCACCATCGTCGATGGCACCGCCAAGTTCCGCCGCAGCACCAGCGCCTGGGACACCTCGCCGTCGGGCGACTTCGTCGGCGTCTCGGCAACCCTCGCCCAGGATCATCTGTTCGAGGCGGGCTGGTGGTACCGCGTCGCCGGCGATCCGGCGGAGAAGTTCTTCCCGGTGCCGGATGCGGCCACCTACATCGGTTCGAATTCGCTGCTCCAGTGGGCGGACGTCGATGCGCGCGGCCTGTTCGGGGCGCAGGAGCAGTCGACCGTCATCGACACCACGGGGTTCACCGGCGGGCCGAGCGGCTACGTCTCCCAGGTCCTGATCATCCAGAACCTGAGCGCCGTCGATCCGCTGTCGATCGAGATCTTCCACATGGCCGACCTCGACCTGGCCGGCGCGGGGAGCGACTCGGCGGACTTCACCGAGTTCCGTCCGCTCACCATCCTCGACCTGACCGACCCGAGCGGCAACTTCGGCAACTACCTGGTGAATCCGACGCCGATTGCGGGCTCGGAGTTCGCCGGCTTCCTGGTGCGCCCCTTCGGCGCCACGGACGTCGGCACGGTGCTGTCGGACGCCGCGGTGACCGACTTCGACAACACGACGGCCCCCTTCGGGCCGGGGGATTTCACCGGCGGCTTCCAGACCTCGATGACGATCCCGCCGAGCGGTATGGGCGGGGCGGTGGTTCTCATGATGGTCAACGTGTCGGCTCACTGCAACCAGCTCGTCGGCGTCTTCTGCGACGGCTTCGAGTGGGGGGACGAGTCGATCTGGAGCGCCGCGCAGACGCTGCTGCCGTAACCGTCTCGCTCGCGCGAGTCGTTCGTCCGGGCGGGCCCTCGCGGGCCCGCCCGTTTTGCGTTCAGCCGGGGGGGAGCGGCGGAAGCGCGGTGAGCCGGCGGTCCCGAACGACCCGCGATCGCAGGCCGGGCGCGGCGGCGAGCGCCTCGTCGCGCGCCACCGCGGCGCCCGCGAGGTCGCCGGTGCGCGCCGCGGCGGCGGCGCTCTCGATCAGCAGCACGCCGAGGTTCTCGGCGATCGTCGGGTCGGCCGGGTCGAGCTCGCGCGCCCGCCGCAGCGAGGCGATTGCCGCGGCGAGGTCGCCGGTGGCGAACTGCTCGGCGCCGAGGTTCGACCAGCCGGCGGCCCGACCCGGCTGCAGCCGCACGACCGCCTCCCAGGCGGCGCGCGCGCCGCCGCGATCGCTGCCCCGGCTCAGCGCTTCGGCGAGCGCCCAGCGCGCCTCCGGATGGCTCGGATCGAGCGCCAGGAGGCGCTCGAGCGGCGGGCGTGCTTCGGCCGCGCGGCCCGCGGCGAGGCGCAGCTGACCGGTGCGCAGCAGGGCGAACCGGTTTTCCGGCTCTTGCGCCAGCACCGCCTCGAACCCGGCGAGGGCCGCCGGGTCGCTGGCCAGGCGGGCGGCCTCGGCCGCCTCCAGGCGCGCCTTGAGCGCCAGACGGTCCTTCGGGTCGGCGAGCCCCGCGGGAGGCGGCTCGTCCGGGGTCCCCGCCGACAGGTAGCCGAGTGCGGTGAGCGCGCGGCGCTCCCCCTCGCCGCCGGCCGGAGCGGCGGCGGCCACCGGCACCTGCTCTTCGCGCCGGCGCAGCTCCCGGGCGAGCGCCGCCGCGGTGCGGCGGTCGCGGCCGTAGAGATTGACCGACTCGGCCGGATCGCGCCGCAGGTCGTAGAGTTCGGGGCGTGGCGCCACGATGAGCTTGTGAGCGGCGCTGCGCAGGGCGCGCAGGGGGGACCAGCCGAAGCCGAGCCAGGGCTGGCGGGCCTCGACTTCGGCCGCCGGCCAGTCGGCCGCGGCGTCGCCGGCAAGCAGCGGGCGCAGGCTCGCACCGTCGGCCGGTTCGAGCGGCGGCAGGCCGAGCAGATCGAGCACCGTGGGGGCGAGGTCGACCAGACGCGCCGGCGCGAAAATCTCGCGCGGCGCGATCCGGCCCTCCCAGACGAGCAGCATCGGCACCGTGACCGTGGCGTCGTAGACGAAGAAGCCGTGGGTCGCCTCGCCGTGCTCCCCGAGGCTCTCGCCGTGGTCGCCGGCGACCACGAGCAGCACCGGGCCGGCGGCCTCGGCGGCGGCGATGAGCGGCGCCAGCGCGCGGTCGACCGCGGCGACCTCGCCGAGGTAGTCGCCGTGCGGACCGGCGAGCCGCAGCCCGTCGGGCGGCTCGTAGGGGTCGTGCGGATCGAAGAAGTGGACCCAGAGGAACCACGGCTTGCCGGCGGCCTCGGCGGTCATCTCGCGCAGCTGTGCGACGGCCAGGCGGCTCGTCTCGGCAGCCCGGCGTTCGCCCCAGGCGCCGCCGCGGGCCGGCGGCAGCTGGTCGTCGTAGCGCTCGAAGCCGCGCGCCAGTCCGTAGAGGGAGCGCAGCGGATGGCCGGAGACGACGGCGCGGGTCGACCAGCCGGCCGCGCGCATCCGTTCGGCGAGCAGCGGGACGGTCGGGTCGAGAACGTGGCCGTTGTCGCGCGCCCCGTGGCGCCGGGGAACCAGCGCCGAGAACATCGATGCGTGCGCCGGCAGGGTGACGGGTGCCGGCGAAACGGCGCGCGGGAAACGCGCCCCGCGCCGGGCGAGGGCGTCGAGGTGGGGCGTCGGGTGCGGGGCGCCGGACCAGCCGAGGGCATCGGCTCGCAGGGTGTCGATGGTGATCCAGAGCACGCCGGGTCGCGGCGCCGGCTCCGGCGCGGCGAGCAGCGGAGCGGCGAGGAGGGCGGCAAGCGCGGCGAGCAGCGGGCGCGGGCGGGCCACGGTGGGGGCAGGACTCTAACAGCGCCGGGAAGCCGGCGCCGCGGGCGCGGGCGAAGAGCGCTCCCGTAGAATCCGGGCACCGAAGCGGAGAACTGGAGGAGACGATGACCCGCATGCCGTCGCTCGCCGTCGCCGTCGTGGCCGCCCTGCTCGCCACCCCGATCGCCTTCGCCGGCGAAGTGGAGAAGACCGTGTCCTTCGAGCTCGATCGCTGGGTCGAGCTCGACGCGACCGACGGGCCGGTGACCCTGCACCGGATCCGACTCGCCCGCACGGCCCGCTCGGCGAAGTCGCGGCTGATGCGGCCGGGCAACGACGAGTACCTCGAGGACGTGCAGATCCAGCTCGAGTTCACCAACGAAGCGAGCCGGGACTGGGAGGCGGTGCTGGCGATCGAGTGGCTGGACGCCGCCGGCCAGCCCATTGACGGCTACGACGACGGCGAGAATCTCGACAGCGAGTCGCGCCGCGACGTGCAGACGGTGACCCTGTCGACCCTGCGCTACGGGCTCGAACGGGCGAAGAAGCTGCGCCTCCGGGTGGCCTTCCACCCCGACTGAGGCCGGCGCGCCGCCCCACCCGTTCGCGCCTTGTCCGGGTGGGGGGCGGGCGGTAGGATTGACGCGCTGCGGCAACGAGGTCGCGGGTGGAAAGGCGTGTCATGGGCAATGCCAAGCTGATTCTGGACGGCAAGGAGTACGAGCTTCCGCTGGTGGTCGGTACCGAAAACGAGGTCGGCATCGACATCTCCAAGCTGCGCGATCGCACGGGTGCGATCACGCTCGACGACGGGTACGGCAACACCGGTTCCTGTCGCAGCGCGATCACCTTCATCGACGGCGACAAGGGGATCCTGCGCTACCGCGGCATCCCGATCGAGGAACTCGAGCAGGCGCGATTCACCGAGGTGGCGTTCCTGCTCATCTACGGCCACCTGCCCAACGCCGCCGAACTGACGCAGTGGCGCGAGAAGCTGACCCGACACAGCCTGCTGCACGAGGACATGAAGAAGTTCTTCGAGGGCTTCCCGGCTTCGGCGCACCCGATGGCGATGCTCTCGGCGATGGTCGCCAGCCTGTCGACCTACTATCCGGACGACCAGGACCTAGACCTCAACATCGTCCGCCTGCTGGCCAAGGCCAAGACGATCGCGGCCTTCTCGTACAAGAAGTCGATCGGCCAGCCGTTCATGTACCCGATGAACCACCTGGCCTACACCGAGAACTTCCTCCACATGATGTTCGCGGTGCCGGCCGAGCCGCTGAAGATCTCGCCGACCCTCGAGCGGGCGCTCAATCTGCTGCTCATCCTGCACGCCGACCACGAGCAGAACTGTTCGACCTCGACGGTGCGCATGGTCGGCTCCTCGGGGGCCAACCTGTTCGCCTCGATCTCGGCGGGGATCTCGGCCCTCTGGGGGCCGCTGCACGGCGGCGCCAACCAGGCGGTCATCGAGATGCTGGAGAGCATCCAGGCCGACGGCGGCGGCTATCAGAAGTTCGTCGACATGGCCAAGGACAAGGAGTCGGGTTTCCGGCTGATGGGATTCGGCCACCGGGTCTACAAGAACTTCGACCCGCGCTCGCGCATCCTCAAGAAGGCCGCCGACGCGGTGCTCGCCGAGCTCGGAGTCGACGATCCGCTGCTCGAGATCGCCAAGGGACTCGAAGAGGTGGCGCTGAAGGACCCCTACTTCGTCGAGCGCAAGCTCTATCCCAACGTCGACTTCTACAGCGGCATTCTCTACCGCGCGATGGGCATCCCGACGAACATGTTCACCGTGATGTTCGCTCTGGGGCGGCTGCCCGGGTGGATCGCCCACTGGAAGGAGATGCGCGAGCAGGGGTCGCGCATCAATCGCCCGCGGCAGATCTATACCGGGGCGACCCAGTCGCCCTGGGTGCCGGTCGAGAAGCGCTGAGGCGGCGGCCGGCGCTCAGCCGGCGTCGTCGGGCCGGTCGTCCGCCCGCCGCCGGGCGGAGGTCGGAGTGGTCGTGCGGTGCAGCCAGCCGTGCACGCGCCGGCGGAAGCGCTCCATCCTCTTCCACAGCCCGGGCCAGCGGCCCATCAGCCGGCGCAGCCAGAGATGGAAGCTCTGGCTGCCGAGCGACAGCAGGGCGAAGCCGATGGCCAGGGAGAGCCCCCCCTGGAGGATCGGCAGGAAGATCCCCGCGATGCCGACCAGGACGAGGATCCAGCCGGCGGTGAGCACCAGGACGCGAACCCAGGTGGGCAGCGGCAGGCGCTGATAGCGCGGCCGCTCGGCGCGGGGGATCCGGCGCCGCTTCAAGTTCCCGCCCGCCCGGGTCGGAGGGGAGCCCCACCCGCTGATGGATTGACAATCCGGACCAGGACCGTCCAGAATCTCGGCCGACAGTTGAGACGAAGTCTCAAAAACATGACCCCCACGCGCGAAGAGACCATCTTCCTCGAGTTCCTGCGATCCCGCGGCCTGCGGGTGACCGCGGAACGCCGCGCCCTGCTCGAGGCGATCTTCGCACAGCACCGGCACATCGACGCCGACGAGGTGCTGGCCGCGGTGCAGGAGGCGGGCCACAAGATTTCGCGCGCCACGGTCTATCGCAACCTCGAACTGCTGGTCGCCTGCGGACTGGCCCACAAGGTCCGTCTCGGCGCGCGCCGTCACGTCTACGAGCACCTGCATCCGGGACAGAGTCACGACCACCTCGCCTGCCGCCGCTGCGGTCGCATCATCGAGTTCGTCAGCCCCGGCATCACGGCGATGCTCGGAGAGATCTGTCGCGCCCACGGCTTTTCGCCACGCGACAATCAGCTGCAGATCCTCGGCGCCTGCCTCTCCTGCGCGGTGAGCGAACCGCCGATCCGAACTTCCCATGCCTGACGGTCTTCCGGTGCCGCCCCTGCCGCCCGCTGGCAAGGAGGGTCGCCTGTCGCGCCTCTCGGAGCTCGCCGGCGGCGCCGTGGCGCGGCTCCACCAGCGCGAGTTGAGCGACGGCGAGGCCTGCCTCCTCTCGGCGATGGGGCTGACCGCCGGTTGCCGCCTGGTGGTGCGCATCCCCGGCGATCCGACGATCGTCGAGGTTCGCTCGACGCGCATCGGCATCGCGCGCTCGATCGCCGAAAAGCTGCTCGTTCTCTCCGAGCTGGAGGCCGGCAAGTGACGATCGCCGCCGACCGCCGGCCCGCTTCCCACGCGGCGGCACGCCGCCTGGTGCTGATCGGCAATCCCAACTGCGGCAAGACGACGCTGTTCAATCGCGTCTGCGGCATGCGGGCCAAGACGGCGAACTTCCCGGGCACGACGACGGACCTGCGGCGCGGCCGGTTCGCCCTCGCCCGTCCGGGCGGCGAACCGGAGCCGATCGAAGTGATCGACCTGCCGGGGCTCTACAGTCTCGATCTCGACCTGCCCGAGTCGCAGGTCGCGGTCAGCGTGCTCGCCGGCAGGGACGGCGACCGGCCGGCAGCCGGAATCGTGGTCGCCGACGCGACGAATCTGGTCCGCCACCTGCTGCTGGTCGGCGAACTCAAGCGGCGCGGCCTGCCGTTCGTGCTGGCGCTGAACATGATGGATCTGGCCGGCCGCAAGGGGATCTCCTACGACGTGGCAAAGCTGGCGCTCGCCGTCGGCGCCCCGGTCGTGCCGATCTCGGCCCGCCGCGGCGAAGGGATCGACCGCCTGCTCCGGGTCGTCCGCGAAGTGATGGACGGTGCGGCTCCGCCCGGCATCGCCGCCATCCCCGAAGGGGGCAGCGAGGCGCTCGAGCTGTGGGCCGAAGGGGTGGTGAGCGAGAGCGTCGGCGGCGCCGCCGCCCTCGGCTCCGGCTCGGACACCCTGATCGACCGGCTCGACGAGGCGTTCACCCACCCCCTGGCCGGACTGGTCATTTTCCATCTCGTCATGGCGCTGCTCTTCTGGGTCATCTTCGCCCTGGCCACGGTGCCGATGGATCTCATCGAAGCGACCTTCGCCCACCTGGGCGACTTCCTCGAGGCCCGGCTGCCGGCCGGAGCGGTCCGCGACCTGCTGGTCGGCGGCCTGATCGGCGGTGTGTCGGGCACGGTGGTCTTCCTGCCCCAGATCTGCCTGCTCTTCTTCCTCATCACCCTGCTCGAGGACACCGGCTATCTGGCGCGCGCCGCCTTCGTCATGGACCGCCTGCTCTGCCGCTTCGGTCTGCCCGGCTACGCCTTCGTGCCGCTGCTCTCCTCGCACGCCTGCGCCATCCCCGGAATTCTCGCCACCCGCCTGATTCCGGACCGCCACGACCGTTTCGCCACCATCCTCGTGGCGCCGTTCATGAGCTGCTCGGCCCGTCTGCCGGTCTACGTCCTGCTGACCGGCTTCCTCTTCCCCGGCCGGCCGGCACTCGCCGGGCTCGCCTTCGCGCTCTGCTACCTGCTCGGCGCGGTGGCCGCCATGGGCAGCGCGTTCCTCGCGCGACGGACCCTGCTGCCCGGCAAGTCGCGGCCGATGGTGCTCGAACTGCCCACCTACAAGTGGCCGTCGCTGCGCGTCGCTTTCGCCAACGCGATCGAGCAGGGGTGGGCCTTCCTGTCGACGGTCGGAACCGTGATCCTCGCCATCTGCTTCGTGATGTGGTGGCTCTCGGCCTACCCCAGGGTCGAGCCGCCGGCGGCCGTGGCGGCGCTCGAAGCGCAGGCGGCCGGGCTCGCGGAGACCGATCCGCCGGCGGCCACGTCGCTGCGCGCGGAGGCTGCGACCCTGGCGCACCGCCATCAGCAGGAGCGCAGTTTCGCCGGCATGCTGGGGCGGACCTTCGAGCCGGTCTTCGCGCCGCTCGGCTACGACTGGCGACTGACCATGGGTGTGCTCACCGCCTTCGCAGCGCGCGAGGTGTTCGTCTCCACCCTGGCTGTGCTCGCGGGCGCCCCGGAGGACGCCGCCGAAACGGGGATTCTCGAGCGGATCTACGCCGCGACGCGGGACGACGGCACGCCGCTGTTCACCACCTCGACGGCGGTTTCGCTGCTCGTCTTCTTCGTGCTCGCCATGCAGTGCCTGTCCACCGTGGTGACGGTGCGCCGCGAAACCCGCCACTGGAAGTGGCCGCTGCTCCAGTTCGCCTGGATGACCGGTCTCGCCTGGATCGGCGCCTTCGCCGCCCGTCACCTCTTGCTCGCCGCGGGAGTCGCCTGAAATGACCAGTCTGCCGCTCGAAGACCCGCAGTTCTGGATCGTCTCGCTGCTGACTCTCGCCGTCGTCGTCTTCGCCCTCTACCGGGCGCTGCGCCGCGAGGACGACGCGGAGTCCGCCTGCGCCGGCTGTCCGGCGGCCCAGGCCGCCCGGACGGCCCGGCCCGAGGCGGCGCGAGTCCGGACGCAGACCCTGACGGCGCTCTCCGCCCTGCTCGTCGGGGCACTCGCGGTGGAGGCTCAGCAGGCGCCGGCCGAGCGGGTCGAGCGCCGGGTCGCCGCCATGGGCACGACCCTCACCGTCGTCGTCGACGGTCTCGGACGTGCCGAGGGGCTCGCCGTCGCGGAGCGGCTGATCGGCGAGGTTGCCGCGGCGGAGGCGCGACTGTCGACCTGGCGCGAGGACAGCGAGCTGGCGGAGCTCAACCGGACTCCGGTCGGCCAGCCGCTGGCGCTCTCGCCGGAGACCTGGAAGGCGCTCTCGGACGCGGTGCGCTGCGCCTTCGAGAGCGACGGGGCGTTCGACCCGACGATCGGCGCTCTGGTGGCGGCCTGGGGGTTGCGCGGCGACGGTCGGGTGCCGGATCCGCAGGAGCTCGCGGCGGCACGTGCCGCGGTCGGCTGGCGCCAGCTCCAACTCGACGCGCCGGCCCGCTCCGCGGCCCGCCTGGGCGACTTCCGCATCGAAGAGGGGGGCTTCGGCAAGGGCGCGGCGCTCGCCGGCGCGCTGACCCTGGCGCGCCAGCTGGCACCCGACGCGGAAGTGCGCCTCGACCTCGGCGGCCAGCTCGCCTGGACCGGCGCCCGCGCCCCCGTGGCCTTCTCGCTCGCCGACCCGCGCGATCGCAGTCGCGAAGTGCTGGAAGTCGTCTCGCCGCTCAGCGAGGGTTCGGTGGCGACTTCCGGCGAGAGCGAGCGCCATTTCGAGGTCGGCGGTCGTCGATTCGGCCACCTGCTCGACCCGCGCAGCGGCGAGCCGGCGGCCGACTTCGGCACGGCCACTTCGATCGGCCCGTCGCCGACCCTCGCCGACTGCCGTTCCACGGCGCTCTACGTGCTCGGCCCCGCAGCGGCGCGCCGGAAGATCGCCGGCGCGACGAGCCAGGGGGACAACATTCTGCTGGTGATCGACGGGGATCGCCTGCGCGCGCTGGTGGGACCCCGGTTGCTCGACCGTGTCCGCGCGCTGACCGGAGACGTGTCGATCGAGGGCGTACCTCGGTCGCGGTGAAACAGCGAGAGCGGCGCCCCGAGTCCCTGGCAGGATGTCCCGGGGGCCGCTCTCGGGTCCACATCGCCGCGCCCCGGAAGGGGGCGGCGATGCGAACGGAGGGAGTGTACATGCGGTACCGCAGGTTTGTCCGAAGCGCCGCCCTGGCGGCGCTGCTGAGCAGTGGTTTCGTCGTCGTCCAGGCCGCCCCGGCCCTTGCACAGACACCAGCGGCGGAGGAGCGCCTGCAGGCGCTCGAGCGCGAGGTCGCGGCGTTGCGCGCGGAGATCGCCGCTGCCCGTCCGGGCACCCCGGCGGCCGAGACCGCCGAACTCGAGCGGCGCATCGACCTGCTGGCCGCCGAGCTCGAGAAGCTGCGCCTCGGCGAGGCCGCGGTCGAGGCCGACGAGAGTCGCTACGGCCTCGGTCCGGCGGCCTCGAAGGTCTACGCCAGGGCCCGCGGCGTGTCGATCGGCGGCTACGGCGAGATCCTGTATCAGAACTTCTCCGGCTCGAACGACGCCGGAGCGCCGTCGGGCAAGACGGACGAGCTCGACGTGCTGCGCGGCGTCCTCTACTTCGGCTACAAGTGGAACGACGACTGGATCCTCAACACCGAGCTCGAGTGGGAGCACGGTTCGACCGGCAAGAACGGCGAGGCGTCGGTGGAGTTCGCCTACCTCGACCGGATGATCCGGCCGGAGTTCAACCTGCGGGCCGGACTGGTGCTGATCCCGATGGGGCTGGTCAACGAGCTGCACGAACCGACGGTCTTCCTCGGTGCCCGGCGACCCGGCATCGAGAGCGCCATCCTGCCGACGACCTGGCGCGAGAGCGGCATCGGCGCTTTCGGCGAGGTGGGGGGATTCTCCTACCGCACCTACATCGTCAACGGCCTCGACGCGAAGGGCTTTTCGGCGGGTGGCCTGCGCGGCGGCCGGCAGAAGGGATCCAACGCCAAGGCGGAGGACTTCGCCTGGGTCGGCCGGCTCGACTGGACCGCGACGCCGGGGCTGATCGCCGGCGGGTCGGCCTACTTCGGGGACTCGGGACAGGGCATCGCCGACCCTCTCGGCGGCGAGGCCGGCGTCGCGACGCAGCTCTTCGAGCTGCACGCCGACTGGAAGTGGCGCGGCCTGGAGCTGCGCGGCCTGTGGGCCGACGCCGAGCTCGACGACGTCGCGGGGCTCAACCGCGCCCTGGCTCTGGAGGGCAACAAGTCGGTTGGCGAGTCGATGGACGGCTACTACGTGCAGGCCGGCTACGACCTCTTCAACCGGCGCGACGGAGCCGCCCGACTGCTCCCCTTCGTACGCTGGGAGACGTACGACACCCAGGCCGAGGTGCCGGAAGGGTGGCTCGCCAACCCGGCGAGCGACGTCGAGATCCTGACCGTCGGCCTCTCGTTCCAGCCCTTCGAGCAGGTGGTCTTCAAGGCCGACTGGCAGGATGTCGACAACGGCGCCGGCACCGGCGTCGACCAGTTCAACGTCGCCCTCGGCTACGTCTTCTGAGGCGGCCATGGTGAGGGTCTCGTGGCGCTCCGGCATCGTCCTCGCCTTCGCCCTGCTCGGCGCCCTGCCGGCGTCGGCGAAGGTGCTGCTCAGCGTCGACGAGGCCCTCGCCCTCGCCTTTCCGGGCGCCGAGTTCGAACGACGTACCGTCTATCTCACCGAAGATCAGCGCGAGGAAGCGGCCGCGCTGGCGGGCGTCCCGCTGGCCACCGGCATCGTCCACCCCTATCTCGCCCGCCGGGACGGGGAGGTGGTCGGCACCGTCTTCTTCGACACCCACCTCGTGCGCACCCTGGCGGCGACCGTGATGGTGGCCGTCGACGCCGGAGGGAACGTTCTGCGCGTCGAGACGATCGCCTTCGATGAGCCGCTCGACTACCTGCCGCGCGGCGAGTGGTTCCGTCAGTTCGAGGGCCGCCGGCTGGACCCGGAGCTCGAACTGCGCCGGGCGATCCGCCCGGTGACCGGCGCCACGCTGACCGCCCGCTCGACCACCGACGCCGTGCGTCGCGCCCTGGCGCTCGAGCGGGTCGTGCGCCCCGCCCCCCCGGCCGGATCGCCCGGGGGCGCGAAGCCGGCCGGGGAGTCGCGGTGACCCGCTCCGAGGCCTGGCTCGTCCACCTCGCCAACCTGCTGGTCGGCGGCACCGGACTCGCCTGGGTGGTGGTGGGCTACCTCCTCGAACCGGTCGACCCGTTCGCCGCCGTCCACCCCTGGCAGCCGCCGGTCCAGCACGCGCATGTCTGGGTCGCGCCGCTGCTCGTCTTCGCGGTCGGCGCCATCTGGCGCTCGCACGCGCTGACCGGCTGGCGCCTGGGCGCCGGGCAGCGGCGCACCAGCGGCGTGGCGCTGATCGGCGTCTTCGTGCCGATGACCGCTTCCGGCTACTTCCTCCAGACCGCCGTCGACCCGGCGTGGCGACGCGCCTGGCTGGTCGTTCACCTCATCGCGGCGACGCTCTGGCTGCTCGCCGCCCTCGCCCACCTCTTCGGACGGCGCCACCCGCGCTGACGTCCGGGTCGCTTCAGCCGTCCCGACGGCTCCGGCGCCGGAGCAGCAGCGCCGTGGCCAGGGCGAGCGCGGCGCCGACGGCGAGGCCGCCGGCCAGGTCGAAGGCGTAGCCGTAGTCGCCGGAGCGGGCCGCCCAGGCGCCGGTGACCGGTCCGAGCGCGAAGCCGAGCGAGCCGGCGAGGTTGAAACCGGCCATCGCGCTCGCCCGGCTCGCCGCCGTGCTCCACTCGGCGGTCAGCGCCAGCGTCGGCGGGAAGATCACCGCGGCGAGCCCGCCGAGCCCCACCAGGAAGGGCAACAGCAGCGCGAGTTCGATGCGCCCGAGGGCGGCGAGGGCCAGGCCGTAAAGCGCCGTGCCGCCGGCCAGGACGGGCAGCGCGCCGAAGCGGCGGGTCAGCCGGTGGGTGCCGAGCTGGAAGAGCGCGAAGGGGAGCAGGTAGAAGGCGAGCGCCCGCCCGCGCTCGCCCGGGTCGGCGCCGGCCCGCTCGGCGAGAAAGAGCGGGAAGACGACGACGAACATGCCGACGGTGAAGCGTTCGACGAAGTAGAGACCCCAGGGGAGCAGGAGGCGCGGCCGCGCGGCGAGGGCGCGGGCGATCTCCGCCAGGCGCGGACGCGCCGCGGTCACCGCCGGCTCGCGCAGCGTCGCAGCGCCCAGGGCGAGCAGCAGAAAGAGGCCGCCGGCGAACGCGAGCGGCGCCCGCGGGCCGAATGCCGCCGAGGCCGCGCCGCCGAACGGCGCTCCGAGACCGACCCCGAGGATCATCGACGCCCCGGCGAGCCCCGCCAGAGTCGGGCGCGTCCGCTCGTCGGCGCCGTCGAAGACGATGGCCAGGGCGGTCGACCAGCCGGCGATCGCCGCCGCGCCCTGCACGAAGCGCAGAGCGAGCAGCAGCGGCACCGAATCGATCAGCAGGTAGGAGAGGTAGAGCACGCCGCTCGCGGCGAATCCGGCGACGACCAGCGGCCGCCGCCGGCCGGTGCGGTCCGACAGCAGGCCCCAGACCGGCGCGAAGACCAGGTAGGCCGCCATCTCGACGGTGAAAAAGAGCGCCGCGTCCGCGACCGAGCCGCCCAGCTCGTCGACTACCAGCTCCTTGAGCCCCGGCACGACCAGCGTCAGGTTGGTCATGGCGCCGAACAGCAGGACGCAGGGCAGCAGCGCGGCGCGCGAGGGGGAGGAGGGAGGGCCTGCCAAGGGTGCGCGGGATTCTCCCATGCCGACGTTAGAATACGCAGTCTTCCAGCCGGGCAGGGCCGAAGGCGAGAAGGAGCGAACGGGCAAAGTGAGCCAGCGCGACAGCGGATCCATCCTCGACGGCAAGTACGAGATCCTCGAACGCCTGGCCACCGGCGGCATGGGCGAGGTCTGGCGCGCCCGCCACATCCACCTGCACGAGCTGCGGGTGATCAAGATCCTGCGCGCCGACCGCGCCACCGACCCGCATGCCCTGCAGCGCTTCGCCCAGGAAGCGCGCATCTCCACCCAGATCAAGCACCCGAACGTCGCCATCCTCTACGACTTCGCGCGCCTCGAGGACGGCAGCTTCTACATGGTCTGGGAGCACATCGACGGCGAGGACGTCGGCAGCTTTCTGCGCGGCAAGGGGCCGTTTCCGCTGGCCCTGGCGGTCGAACTGGGCATCCAGTCGCTGCGCGGTCTCGACGCCATCCACTCGGCCGGCGTCATCCACCGGGACCTCTCGCCCGACAACCTGATGATCACCCGCGACCGGCGCAACCGGCCGCTGATCAAGATCATCGACCTCGGACTGGCCAAGAACCTCCAGACGCCGGGCAATCTCGAGATCACCCAGGCCGGCATGTTCATGGGCAAGCTGATGTACTGCTCGCCCGAACAGGCCGGATCGATCAAGGACGAGCCGCTCGACCATCGCAGCGACCTCTACTCCTTCGCCGCGGTGCTCTACGAGATGCTCACCGGCCGCATGCCCTTCGAGTCGGAGAATCCGCACGGCTTCGTGCTCAAGCGGCTGACCGAGGCGCCGATTCCGCTGATCGGCCGCGACCCGGCCATCGCCATCCCGCCGCTGCTCAACGACGTGGTGCTCAAAGGATTGGCACGCAGTCGCGACGAGCGCTGGCCCGACGCGCTCTCGTTCCTGCAGGCGCTCGTCGGCGTGGCCGAGGCGCTGCGCGGCGTCTCGACCCAGGAGATTCCGGTGACCCGCGGCGGCGCGGCGCCGCCGCCGGCCGCGGCCCCCACGACGTCGGCGCGGCCGGGCAGCCGCTCTGGCGTCTCGGAGCTGTCGCGCGAGGAGCGGATGGACCTGCTCGCCCAGATCGAACGGGCGGCGCAGCGGGTCAACGAGGCGTCGCGCCTGCAGGAGGCGACGGGGCAGGCGATCGCCGGCGGCAAGGCCGCCGAAGCCGCCGCGCTGCTGGCGCAGCTCGAGGCGCTCAACCCCCGCCACGCCGCGCTGCCCGAGCTCAGGTCGAAGCTCGCCGCTCTGGGCCCGGTGCCGCCGGCGCGGCCCG